>DUEJ01000072.1 GCA_011192175.1 Thermoflexia bacterium
GCAAGACCCCCACCTGTACCAGGGGTGAAGTAGCAGCTAAAAGATACGTCGGCCAAGTCGCTTGGGTCACATCCGTCGCCCGTAACATCCCTCCGATAGCAAAACTGTTAAACGCCACAATCAGCAAGGAGAGACTGGTATAACAATTGGCAATATGTCTAAAGTTGAGCAAGAGTACATAGAGAGCCAGAACGAATTCTAAGAGAGCGAAGAACCAGAAACCATATTGTAGTAGTTGCGTTACAGAAAATAAATTCATGAAAGCTCCTCCTCCCCCGCAGCAGGCTGCTCGCCTAGACTGACCGTGACGTCGTGCAAACCCAACGCCCCGTACATTTCCTGCGGGACTGTTTTGAGCACTATCTGCACGTCCAACGGTTCGCGCATCCGGGCCGTGGCCTCAGCCAATAAGTGTTCCCTGGCAACCCGCTGCCGGGCATCCGCAGAGAGCCGCATGCTTTCCAGCGCCGGGGCCAACTACTTGGTGAACATCTCCCCCCAGCCCTGATCTTCTTCCGTCCAGGGGGCGCTGCCCACAATGACTTACGCCATTGCGTATTACGCGTTCTAGCTGGAAAAGATTTACGCAACACGTAACCAGAAATTTAGCCGAATTGAAACGTACCCGCATGATTCCCAGATTCAAATAGTTCCTATCACGAGCGGGCTCAGTATATTTCCACATCACTCATCATTCCCGATTGTCAAACGGAGCACAATCTCATCCAATTCCAACGCCGCGTACATTTCATTCGCCGCCGTCTTGAGCACGGTTTCCATATCCGAAGATTCGCGCATGTGCGCCGTACCCGCCCGCAAGAGCTGTTCCCGCTGCGCCCGGCGCTGGGCATCCTCTAACAGACGGGCGTTCTCCATAGCCAACGCCAGACGGGCGGCCACTTCTTTGACCAGCGAGACCGTCTCTGGGGAGAAGCTCTCACCTTCAGAACGCAGATCAAGCATGCCTATCACCTGGTCTCGCAAGGTAATAGGCACAGCCAGAACACCGCCGGCAGCTGGCTCGCCGTCCTGCGCCTCCGCGCGCCCCCCGGTGACCGGCTCGATGCCCGCGCGACTGTAACGGTATCCCCCCGGCCGGTCACGCCGCTGGGCAACCGTAGCCCACGATTCCGCAGTATAACGACCAGAGGCCACTTCCAGGTCACGCAAGGCTTGTTCCATCTCCTGGAGCAGCCGGGCGTTTTCGATGAACACGGCCAATTGGTCGGCTATCGCCTGCGACGCCACCATGTCGTCCTCATCAAAGGCCGCCGGCTCCCGGCTCTGCACATCCAAAACGCCGGTGACCCGTCCCCCTACTTGCAACGGCAAGACTATCCTCGAACGGGTTTCCGGCAACAGCGGGTGCTCAAAATGTACGGCGTCAGCACCCACGTCGAGAGCAATACTGGGTTGACCGGTGCTGATAACGCGGCCCATAATGCTGATTTCATCCATTTTCAACTGATACCCGCGCTCCAACAACATGCGACCGGCCTCGCCGGTGGCGGCCTTCAAAACAGCATACTCGCCCCGCTCATCCAGCAAAAAGATGCCGACGTGATAGAACTCAAAACGGTCCTGGATCAGATTGACGGTGTGGTCCAACAGCTCCTCCAGCCCATGTGTGACGGCGACACTACGGGCCACATCGGCGGCCAGCTGTAGGCGTCTAGTTCCGCGCCGCAGCGCCTCCTCCGCCCGCTTGCGCTCGGTGATGTCACGCAGCATTATCAGCCGCCCGGTGACGTACTCCTGAGAGTCGCGTAGGAAAGAGATACGCAGGTCGAAAGTGCGCTGCGTCCCCTCCTCACCCAAGACAATCTCCACCTCCCTCTCGCGCTCACGCGCGTCATGGCAATGCACCGCCAGGGCGGGCCAGCTGGATAGCGCCTGAACCGCCAGCTGCCCGATAACCTCTTTAGCTGGACGACCAAGGAGCTGTTGGCTGACCGGATTGAGTTCCACGACACGGCCCTGCATGTCCAACACGATCAAGCCGTCGTGCAAGCCGGCGATAATAGCCTCGCGCGCCACCGGCACAATGTCCAACAGCCGGGGATGGAAAATTCCCCAGGCCAATGCCAGTCCCATGCCTACAAAAGCAAAGGGAGTCAAATCCAAGGGGGTGGAAATCAAATTGAAGGTAGTCAACACATTCACGAGCAGCGGCGCCGACATACCGAGCAATAGAGCGCCAGCCTGTTCACGGTAAAGGCGCGGTGAACGCATGAAGACCTGGATGATCAAGAAGTCGCCGAGCAGAATCAACAAGTAAGAATACCCTGTGTGTACCCACCACGCCGCGCCATGAGACGCGCGCCACATCAACAGCGAACCGACGCTTTCCAATTCGATATTGGTCCAGATCAAATGGTGATACTTGTTAGTCCAGACTAACAACAATACCGCTAGAGGTTCGATTGCCAACCAGGCCAGGCCCCGGCGTGTCAGCCACTTAACCCCGCGACCGGTGTACTGCACCGCGAAGACCAACCACGCCGTTGAAGTGACGACGATGCCCACGTAGCGTACCTGGGACCAGAAGATTTTGGCCGGCAAGTCGACGCTGGCCAGGCGCAAGGCATACGCCAGCGACCATTCAGCCGCAGCTAGCATCAGCAACGCGAGCGCTGTGGCCCCCGGCGCGGTACGTCGCCGCCAAGCGAAGGCGGCGACGGCCACCGATATAGCCGCTGCTGCGAACAAAGGTAGCGCATAAGAGACATACTGCCAGTGCATGATCAAGCCTCCTCTCTCTCACTCGCTGCCGGCGACGCTTGCGGAGAACCCACGTGGACAGAGACCTGGGACACCTGGGGCAACTGGCCCAGTTCGCGCACCGCAGTCCGCAGCACGGCTTCCATGTCGAGAGAGCGCGTGAAGCGCGCCGTCATCCGTCCGACCAGCTGCTCCTGTTGCACCCGGCGTTGAGTATCCTCCAACAACCGAATGTTCTCCACCGCCAGAGCCAGCCGGTCGGCGATCATCCCCACCATGGCGATCTCCTCCGGTTGCCACGCGCCAGCCTCGTCCGGCCGGTGAAAGCCCAGCACCCCGAGGGACAAATCCCGCAAGATGACCGGCACGGCCAATGACCTGGTGGACTCGCCAGCACCGGCGTCTCCTGTAAAGGCCACCGCTTCACCCGATGCGTAGGCTTGCTCACAAGCAGCCTGCCACGTTGCGGTTGAACACTGCAAGCTCCCATGGGAATAGCGCATAGCCTCCGATTGGGATTGTACGTATTCCTCCCAGGCTCCCACCGTGTATTGGCGATAGAGCGCGTTCAGTTCCCGCAAGCTGGCCTGGCTCTCGCTGAAGAGACGGGCGTTCTCAATGGCGGTGGCGATCTGGGCGACCAGCAGCTGCAAGGCGGCGATATCTTCAGCGCTGAAGGCAGCCTGTCCACAGGGATGTACGGCTAACGCACCGATAACCTGATCTCGTATCTTGAGCGGGAGCACCAGTCGCCCCAGGTTTTTTACGGAAGGTTGAATAACACGCAACGAGCCGCTAAAAATTACCTGCGTCACGACCTCCAGTTGCTCCAAGCGCACTTCGGCGGCGTTTATCCTGAGCGCAGGCGCAAGAGCACCAGCCATAGCGCGTAGACTAATCTCACCGTCTGACTCATCGGCCAGGTAGACAGCCACCGCCTCAAAACCAAGCTGCTCCTTAATTGACGCAACTGTGCGTTGCAGCAGATTCTCCAGCTCTAGCAACGCTGTCGTATCCCGAGAGATACGCGCGAGGGCCTCGAACCGCTGCGCCCGCCGGCTTAGTTCCTCCGTCTGTTTCTGCAAGAGCGCGTGTGCCTGACCTAGCTCGGCCGTCCGCTCCCGCGAGGCTTGCAAAGTCTGGGTATGGAAACGGCTGAAGAACCACTGCAACACTATCATTGCTAGCAACAGCATCGCGAAGGTAGTGCCTTTGCTCACCCAATCTGTGAGCTCCAGAGAGTTATCCAATCTGACCAGCCATCTCTCCAACCATCCTATTTGGGCGGTGAAGGCGAAGGCGGCAAAAGTAAACACGCTGATGCCGGTCATAATCAAGCCGGAACGCATGCCAACAAGGATCATAGTCAGCATCGGCAATGCCAAGAGATACATTGACCCATCACCCGCCAATCCGCCCCGCGCGAAGGCCAGCGACCCAGCCGCGTAGCCTACAACCAGGAAGCCCCAGGCCCGCAGGCGAGGCTCCAAGCGCCGGAAGACCGCCAGCCCGATTACGAATAGATAGATCGCCAGGAAAACCAATGCCGCCGGCCATTGTTCAGGATAACGAATAGCCTTGCTGACGACGAGTGCAATCGGTGGGACAGCAGCAACGGATACTACCGTTAGCAACACGTTCAGCACACCGGTACGCCAAACCTGTTGTGCAATATCCGCTTCAACTGTTATCTCGGGGAGGGTATCCTGCTGTGCTATATTCGGCATCACTGCTCCTCTTGCGGCAGACCCAGTTCAACGAGCGCGCCGCCGGCTCCCAGGGCGACACTCAATTCTTCCACCGTCGTGCGCAAAACAGTCTCAAGATCAAATGAAGCCCCCATTTTATCGGAGATTTCACGGATGGTTGACTCCCGGTGCGCCCGGCGTTGCGTATCCTCAAACAGACGGGCCGCCTCCAAGACTGGGCCTAGCTGGGCCACCGTAGCCCGCACCGTCGCGCGTTCTTCAGCTGTCCAGTCCAGAGCATCCGCGTCGCGTTGCAAAAGCAACGTCCCTAACCGCAAGCCCCGGGAGGAGATATCTAACTTCAAATTACGGGTTGCTGACGCGGCGGGGAGCGGGCGTTCATCCTCCGCTACCACATCTACGCCAGCGTAGTGATAGACAAATGAGCGAGCATGCAACTGCGCCCACCACGCAGCATGACTTTGCTCTCCGTACAACCGCTCCAGGTTCTGCAGCGCCGCTTGGCTGCTCCGCAACAAACGCGCATTTTCAATCGCCAGCGCCAACTGGTCAGCCATAGTCTGGAGAACGTTGACATCTTTATCAGAGAAAGCATCCCGCTGCTTCGATTGCACATCCAACACGCCCAGCACCTCGCCCTGCACTAACAATGGCAACCCCATCTCCGAGTGAGTTTCAGGGAGGTCCGGATTGTCAAAGAAATCCACGTCTGCCCCTACATCCAAAGCAATACGCGGTTCACGGTGCAGCGCCACGCTGCCCACAATGCCCTGTCCCACCCGCAACTTATGCTGGCGCGCTAACATCCGCTGTCCTCCTTCCGAGGAAGCCGCCTTCAAGAAAAGGGATTCACCTTGCTCATCTAACAAGAAAATACCCGCATGGTAAAAACCAAATTGTTCAGAGATAAGTTGCACGCTAGTAGATAACAGAGTCCCCACATCACGGATAGAAGCCGTATTCCGCGCTACTTTAGCCGCCGCCTCCAGGTGCATAGAGCGCTCTTCCAGTTCCTGAGTACGGGTCGCAACCCGCTCCTCCAACAGACGATATGAATGGGCCAGCTGCGAGGCCATCTGGTTAAAAGAGTGGGTCAGGGCACTCAATTCATCTTGGGCCGTAGCCGCGACGGGTAACTGCATCTCCAATTCTCCCCGGCCAAATGCTTCGGCACCCTTACGCAGTTCAATGATCGGCCGCGTGATAGACCACTCTACCAGGAAAGCAAAGATCACTATGCTTCCCCCCAACAATGAATAGAACCCCAGTAAGCCCCATAACCGCCGTTGTGATATAACCTGCCTCTCAACCCGCATATTGGCAACCCGTTGCTCACTCGCTGCTACGATCAGTGCGATACGTGTCCCAGTATCGCGGCTCAACCGTTGCGCGTCGTGCTCTAACCCGGCTGTTGAGACTCCTGGGGCGCTCTGCCGCCGCTTTTCGATATCGTGAATAGCCACTTCATAATCAGCGAGAGCCCGCAGCACTACATTGATCTCTGCCTTCTGCGATTTTTCCGCGGCAAGCTCTTGCGCCCGAAGCAATGAGTCGCGGGCTTGTCCCAGCTCATCCAGGGACTCATACGGAGAAGGGACCAGGTCTTCCGTGTAACGTAACAAATTCATCCGCGAAGAGGCTATCTGTGCAGCAGATCCCAATAATAACCGATCTACCTGCGAATCTACGTCCGCTAAATGCAGAAACGCATTTTCAGAGGAGTACTGATTGACCATAAGCGTCAGCGCGAAAGCAATCACCAAGACCAGGATTGCTACACCCGTCAAGATGCGCTGTCGAACAGAAAAACGCCGGAGAAAACGAATTATCATGGCCTCTCCCCCTTACTCCGCGCCTCACTGCGGCGCATCAAGCCGCGCCTCTTTCCAAATTTCATCAGTGTACACTTGTTCCGGCACCAAGTTTTCCGCTACTACCCCGTAGGTAGCCAGCGCATTGAGCATCTGTTGCACATTCTGACGCTCTGTGTAACCCAAGGGCCGCACGGTATTGATACGTACCAATTTTGCTATCTCTGCCATCATCGTTAATTGGTGTGCGTACACCTGGGTGCCCGTCTGGTCATATTTGATCACAATCCTCGCAGTCTCCTCAGGATGCTCAATCGCATATTCCCAACCGCGCAAAGTGGCGCGCAACATCCGCACTGCGAGATCCGGGCGTTGTTCAACCATCTCACACGTGGTAAAGAGCGTATCCCCAGGAAAATCCAGGCCGTAATCAGCGTAATCAATGATGTTCAATTCCTCTGCTTTAAGGCCGCTCTCCAAAACGGTATGGTACTCATTGTAGATCATGGCAGAAGCCACATCCAACTCCCCCTCGATAAATGACGTCATCTCGTATGATTGCGCCACCAGCTCAAAATCTTGCCGCGAAAGCCCTTCCTTCGCCAACAGAGCGTTGAACTGTGTTTCCCACGAACCCAACCAGACTCCCACTCGCTTATCCACAAAGTCGGCCGGCGTCTCAATACCAGAAGATTTTTTAGCCAGCAACAGTAACCCGTTCTCTTGTTGGATCTGCGCGATGCTAATTAACGGCGCCTCCTCTTCAGAGATAAGATGAGCTAGATCAGATAACATGATGATGCCAAAATCGCTTCTCCCCGACAATACCGTATCGGGGGAATAAATATCTGGCGCGCCCGGTTCAATAGTCAGGTCAATGGCCTCTTCCCGGTACCAGCCTTTATCCAGGGCCACGTAATGCCCGGCAAATTGTGCCTGTGTCACCCACGGTAATTGTAATGTAAGCTCTTCCATCTCCAGAGGCGGAGCAATTGGCTCCCCCTCTCCAGAGAGACAAGCCGTCATCAGCAACGCGAGTCCCCCCAGTACAACTCCCAACCAAAATCTCTGTCCCCGCTGATTAGGCATCCTTTCACTCCCGCTGCTCTCTTGAAGCGCCATTGGCTACCCCCCGTGATCCTCTTCCTCAACGTCCAACCAGATCCAGCTTTCAGCCCCCATCGCCCGCCCTATCTCCCGCGCTGTGGATTGCAAGACCTGTGCTACGGCGGTTGAGGCCCGCACCCGGGTGATGATATCGCCGATCAATTTTTCGCGCTCGGCGCGCTGGCGAGTCTCTTGGTGCAAGCGCGCGCTATCCAGCGCCACACCCAGCTGTTCCCCCAACCGAGTCAAGACTACCAGCTCGGTTTCACTCCAAGAGCCGGCCCCTTTGGGCTTCCGCACATCAATCACGCCGATCAAATGATCATGCACACGAATCGGCAACGCCAGAGCGCTTTTATCCTCGCTATCCACCACCGGAGCGCCCTGTCGCACGGCCGCTGCCATCCGCGCCCGCCACAAATTATCCGTCGGGGAGAGACCCTGTTGATTACGGATAAAGCCTACCGCTCTCTGTCCCTGCATCCACGCCCGCCATTCCGCATGGCTCAACTCCCCGTAGGAACGCCGTTCCGCGGCCAACCGCTCTTCCACCTGCTGGTAGAGTTGCGCATTGGCGACCACCAACGCTAGCTGATCCGCTAGAGTACGTAACACTTGCACATCCTCTTCCGAGAAAGCATCCAGCTGGGTAGATTGGACATCCAGTACCCCAATTACTCGTTCCCGCGTCCGCAACGGGAGAGCGACCTCTGATCGCGTCTGCGGCAAATCCGGATTATCAAAATAGCTGGTATCCTTACCCACATCCCGAGCGATACGCAGTTCGCCTTGTTCGGCAGCATAGCCCACCACCCCGGTCTGACCAACCCGCAAACGGTGACCACGCGCCAACATCCGCTGCCCACCCGGCGAAGAAGCCGCGCGCAACTCAGCATACTCTCCCAACGGGTCGACGAGAAAAAGTCCCGCATGATAGAAACCGAACTTTGCGGAGATCAAGTCAACCGACACGGCTAACAAATGCCGCACATCATGAATCGCCGCGGCCTCCCGTGCTACCTGCGCCGCCGTCTCCAGCAACATTGAGCGCCGCTCCAAATCAGCCGTGCGCTCTGCCACCCACTGCTCCAGCTGTTTACTGCGTATCTCCAACTCCCAGGTCAAGTGACGGCTCTGTTGCAAGCTACTGGCTAAACGCGGCAACAAGTAGTTCAACGAGATGACTAAGAGCGCGCCCAACATCCCAAACACAATAGTTCCGCTCATCCAGGCTGTGGCGTCGGCCGTATTTGCTTGCACTTCCGGGGAGAGGTATAGTTTTCCGGTAGAAAATGCCCAGCCAAAAGCTACCAGATTCAAGAGCACGAAAATCAATGCCCCGGTTCCCGCCTGTCGCCCCAGGAATACCGCCGCCAAGAAGGGTAGAATTAAAAGGAAAACCCGCCCATCACCACTCAGGCCGGACTCATACAAACCTAAAATTCCTAATCCGTAAACCAACAACAATAGGATCCAGACCTGCATGGCATACGGTACCTTAGGCCAGAAAGTAACTAACAGGAGTAACGTATATGCTCCTACGTAAACGGGGATCAGCCAATACATCTGTTCCAGATAGGCCTCCTGGGAGCCCCCCAACATTGCCAGCCCCCCCAGCACCACCAGCACCCGCAGTATCCCCCGCACCAAGTCCTGTCGCCAGACCCACAGGCCGGCAGGGACAGCTTGCTGCTGCGAAGGCACTGTTTTCGCCCTGGCCACGCGCTCACCATCATTAGCCATAAAAACCGCTCCCCCTACTTTTTCTGACCACCGGGTCATCCCGCAACTAACTGTCCGCTACCAATTGAATAACTACTTCTTCCAACTTCAATACTCGATAGAGATCATCCGTAGCCGTCTGCAAAACCGTCTTGACGTCCAACGTCTCTCGTGCTTGCGCCATTATTTCCCCTACAAGTTGCTCCCGGGTAACGCGCTGTTGGGTTTCATCCAACAACCGTAAGCCCTCGGCAGTCTGCGCCATCCGTTCGGCAACCGCGCCGAGCAAATCTTGCTCTGCCTCACTCCAGCGGCGCTCGCCGTTCTCATCCTGGAGGAGGAGATTACCGATTACCTCACCGCGAACAGTCAACGGGGCGTTAAGCAGCGAGTGAGATTCGCCATCCGGGCCGGCAGTAATCGCAGTTGTCACCTGTTCTCGGGGCAACGAGCGCAAAATTCGCTGCCAGCTCTCATCATCCTGTACCCTAACTCCCGCCCGCGCCACTGTATAAGCAGAGACCGGCGCATCTTCTAGGTGTTGCTGCCAAGATTGCTGTACGTAGCGGCGCTGAGTAGCCCGCATCTCATCCAGGGCTATCTGCGCTTCCTTGAATAACCGCGCATTTTCAATAGCAATCGCCACCTGTGTCGCCATCGTCTGTAAAATACTGATATCTTCAGTATTAAAAGCTGCCTCTGCCGTGGATTGAATGGTCAGGGCCCCAATAGTCTGACCACGGCTGAGCAGCGGTAACGCCATTTCGGAACGAGTGGCGGGAAGAAGCGGGTTATCAAAGCGGACCGGTTCTTGCCCTACATCTAATGCAATCCGCGCTTCTTGCTGGGCCACTGCCCAACCGATCATGGAATCTCCGCCGACTGCCAAGCGGTGGCCGAGAGACAACATTTTCTGTCCCGCCTCGCCGGTTCCCGCGCGTAAGACCGCCCACTGCTTCCGTTCTCCCAGTCGCTCCCCGGTACGCTCCACCAGGAAGAGTCCCACGTAATAGAGCTCAAACCGTTCACGCACTAACTCTACGACTCGCTGAATTAGCATCTCCTGATCTAAAATTGTACTCACCACACCCGCAACTTCACTCGCGGTCTGAATTCGGGTGGCGCGGCGTTCCAAACGTTCCAAAGAGAGCACGTTTTTCAGGGCGCTGCTTAGGTACCCCCGTAACCGCTGATACAACTCAGTGCGCGAGGGCTGCGCTTCCAAGAGCGCCAAGCCTAATTGCTCATCATGAAAGTAAAGCGGGGCTACCACCAGATGATAACTCGCCGGTAAAATTCCATCCGGCGCCAACAGATACGTGGCGAAGGGCTGCCCTGCCGGAGACAGCTCTTTGCGCCCCGTTTCATCATAAGCCAGCAGTAATTGCGCCCCCGCGCTGGGAGTCTCCGGACGCTCGTAAAGGGAAAGGTAACAGCGGGTGATGTTGAGCGCGGCTCCTTCTTGCGCTATTAAATTCATCAGCTCGGTTAGCTCTGAGGTGTCGAGTAGCCGTTGGGAAACCTCATTCAAGCTATCCTCCTGTTGATACAACTGCAAATGCCGAGAGGCCGGCTGACGATAGAGGTATTCACCAATTGCCACCCGCGCCTGTTGCCAGCTATTCTCTGCCCGCTGCCGCTCTTCCCCCGACAGACAAGGGAGCAGATAACGGCGCATAACGGTTATCAAGTCCTGCCAGTGCAAGAGCTCTCCCCCAGTCAGCGTTTGACGCAACAGTTCACTCAGGGTCTGGTAGAAAAGGCCGGGAGGCTCCTCCCCCGATAGCTCGGTCAAGAAAGCTTGTAGTAACTGCGCGGGCCAACCGGCCGGTAGAGAATGATTAGCGGCACTCTCCTGCATCGCCACCAACAGCTCCTCACGCACCTCGGAGAGAGAAACTGGAGTCAAGGCCACTGGCGCCAAGGCGGCTTGACGCACAGACGTGGAGAGACAGCCACAAGATTGCCGCACCACCAGTCGCGTGGGGATAACGCTGCGCTCCGGCAATACTCGCCCCTGGAAGGCGTCCCCCAAGAGCTCCACCGCTCGCCGTCCCAACGTGCGCCACGATTGCGCAACCGTAGTCAATGGCGGCGCACTAAAATTGGTTTCAGGTCGATTGTCAAAACCCACTACGGCTACATCCCTGGGCACGCGCAAGCCCTGCGTGCGCAGGTACGCTATGGCGTCCAGGGCTATCTGATCATTGGCTGCTACTAGCGCCTCAAATTCAATCCCTTGCGCCAACAGGTGCTGGACTGCGACATCGCCTACCCCTTTACCGAAACTACCCGGTCGCACCAACGCAGGATCAAAAGGCAGGTCGTATGCAACCAACGCCTCGCGGTAGGCGCGGTAACGTTCTTCCGCCTCCGGGTGCCCTTCCGGCCCACAGACGAAAGCGATTCGTTGGTAGTCATGCGCCACAATGAGATGTTCGACGGCCGCATACATACCCTGGTAATTATCAAAAAGCAACGTCGGGATGCCCGGTAAGGGCAATGAAAGATTTACAATGGGGAGAGGTTGATAGCGCTCATAGAGCGCCACTATTTCCGCAAGGCCCACGTAGTGCGCCAATACACCGCCCCAGATCACCAGACCATCTAACCGTTCCGCGCTCACCAAATCATAGAGTACGTTGGCTTGCGCCACGAACTCAAACGGGGAATGTAAAGGTTCCCCAGGGAAGGTAATTAAATTCAGTGCCAAATCGCGGGTTGCGGCATCCACGCCGGCCCAGAGATCTTGACTGGCAGAATCGTGTCCCCCATAGGTTAGCAAGCCAATGGTCAAACGGCGCGGCTTACCTGGCTCTCGTGGCTTAACTAGCGAATCATTAGACATCTTCGCTCTCCTCTGCTCCGGACCCACGTTCCGCCGCTACGTTTAATTCCACATGCACTTGGGAACTTTCTAAGACGTCCAATAGCTCTTGCGAAGTAATGCGCATCAAGGACTCAAGGTCAGTGGCGCGCTGCATCTGGGTAGTTATATCCTGCACTAAGCGCTCGCGTACCGCCAGCCGCCGGGTAACCTCCATTAGCCGCAAGTTTTCAATCGTTAGCGCTGCCTGCTCGGCGACAGTCTCCATCATGGTGAGCTCCTCGCTAGACCAGGTACGCCGCGCCGGATCATGCAGTGTTATCGTGCCAATAACCTGCTCCCGCAATTTCAATGGCGCCACCAAAATATCCTGCGGTGCATTCTCCCCCCTGGTGGATTGCGCTTTCGCAATCTGCCTGTTAGCACTAGCCCGTTGCCGCGCCTCAAGCAACTGCTCCGCAGCTACGCTTCTCTCTCCCGGTCGGAGGTAGTCAAAGCGGGTCACTGGTTTCCAGGATAGATACTTTCGCCACTCCTCAACTAGATAATGTTGATGTACAGCCCGGACTTCCGCTAATGCCGTCTCCGTCCGAGTAAAAAGCCGCGCATTATCAATCGCCATAGCCACCTGATCGGCCAGAGTCTGGAAGACCTCCTTGCTGCCCTCGTTCAAAGCCGCAGACTGCTCGCCATAAATGCTCAGAGCACCTAGTAACCGTTCCCGGGAAAGCAATGGCAGCGCCAGTTGCGAGTACTCCGGGGTAACTATCAAGTGCGGTTCTTGGCGTGCCAGAGACCAACCCACAGCGGAATCTTCAGCCACCGTTATTTTTTCTCCCACTGCCGGCGGCTCTCGCTCCGCAGCCCCAGCCGCCATCCGCAACGTAGCCACAGTTTTATCAGCAGAGAGCAAGTACAGACCCACAAAATAAACCCCCAGGGGAGAGAATTCATCATAGAGCGTGTCAACTAACTCTGTTTTTAATTTCACCGGGTCTAGGGTTGATGAACCAGCCCGCGCCACACGGGTAGCGGCTTGCAGCCGCGCGGTTTGTTGCCGCAATTGGCGGTTGCTCGCGCTGATATCAACCAACACGGCCTGCCAATCGCGGCTAAAAGCCCAAGGAGCACAGACACTATCAACACTATCAACACAAAAGAGGCTCCCTCTGACACCCAAGTTGAGAGCAACAAAGGCTCCACACTCACTGATAGCTTGATAAAACCTTGAGAAAAGAGTATCGCGAATACAATGTAGGAGAAAATAACCAGCCCGCCCCCCCACATCCCGACCCCCGTCCCCCC
>DUEJ01000073.1 GCA_011192175.1 Thermoflexia bacterium
AAGGCTATCTTCACTATGGTGGCCAACTGGAATGTGCGGGGGGAGATTCCCCACAGATAGAGGATAATCTGTTTAATGGAGTGGTTGTAGCCTAAAAACGATGCTTCTGGTCCGCGCCAGGGGAAATCATGACTCAGGCGCGCCAGGAATTGAATATAATCGTGATACTGTTGCCAGACGTAAGTGCCACTGCCGGCTAGCATTGTGATTCCCACAATGGCTGTGTACGTTGCCCCGGTCAAGATAACCATCTTGAAGAAGAAGCGATATTTTCTTAACAGAAGAGGAACGGCTATCGCAAAAGCCCAATGGGGCTTGATGTGTAGGATTAGCGCTCCCCAGAGGGCTGACCACTTCAAATCCTCGTTGATGATGGATTCAACAAACAGTGTCCCGATGAGGGTCATAATTAAATAGATATTTAAGTACCCCAGGTCCCCCCAGAATGCGGAGAAGATGAGCCATAGGGGGAGGGTCTCAAATAGTTTCCGGTTAACTTCAGTAAATCCCCAACTTCGGAAAATACTTCCCCACTTTACGAAGAGCATCCCGTAGGCTATGAGATGTAACAGCGTGTGGATGATACTGACTCCAGCTGTGGATAGATAGAGAAAGGGAGTGAATGCCCAGGCAAAGGAGGGAGCGTAGGGAAAATGATCTTCTAGTCGCGTTAATGAGCCTTGCAGATATAAATCCTGCCGATTTTGAAAATGTTGGGCAGCATTCAAATAGATCTGGAGATCTGCCGGCACCATCGGCTCATCCGCGCCGACCCACTCTGGCAGTGCCTCCGGCGTCAACATCGTCGCCAGGTAGAGCCCCTGGACGCCCAGTCGCAACACCGCATAGAGTATGGCCAATACCAGGAGGACGCGGTAAACTTTGGATTCTCGCCACACTGCGCGGATCTCACTCATAGCGCAGCACCTTGACGATGGAGAGCCGCGCGGCGCGCCGTCCGGGGAAAAGGCTCCCGGCGATGCTGACGGCTACCATCAGCGGGAAGATGAGCGCGATATGCTGGCTGTTCAACACTACGCTCACTTGACCGAACCCGTAAGAGCGCGCCAGAGTAGTGAAGAGCAGCCGGGTCAACCAATATCCCAGCGGGACGCCGGCGATGGTGGCTAATAACCCCAATGCGCCGGCCGTAGTGCCCACCAGCGCGATGACTTGGGCGGGGGTCATGCCCAGGGTCTTGAGCACGCCGAAGGTTTTGAGCTTCTCCTGGACGGTCAGCAGGGAGGTGGTGAAAACGTTGATCAGCGCGATGCCGATAAGGATGGCGGAGAGCGCGAAGATAGCTAGTTGCAGGGAGTTGACGGCGTCGGGAATCGCCTGTTGGACTAAGGTGATGCTAAGGTCCGAGTCTGGCCGGGGCGTGAGATGGCGTTTGATCTGCGCGAGATTGGCTGTGGGTGAGAAGCTGAGATAGTAGCGCCGGGGGTCCGCCAGCTCGAGCCGCCGCGCCACGGTCGCACGATCCACCAGCAACATCTGCCCGGCGTTGACCGGTTCAGGATATTGCCCCACGATATTGAAAGTTAAGGGCCGTTGCGCGTGCTCTTTGAGCGTAAAGGTCACTTGATCTCCCACTTCCAGTGCTAACCAATCCAATAGACCGCGTCCGGCGATTGCTTCGTAACTGTGCGGACGAAAGAATCTGCCCTCCGTGATGCGGAAAGGGAACTCAGCTAACTCTCCCTCCACCGCGCGGATTTGAAATGTCTCGCCGGTCTCTCTCTCCGCATCCAGTAGCTGCTCGCTGTAGCTCGCTTGGATGCCCGGCGTCTGTGCTAATAGATGTTGCGTCTTGCGGTGACTGAACTTCTCGCGCGTCACCAGCGCGTCGTAGTTAATGCCCAACAAAGATGGATCGTTCCGGTATTGTTCTAGGGTTCCGTTGATAGTCAATCCAAAGATTATCCCAATAACGCCTAATGTCAAATTCAACCCGGTCATCAACGATCTGCCGGGACGGGCTAAGATATCATTGATTCCGATGATAATAGTTACTGGCGCTTGTACCTTAGTTAGTAATTGTACCCCCAGAAACGTTTTTTGACGAGGCGGTTCGGCCCCGGTGGTGATCGCCTGGATGGTATTGGTGCGCGCGCCTTTGCGGGCCGAATTCAGGGTGGCTCCAAGCACGCTGAGCAGGACGCCTCCTAACACCGCGCTGATCAACGCGGGGGTGAGGGCCGGTTGGTAAGTGGTGCTCAGTGACGCGGCGACGTTCTTCAACGGTAAGGGCGAGAGTGCGGCCCCCAATAGCAGACCCAGGGCGCTGCCTACTATCCCCAGCGCTAGATACTGGCCCAGATAGAGCCAGAGTATCTCTGGTTGCGTGAACCCGATGGCTTTAAGGATGCCGATCTCTCTGAATTGGGAGAGGATGGTGGAGTTGACGCTCGTGGCGATGACCAGAATGGTGGCCAGAATGGCGAAGAAACTGAACGCGCCCAGAAAAATAAAGTTGAGCTGTGCTCCAAAGACGGCCGATTCCCTGACCTGGCGCCAATCGGTGTAGCTGGTGAGAGCGTCCTTATCGTGGAGCAGCGTCTCGATCCGGGCGACGGTGCTCTCCACGGCCTCGGGATCGTCCAAGCGCAGGCCCAGCGACCAATCCCACTGTTCTTCGTGGGGGAAAAGTCGCTGCATGGTCGCGGCGTTCACGTAGATGTAGGGCGGTTGCGTGTGGCGGTAGGTGTCCCAGCTGGGATTGTAGGCCAGCCCGCAGACGGGGAGGGTAATTTTGCCCCGCGCGGTCTCGTTCAGTGTAATTGTCTCGCCAGCCTGCAAGCCGTAGAGGTCGTGGAGGTCTTTGCTCGCCAGTACCTCTAGTTGCCGTGGTTGCAGATATCGCCCTTCGTTTACTAGGAGGCGGTTGACTTCCGGCTGCTCCGGAGGCCAGAGCCGCACGCTGACCCAGACTCGCGCATCATTGATCTGTACTTCTGTTTCCACGCTGTAACGCAATTCGGTGCTGGCCTCCACGCCGGGCAGCTCTCTGAGGCGTTGAACGTTGTGCTGGCTGACCCGCTCCCGGTCGAAGTAGAGCCAGAGATGCGCGCCGTTAAGTTCTGCAAAGGCTTTCTCGTAGGGTGCATTGAGGTTGAGTAATGTCGCGAGGGCCAATGTCAAGAGCGCCGAGGCGGCGGTGATGGTGAGCAGGATCAGCAGATTGATGAGGGGGCGGCTGGTGAGATCGGCGCGGATCTTCTGGAGGATAGCGTTCATATTTGGTTTCCCTGAAAAAATAGCTCACCACTGAGACACGGAGAACACAGAGAAAAAAATAGTTTTAAAATCTTTGTGCCTTCGTGGTGAATTACTTGCTTCTCCTGAGAAAGGACTGCTTACCGCTAAGACGCCAAGCCGCTAAAAAAAAGATAGTTCATCACTGAGACACGGA
>DUEJ01000074.1 GCA_011192175.1 Thermoflexia bacterium
AGCAGGCTTTTACCGGTTGGTTGAGAGGGGAGGAGTAGGCAAACTATGTCAATTAAACCACAGAATGTGATTCATCTCTTTGGTGATATTTGGATCACCGATACCGTGACTTCCACTTGGGTGCTGATGGCCCTCGTCATGGCGGTAGTCTTGGTAGTCCGCCGGCGGCAACCCGTCGCATTGGAGATGCTCTTGGAGGGGCTGACGGGGATGTTCTCCGATGTGATGGGGGAACGCGCCATTCAATACATTCCCTTCCTGGGCACGCTGGCGATCTTTATCGCGTTGGCAAACAACTTTAGCGTCATCCCGTTCCTGACCTCGCCCACTGCCGACATCAGCACGCCGCTGGCGTTGGCGCTGATACTCTTTTTTGCTGTACATTACTACGGGATCCGCGAGAAGGGCGCCTGGCAATATCTTAAGGATATGGCCGCACCGATCTACTTGGCGCCCCTTACATTACCCCTGGAATTAATCGGGCAGTTGAGCCGTACGCTATCTTTAACCTTACGTCTCTTCGGCAACATCGTCAGTGGAGAACTGGTAGTCGCCGTGATCGCGCTATTGGCCCCGCTGTTGGCGCCCTTGCCTCTTGTGGGGTTGGGAATGTTTACGGGCGTCCTGCAAGCCTATATTTTCACCATACTGGCCGCAGTCTATATTAACTCTGGGGTAGAAGCGAGCACTGCTTAAACCTTCCTAATCCCTGATCACTAACTTATCAAATAAGGAGCTAAAAAATATGTGGGAAAACATGAGTCCAGAAACATTGATCACCGTACTTACCATTGTCGTCCCGGGCATCGGAATCATATTGGGAACCTTGACGCCGGCCATCGTTGAGGGTCGGTTGGCGCTCAAAGCCATGGAAGGCACCATTCGCCAGCCGGAGATCGCCGGTGATGCGCGTACCACTATGATTATCGGGATGGCGCTCTTGGAATCTACCGCGATTTACACGCTCTTGGTCTACCTAATCTTGATCTTCGCCAACCCGCTGCTCGATCGCTTCTTTGCCTCTGGCGCACCGGAGAGCTTGCGGCTCCTGCTGCATGTGTAGTTGGATAAAGCCTGTAGCGAGGGGGTATCCTGGAATGTTGAGGAGGCGCGATGGACCTAATTCCTAATCTAACGACGGTAATTTTTGAAATAGCGAACTTTCTGATCTTGGCTTATTTGCTCTCCCGCTTTCTCTTCAAACCGACGCTAAAAAATATCCGGGCGCGGGCGGAAGAGAAGGCGCGTCTGCTGGCACAGGCCCACGCCGATCAGGAGGAAGCCGCGGCTTTACGCGCTACATGGCAGAGCAAATTAGCTGGAGCTACAGAGCAGGCGGCGGTGTTGATGACTGAGGCGCAAAAAGAGGCTGAAGGCGAACATACGGCCATCATCCACGCGGCGGAGGAAGAAGCGGAGCGGATTTTGGTCGAAGCATACGCTGATGCGGCCCAAGTTCACCGTCAAGCCGCCGAGAAATTCCAGGACGAGCTCTTGACCGTGGTCTTGGATATTAGCGGCGCGGTAATTTATCGCCTCTCCCCGGAGGGGTTGCATGATACTATGGTCAAGCAGCTCAGCCAGCGCATTTGGGAGATGGGCCGTAATGAGATGGAGCGGGTGGAAACTTTCCGTAACTCATTAGGCGACCGGGTGCCCACCGCGCACGTGACCACGGCGCGACCGCTTACTCCGGAATTGCAAGGCACTCTGGCGCGTACCTTTGCGGCGTTGGCGGACCGCAACGTGGATTTGGATGTCAAAGTTGACCCGGACTTGGCCGGCGGCGTGCGCGTGCGGTTAGGGGATATCGTAGTTGATAACTCTGTCGCCGGGCAGTTGACTGAACTCCGCGCCGGGGTTGCAGAATCCTTGCAAGAGCAGTTGTCGCATGAATGAAGAGCGGACGGGACCCGTCGTGCAGAGACTCTTGCAGGCGTTGCGGGCAGAGGCTGCGCGGCTTGAGCCGGATGTGCGTGTGGGAGCGAGTGAATTGACCCGAGTTGAACTACTTAGCGCGCGGTTGGCGGCGTGGTCGAAGGCGTCGCGTCCCCAATTCTCACCAGAGATTTTGTTAGCGGCGTTGCGGGAGAATCTTGGAACATTCTCCTCGCAGGTGCGGTTACACGACGTGGGAACCGTCTTGCGCATCGGGAATGGGGTAGCGACACTTTCCGGATTGCCGCGCGCTGCCACCAACGAGCTGGTGGAATTCCCCACCGGGGTACAAGGACTGATTTTGAACTTAGAGCACCAGCATATTGACGTGATTCTGCTAGGTGCGAATGAGGGAATTCAAGGCGGCGATCTGGTTACTCGCACTGGGGAACGGCTGCGTGTACCTGTAGGCCATAGTTTGCTGGGCCGTGTCGTCAACCCTCTCGGCGAGCCGTTGGATTCCAGAGGGGAGCTAGCTGCGACGGAGTATCGTTTCCTGGAGCGCGCTGCGCCGGGCATCGTGGCGCGCACGCCGATCGCGGAACCTTTGCAGACGGGTATCAAGATCATTGATGCTCTAGTTCCTCTTGGTCGCGGGCAGCGCGAGCTGCTTGTGGGGGATCGCCGGACGGGGAAAACCTCTCTGGCGGTGGATGCTATCCTCAATCAGGGGGCGGATAGTGGTGTGAGTTGCATCTACGTCGCTGTGGGACAGAAAAAATCTTCCACCTTGCGCGTGATCGAGACCTTGCGTGCGTCGGGGGCTTTGGAGTATACCACCGTGGTGCTCTCCAGTCCCAACGATCCGCCCGCTTTGCGTTACCTGGCCCCTTATGCCGGTTGTACTATGGCGGAATTTTTGATGTATCAGGGCCGGGATGTGCTCATTGTCTACGATGACCTGAGCAAACACGCGGATGCTTACCGCGAGTTGAGTTTGCTCCTGCGCCGGCCGCCGGGCCGCGAAGCCTATCCCGGCGATATCTTCTATTTGCATTCCCGCTTGTTGGAGCGCGCGGCGAAGTTAAACCGCCAGGCAGGCGGCGGCTCTATCACCGCGTTGCCGATTGTGGAGACGCAGCGCGGCAATTTGGCGGCGTACATTCCCACTAACTTGATCTCCATCACTGATGGGCAAATCGTGGTGGAGACCGAGCTCTTCAATCGGGGTATTAAGCCCGCGATTAACGCGGGGCGTTCAGTTTCACGGGTGGGGGGTAAGGCGCAGACTGCTGTCATGCGCGAACTCGCCGGCCCGTTACGGCTGGAGCTCTCGCAATTCGAGGAAGTAGCCCGTTTTGCGCGGATTGGTACCGAAGTTGACGCGGCAACCCAACAGCAGATTCGGCGCGGGGAGCGGTTGCAACGGGTACTCACGCAACCCGTCCACCGGCCGCTCTCGTTGGCGGAGCAGGTGGTAATGTTGCTCGCGGCGACTGAAGGTTATCTGGACAAAGTGCCATTGGCTAATGTGCGTGATTTTGAGCTCGCGGTGTTAGCGCAGGCCCGGAAGGAAATTCCCGCTACCATCGCGGCGCTTAACCGCACCGGTCAGTTGACGGATGAGATGCGAACGGAAATCAGAGGGGTGTTGGATAAACAAAAAATGGCTGTTTGGCTAGTGGTGGAACCAGAGGTGATTTGATGAAGATGGTAATGGCCGTGGTACCCAAGGATGCAGCGGAAGATGTACTGCACGCGCTTATTTCTGCTGGACATACCGCCACATTTTCTAGCAGCCGCGGGGGGGTGTTGAGACAGGCGCAGGTGCGGATGATGATCGCCGTGAAGGAGGAGGAGCTCTCTAAAGTGCTGGGACTTATTCGCGCTAGTTGCCATACCAAAGTCAAGGTGGCCTCGGATGAGAGCAAAACCTCATTTTTCCCCAAAGCGCAAGGCAGCGAAGCTGAGGTGGGCGGAGCCGCCATCGCCGTTTGGGAGCTGGATTCCTTTGAGATCTATTAGTGGCAGCGTTTCAGCGGCTTAGCGACTAACTGATTATCCGACGATTTGACTAAATGACTAATTCTGAGCGTATCAAAGAGCGTCTAAATAACATCCGCACCGTTGAGCCGATTTTAGGCGCGTTGCGGACTATCTCACTAGGTAGCTGGCAGGCGGCTCAGAAACGCCGAGCCGGGTTGCATGCTTATACCGCGTGTTTGCACGGTCTACTCCCGCTCTTGATGGCGCATCTGCCAGTGAAGAGGGGTTTCCCACTCTGGCGGCGGTATTTTAATAATGACTCTCCGCCGACTCCCACCAAGATTGGTATCCTGGTGATCGGCAGCGAGCGGGGTCTCTGTGGTGGTTTTAATGACGCGGTGGCTCGTTACGCGCTGGCGCAGGCGGCGGAAAAAGAGCAAACAGCCGTTGAAATTGAGTGGATGGTTTTGGGGGGGCGTGCGCAACGTGCTCTGGAGCGTGAAAAAGAAGACCTGGAGTTTAGCTGGGCGCGCCCGTTGGCGACTTCCGCGCTGCCACATTTTTCCTTAGCCGTCGAATTGGCGCGGCGATGGTTGGCGCGCTACGAGGCCGGCGAGTTGGACGCGCTGGATTTGATCTACCCCGCGCCGCAGGGATTGGGCAGCTATGCCCCCACGATTTCCCGGTTGCTCCCTCCGGCGTTGTCCGCAGTTGAATCAGACGCGGCCCCAGAGATTGAGCTGGATACTATCGTCGAGACTGATCCGCTCTCCCTCTATACCCGTGTAATCGAACAGTTGACGGCCATCTCTCTTTACGCGGTCCTTTTGGATTCGGCCACGGCAGAGCACGCGACGCGTTATCAGTTAATGGAAGGTGCTTCGCAGAACGCCGAACGATTGATAGACGATCTATTACAGGATTTACAATCAATCCGCCGCGAACAAATCACCAGAGAGATGCAGGAACTGGCCGTCGGGGCAGGGCTGTTGGGATAGTCAGGCTCCTCTAAATAAGTAGGGATGAGCATAACAGCAACGCCCTGTTCCCCGCGACAGCTGCTGGTTCATTTACTTGAAAACCGCCCCATGAGCCGGCCCAGAATCCGCAGGATGAAGAAGACCACCCCGGTGCCCGTTATCGCCAGTGTCCAATCTCCCACGCCTACCGCGGTACCCACCATTGCCATTGCCCAGACAGCCGCCGCGGTAGTCAAGCCGTAAACGGTACTGCGGTGCATAAAGATCGTGCCGGCCCCCAGAAAACCTACGCCTTGAATCAACGCTGCTAACACGCGGGTGGGATTCATGGATAGCGCGACTTCTGGCTCAATGGTCAAGAATGTCGGTAAGCGTTGCGCCATCAACATTGCCATCGCGGCCCCGGTAGTTACCAACATGATGGTGCGCAAGCCGGCCGGCTTATCCTCCTTCTCGCGCTCATATCCTACAATCGCGCCCATCAGGGCAGCGCCTACAATGCGTAACAGAGCTGTCCAATCATTGATGTACATAAGTCCTCCTCACTTTACCACTACACGTAATCCAGCGGTGGGACGTAGACTGGGAGCGGTAATAACGCCCGCAATCCCCCTGGAATTGACGATAACTCTGGAATCGGCGGCCCGCCCAGTATCAACCGTGCGGCGGTGATGGGAGAGAGCTCCATATATTGTGCAGCGTGGCGTCCAGCACGAATCTGCAGCACGCCTGCCTGGAGAGCGATAGTGGTGGCCGTGAGACGGTCATGCTCGCGGATGCCCAACGTCAGGGCGAAATCGCGTACTCCGGCAGCGCGCTCCTGCAAAAAGTGCTCCGCCGGTTGGAGCAGTTGGGTTAGCTCGTTGATACGATACATGCCCTGTGCGCGGGCTTTCCAGTCGGCGGCGTAAGGCATAAGCCGCGCTAGCTGCGCCGTATCCCATGTGGAGAGCTCCCAGGTGAGCTGCTCGCCAAAATTCCATGCCAGCACGGCGGAAATTAACCCGATCTCGTTGCCAGACGCAGAGACCAGCTCTACCAGTTTTATCCGTTGCCGATCCTGTCCTTGAGCGATGACGTAACCAGCGGCGGAGACCCAGACCCGCAAATCCGCTTTGCGCAACTGGTCCTCTAATTCTGGGCGGCGTTGGGGATGGGGCATGAACCGGGAGATATGTTCCACGGCCTCCCCCGGTAGTACCTCTTCAATTGGCGTGGGTGTGGCCTGCCCCCAGCTCAACGAGCGACGTGAGAAGGTCAGCTGGTAAAAGCTTGCTGCCAGTTCCCAACCGAAGGCGTTGTAACGCTGCCGGTCTCCGTCCAGCCACGAGAGCGGATATGCTTGCGCGCGCATCTCCCCAATGACGTGTCGCGAAAGACGGGTCATGTGACCGTGTCCACGCGCAGCCGGGAGCGTGGCTACGCCGCCGATGCCTCCCACCGGCAGCTCCACGCCCGCCGTCACTATCCGGAGGGGGTAAAGCCCTATATGGGAGAGAATCTTGCCCTCTTTCTTAATCACGTAGTATGTGGAGCATTTTTCTGGCGTGGGTTGATAGAGATGCGGGTACGCTCGCTGGAAAAATCCCCTGGAATGTCCGTAGGCGCGTTCCAGGAACCGCATGAACTCTTCAAATTCTGATGGTTGTAATGTACGGATAGGTAATTTCATAATGGTACCTCGTGGGTGTTACAGGATTTTTTAGGATTACGCATGATCGAGCCAAAATTAACCATGGATTTCACGAATTAGCACGGAAAAAAGTAAAAAAAAATCGTATCATCTCAAAAAATTAGGGCCGGCTGTATCCCGGATTGTCAATCCGGCGGGCGGAATACCATTCCGCGCTACAAGCCCGCTACAAGCCCCCGAAATATTGA
>DUEJ01000075.1 GCA_011192175.1 Thermoflexia bacterium
GATATTGAAGACGTTGCCCCCACCCGACCAGCTAGCCCCGAAATCCGCGCCCATATTGAGATTGTGCTCCGCCCCCCACTCCTGGCCATCAATGCCTTCGGCCGGCGTTTCAGTCCCGTTGATCTCAAAATGGACCTGGCCATAAGGCGAGTTTTCGACCGGGGTCTGGTAGGCTTCGCCGTTCCAGTCCACCTCAACGCGGTAGTGGTTATCCACCTTGATATTGTTCAAAAAGTACTGTGCTCCATATTTGGGTTCTATCGGGCTGATCTCGGGCCGGCAGGAGGCGGTGGTGAACTGGAGAGCATTATCTTTTTTGAGCAGGGGGTCAACACAGGGGGAGTATTTGATGTCCACAGCGGCGACGGTCCACGTCCAGGGCGCAGGGTCGCCGTCGTCCAGGCAGGAGAGGTCGGTCTCGCTTAGTTGGATTTGGCGGGAGCACTCGCCTTGCTCATCGCCTATTCGCTGCGCCGCTTTGCCCTGTTTCTGAAGATAGACGGCGTAGGCGATATCCTGAGTGTAGGGATCGCTGCCATCGCCGCAGACATAGCCGGAGGTTTGATCGTGCCATTTGATCAGCGGCCCCTGGTGGCTGGATTCGATGAACACGTCCTTGGCGTCGTCGGTGGGCGAGTCGGCCAGTACGGTCAGGTCCAGGATGGGTTCAACGGTTTCGTCGGTAGTTTGCCCCGGGGCAAGGTCGGACGAGGGGATGATAGGAATGGTTGTCTGGGGGTCCGTGTAGAGACTGCACGTGCCTTCAAGGGTGAAGTGGAAATCGAAGGAACTGGGATCAACCGTCGTCCCGGGGGGGCCGGCCGGGATGGTACCCGTACAGTGGACTTTGTGTCCCTGGTGGACGCAGGCGGCTATGTATTGACCGAACGGGCCATATATTCGGTAGAGTTCTGTGTAGGGGTGCGGGTACGCCACATCAATGTAAAAGGGAACAGCTTCTTCCTGGTAAGATATAGGCGACATCACGATGCCATAGCTATAACGAGCGCCAGGGAAGAAACCGACCTGCTTAAGGGGAGAGTAGCCTGCGCTCCCAGCGTCATCCAGCGAGAGGGACTTGATACGGATTTCGCCGGGGGGAAGCGGGGCGTTTCTAACCGTTCTGGCCGAGGCGAGTGCCCCGGTCAGTGTCACGAGGATGAGAACCAGGAAAAGGATGACGGGTAATCTTTTTGTCTGCATTTTATACCTCCTGTTCATAGTTCATTGACTAGAGAATTGTTAATGTCACGAGAATTTTGCCATTGCTCAGTGCCCGCTAGTCTCGATCCCCGTAAGGGGACCGGCGGCTTTAGCCTCCAGTAGCCTACTGCAACTGGCGAAAACCGGAAAACACTAATCGAATTCCCCAAGACCCTATTTTTTCACCTCCTGGTTATCTGGGTTCCGTTCCCCACCAGACGTAACGCAATTCCTTCGCGTGAAAGTCATAGTGGCTGATGCGCGGCCGGCCAGCGCTATCCAGAACCAGCGAGGTGTAGTAACCGCTTCCTGCGTTGCTATCTACTGTCTCGAGCTGCCAGGCTGCGCCGTCCCACCGGGCATACTTCAAAACATAGCCCTCGTCAGCGTTAAGGTAACTGATATGCGGATGGTCGGCGCTATCCAACACCAGCGAGGTGTAAAAGCCGGTTCGCCCCCCGCCCTCCAGCGTCGAGGTGAGCCACTGCGTTCCGTCCCAGCGCGCGTAACGGAGCTCTTCACAATAACTGCCCGGTATCCTGCAGTAGCTGATGTGGGGCCGGCTGGCGCTATCCAGGGCTATTGAAGGGCTACGGCCCTCAATGTCCACCGTCTGGACGTGCCAGCCCGCGCCATCCTTGTAGGCATACTTGAGCGCCTCGTTGGTCACATCCCAGTAAGCCAGATGGAGCTTGCCAGCGCCGTCTATCGTCAACGAGAGCCTGCTGGAGCTGGACTCGGCCTGGGCATCCACCGTCGCGGATTGCCAGGCCGCCCCATCCCAGTAGGTATGAGCGATGCCGTTCCAGACGCCGTGGACGATGTGTGGCCTTCCGGCGCTGTCCAGTACCAGCGTCGCTGCTTTCGAGGCAGATCCAACGTTCTTGCTCAGCACCGTCTGTATCTGCCAGGTCGCGCCATCCCAGCGCGCATAGCGCAGTTCGTTGCCCCAGAACACACTGTTCTTGTTGTAGGCAATGTGGGGATGGCCGGCCCCGTCCAGGGCCAGCCCAGCGTAGTAGAAAGCATAATCCCAGTCTCCCTGGTCCACGGCTTGAGTCTGCCAGGCGGCGTCATCCCAGGCAGCGTACCGGAGTTGCATACGGTCCTGGTCAGTGTAGATGACGTGGGGTCGCTCCGCCTGGTCTAGAACCGTAGAACTGTAGCGGCCGGGGTCTCCGCCCTGGACAACGTTTTCCGTCTGCCATGCGGCGCCCACCTGGTGGGCGTATCTGAGGGTGGCGTTTTCGAGGAGGTAGAGGAGATGCGGTTGTCCAGGGCCATCCAGGGACAGGGATGATATTTCCCCTTCTAGGCTCAGCCCGCTTTCCACGGTCTCGAACTGCCAGGTTCCATCCCAGTGAGCATAGTGCATACTCTCATCCGCGTTCAAATAATAACTCGCGTGGGGAACGTCGCTGCCATCCAGCGCCAGCGAAAGGGCCGCGATGCTATTGTCAGAAGTAGCCAGCGTTTCGTTTTGCCATTGGATGCCATCCCACCAGGCATAACCGAGCCGCTCATCGTTGCCATCAATGGCATCATAAATGATGCGCGGATCGCCAGCGCTGCTCAAGGCCAAAGCGTTGTCGCCGATGTACCCGGCTGTCGCTACGGTCTGGGTTAGCCAATCGCCCCCATCCAGGTGAGCGTGGTAGAGATAGTCCGGGGCGTCGCCGGAATTGGAGACGCTGTAGCTGATGTGGGGCTGGTCATCGTCGTCCAGTCCCAGAGTCGTGTCACGGGAACTGCTGGGGGAGATGAGATTTTCGATGGTATCAATCTGCCAGACGGAGCCATCCCAGTAAGCGTACTTGAGGGCCGTACCGCTGAGCCCCTGGGCGTCTTGATAGGCGATGTGAGGGCGGTCGTGACTATCTATGGCGATATAGCTGTTCCATCCTCCATCATAGTCTACCGTTTCTGAAATCCAGCCAGAGCCGTTCCAGTGAGCGTATTTCAGGTCCCCGTTGTCAGAATCGTAGTAACTGATGTGGGGGTACTCGTGGCTGTCCAAGGCAATCGAGGCCCACTTGCCCACCCGGGGGGACTCATCGGCCACTTCAATTTGCCACGTTGCGCCGTCGTGCCAGGCATGGTAGAGCTTGACCCCGCCATAAGCCACGTGAGGATGGCCGGCGCTGTCCAGCGTGATGCTGCCCTGGGTGATTTCCTCGATAATGGGAGGGCAATCCACGCATTCCGAGTGCCACGTCAGGGGCGGCCAGTTGCGCGTCACCAGCGGTAGGTAAATTTTTGCCATCTCCAGCGTGATCGTGTGGGTCCGAGAAACGACGCTCCCGCAGTTGGCGGCGGTGACGGTGATGGTCTTTGTGCCGGTCACGCCAGCGAACCAGGCGAAAGAGACAATGTGACTTAGTTCGTGTGTGGTTGTCGCCACGCCGGTCTGACCTGTGGCCTGCCAGGTGTAAGTGACCGGCAAGGTGGCCGTCGGCGGGGCAACGGCAGCGATAAAGGTGTGGAGACCGCCGAGGACGCCCGTCATCGGGCCATCCATGCTCACACCGCTCAACGCGGTGCAGGAGTAGTGCTCGCCGGCTTCAATACCAAGCTGACTGTCTCGCGCCGGTCCATCTAGGCAGGACGGCGGCTCTTCGCCGTAGTCTACGGGCGATATAATGACGCTATATCTATAATGCGCGTCAGGGAAGAGATTCCCAACTTGATCAAGGGTCGGGGGAACTGTGTTCCCGGCTCTTCCAGCCGAAGCGTGCGCCCCGGTCAGCGTTATGAGGGTGATAACCAGAAAAAGGGTAACGGGCAATCTTTTTGTCTGCATTTTGTACCTCCTGTTTATAGAGTGGATAGATGCAGCTTTCGTTTTTTTCTCCGTGTTTCTCTGGGTAATAAATAACGCTGGTGTCACTTTTGCCGTAATGTATTAAAAGTAGGACTTTCGCTAACAACACTTTTTAACCGCTAATGCACGCGAATGAACGCCAAAAACTACTAAAATTAGCGTCAATTGGCGTCCATTCGCGGTTTAGCTGCCTAGCGAGCGAAACTCCTAAAAAGACAGTCTGGCGAAACTGACGCTACCTCATTTTAAGGCTCATTGCCCCCGGGGTGGGGGACTTTCTCCCATACACTGCGACTAGAGGGCAATAGCTTGGGCCGGCGTAGGCTGATTTTCACACTGGGGCGATCCTTAACCGGATTCTAGTAAGGGGAGCAGATGTAGGCGGAGCAGTTTGGAGTCCCTCTAAAATTGCTGAGAGAGATGCCATCGTAAGAGAGAGTGGAAGCGTGTTGGAGCGGGGAGATGAGCGGGTACTCTAAGCCGTTCCACGTCGCCCGCCAGCACCGCTCTGGTCGCCAGACCCAGACCGGTGTGGCTTGCGCCTTAATTTATTCACCGCTCTGCTGAAGCGATTTGGGTCTAGCCGCTGAAAGACCGAGTTGCCACTTGGTTGCAATCGCGAGCGTGAGCGCCACCAATGCACCAACGGCAGTAGACACAATGTAAAGTTGCATATCAAGTTGAGATTGGGCGCCGCCTTGAAAGGCAGAAGTCAGGGTATCGGTGGTGAGCAGCGTGGTGGCCCAGAAATTGTCGGCGTTGTGCAAAATGATTCCGCCAACTAGCAGGCTGCTCCCCGTCTGGTTGTATACCCAGGTGATGATGATAGCCAGAACGATCTCTCCGACCACGTAGATAGGTAACAACGACAAGCCTATTTGATAATGGATGCTGTCTGATTGAAAAAAGAGGGGAAGATGCCATAATGCCCACACAATGCCGATGACGATGCTGGCAGCCATCGCTCCCCACTGGCGCTGCAGGTGAGGTAGCGCAAAGCCGCGCCAGCCAAACTCTTCTCCCAGTGGGCCGCCAATTATGGTGAGGAGAAAGAATACCGGTATCAGATACCATTCTTGCCTGAAAAATGTGAAACTCGGCAACGTGCCTCCCCAAATGGTGTTGATGGCGATGGAAAGAAGCAGTGTCAGGCCGGTGAAAAACAGGGCGACTGCCCACCAGAGAAAACCCACGCGCCAGCGCAGGGCACGTTGCCCCAAATCGCGCAGCCCTTTCTTTCCACTCGTCAAGGCAATCATGACGAGCCCCGCGATGGAGGGGCCAAAGACGAGAAACCCGACGCCCCTAGTATACCAAGGGAACCAACTGATCAAGACTGTTAATGTGACAAAAACGATGAACGCATGTCGTTTTAGCAAGGCCAAGATTGCAGCTTTCATATTAGTTTTTTCCTTTCTGATACGAATGGGTAGCCAGTGAAGCCGCCCCCTTCAGTGAGCTATTTATTCTATCTCGTTAGTGTCACGAGAATTTCGCCACAGCTCCGTGCCGCGACTCGTCATTTGGGTGGCGAAAACCTAAAGACACTAACCCATCTCCAAGTTAGAGCAGCATACTTTGCAAACCGGTTGTCGTTTGAGTTTCTCTTTAAAATCGATCTTGGACATTTTTCTCCTCCAATTGCGTTTGCACAATGGTTATCTCATTACTTGGAGCACCCTTACCCACCCAGCCATGTTGCTCGTATTCAGCTATCCGCTGCCTGCCCCAATATCTCCGCTACGACTGCCGCTAATTCCAACGTCTCTCCTCGCGCTAGCGCCGCCGCTAGCTTGCTGGCGGAGAGCGCCCCGCGCAGTGTGGTGAGGAGGGGCGCGATGAACCCTCCAATCTCTGCGTTAAACGCCGGGTGACGCTTCACCAGCCCCAAAAGTTCCGCAGCCGGTTCGTACCGCCCGGCCTTTATCTGCAACAGTGATACCCCGACCAACGTCTCCAACGTGATTTGAGCAGCCCCGATGGGTGAGGACTCTTGCAATGCTCTGCACAGGTATTGCCAGGAAATATCGTTTTGGTCCAGTCCGGCATGGACATGCCCCAGGTTAAGAAGAGCGATCGCCACCCCTATGCGGTTGTCGATTTCCTGGAAGAGGGGCAAGCTCTCCTCATAGTATTGTGCTGCCTCCTCGTACAGATGTTGCTTCCTGGCCGCCTCACCCAGATTGATGAAACAGGTAGCCACGCCCCACCGGTCGCCGATTTCTCTGTAAATCTGTTGGCTTTCCCTATGATAATGCGTTGTTTCCGCATATTCTCCCCGTAAATGGGCCGCAAAGCCCAGCACTCTGAAGGCGAAGGCCATCCCTTGCTGATCTGCAAGTTCCCGGCAAATCGTCAGACTTTTCTCTGCGCATCTTTCCGCAGTCGCTCCATCTCCTTGCCGGTAGGCCACATCGCCCAGGTTGTACAGAGCAATCGCGGCGCCCTGCCGGTCATTGATCTCGCGGGCCAGTACCAGGGACTGCTCCAGGAGCTGCCTAGCCTCAGTATACGCTCCTTGTCCCATAGCAGTCCAACCCAACCCATTGAGCGCCGCAACCTCCATCTGGGGATTGCTTATGGACGGGGCGCGAGCTAGCGCCAGCCCCTCCTCAAAACGCTGCACCGCCAGAGGGGAGTCACTGACTTGCCGGTAGGCGTACCCCAATCCGATCAGCAGGGGGACACGGTCAGACAGATCATCTTTGGGTAACAACGTCAGCGCCCGCTCGAAGGCGGATATCGCGTCATGATAGGCGCTGGTCTGGCGGGATTTCTCGCCTGAACGGCGCAGGTACTCCACCGCTCTCCGCTTCTCACCTGCCAGTTCGTAATGCCCGGCAATCAGGCTCAAGTACTCGCCGATGCGTTTCCCGGCGTGGGCTTCTAACCACTGCGCCACCTGTGTATGGTACACTCGTCGCCGTTTGAGCAGCACCGTCTCGTAAATCACATCGCGCAAGATAGCGTGCTTGAAGATATACTCGTTTGTTCCGGCAAAGGCCGAGTACTCTCGCTGAAAGATCAACTCCCGGCTCTTTGCAACAGCTAGCAGAGCGTCAACTGGGGCTGCTTCAGTCTCATTACTGGCCAGCTTGGTCACTGCTGCATCCCAGAACCGCCATCCGACCACCGAAGCTTGTTGCAGGACTCGTTTCTCGTCTGCCGGCAGGCTGTCCAGACGCGCTTGCAGTATGCCGGTCAAGGTGGGCGGCACGCGCACTTCTGCCAACCGTTCCAACTCAACGCGCCACCGCGCCTCGCCACGCAAGATAACGCCGTCCTCAATCAACATCTTGATCAATTCCTCAACGTAGAAAGGATTTCCTGCTGCCCCCTCCACGATTAGGTCGCGCAGGGCGTCGGGCAGTTGGGGGATCTTTTGCAATATCTCGCTCACCAACACCCGGCTGGCCCGTCGGGAGAGCGGTTTCAGGTCCAGTCGAGTATAGTTGTCCGACGCCGCCCCCCAGTGCGGGCGGCGTTTGAAGAATGGAGGACGCGCCAGACAGACTATCAGCAAGCGTGCATCTGGAATCGCTGTCACGATGTGCGCTATCAAATTGAGCGAGCTGTTATCCGCCCAATGGATATCTTCGAAAAAGATAATGGTGGGCGTTGCGGTGATGGCGCGTAGATAGGTGGTTAGGTTGGCGATAGCCAGTTGGGTGAACGAGCCGCTGCCCAGTAAGTTGCTTACCGCCCGGCTAGCCGAAAAGTCAAAACCGATGAGGTGTCCGATCAGGTCGGCTTTGTCCGGTTCAAGCACCTCCGCCGTTCTGGTACGGAATTTCTCCAGTGTGATCGCAGCGCTGTCACTCTCGCGGATTCCTAGTCTAAGGGCGAACATATCCCGGATAATACTATACGGGATATGTTGCATCTCGGGCGCCGTGTGGCCTTTCAACCGGACGAACGAGTTGGGTTCGCATTCTTCGCAGAAGGACAATGACTTGAGCCAGTTATCAAACTCGTGTAGTAGCCGCGACTTGCCTACTCCCGCCTCACCCACGACGGTCACGATGTGAGTGGTGGCGTCTGCCATGGCGGCGTGGAAGGCATTCTGCAGGATCAGCAATTCCACATCGCGTTCCACCATCTGCGTCTCGATGCCCTCAATTCCCCGCGTCGTCATGCGGAAAGCGCGCGGTCTGGCCCGCTGCACCACGTAGGTCTGTACCGGCTGGGATTTCCCTTTTACCATCAGCGGTTCCTGCGGTAATACGTTAAAGACGCCGCGCACGTGGCGGTAGGTATCGTAGGAGATGAGAATACCACCAACCGGCGCAGCATGTTCCATGCGTGCTGCTAAATTCACGGTGCTACCCAGCGCGGTGAATTCACCCGGTATTATCTCCCCCAGCAATACCGGCCCGGTATTGAGTCCCACCCGCAGCGCCAACTGTACGTCGTGCTCTCCACGAAACGCGGCTACTTCTGTTTGCATATCCAGCGCGGCATAAATGGCGCGTTCCGGGTCATTCTCCCGAACTTGGTTCACTCCCCACAACGACATCACCCCATCGCCGATGTGTTTATCAATCACGCCGCCGTACGCCAGGAGCACCGCGTCAATACGTTTCCAGAACGCGCGCATCACGTCGCTCACTTCCTCGGCATCCAGAGACTCAGACATGGCTGTGAAGCCGGAGACATCGGCAAAGAGAACGGTAACTTGCTTGCGCTCTGGGGCCGTGGAGCGGGCCGCTGTTGTTAGCGCCGCCAGTTTCTCGCGCATGGACGCCAGAGCAGCGTCCACCACCACATCGCCTAGGGCGGCCCGCTGCGTCGCAATGCTCAACATAGCTTGTTCCAGTTGTTCGCGTTCGGTCATTCGTTTTTCCTAGTCTGATTCAACGTGGGTTTACTAGCTCTAATCATGCTAGCAAATGTTCTCATCCTTCAGCGGCGATCAATAAAAACGCGAGGAGCAGTTGGTGTGGCACGCGATAATCTGGTCGGGGACTAGGATTGGCAGCTAACCTTTCCTTGTTCCTGGTTAGACTTTCGCTGCCGCGCAAACCTCCTCCCCGCGACGACGATACTGATTTGTGAAACTCTTACTCATCAAAGCGTAAAAGCGCAATGAAATTGCGCCCTACTCAAGCTCGCTGTTCTCCTGCAATGCTCAGTCTAAGAGCAATTTGCTCTGCACCCGCGGTACAATCTGCGGGCTTAAATTTAGAAATGCTGATATTCTTCGTGGACGCGCTCGAACATAGGATCACCCTCGGCTTTGGCCTGCATATAATCAGCCGTGAACTTGTCACACCAGTACTGCGCCCGGTTGATAATTTCCTCCTCATCAAAGATGGTGAACTCGCCATCCCGGCGCAGGAAACGTCCATCGACGAGCGCATCGCTGACTTGGGTGCCAGGGCCATTGAAGGCCAGGAAAAGGTGTAGCACCCCGGGATTTAGCGGGAAGAGGCTGGTGTTCCGGGTCAAATCAATGGTCACCACATCAGCGCGTTTGCCAGGCTCAAGGGTGCCGATCTGCTCTTCCCAACGCAAGGCGCGGGCGCTCCCCACCGTTGCCAGCTCAAAAGGCGTCCAGGGCATCAGGCCACGCAGTTCGCGGGGCATAATGGCGTGTTGTTGCGAGACGGAGAGCATCACGTTGAAGAGATTGTGAGTGGGGGCATCCGTGCCCAAGCCCACTTTGACATTCTGTTGGAGCATGTAAGGCAAATAGGCGCAGTTGCCCAGGATGGAGTTGGTGGGTGGGTTATGGGCGATCGCCGTGCCAGTCTCGGCAACCATCTCAATCTCTTGCTCGTTGAGGACGGCGCCATGGTAGAAGAGCGTGCGCGGCGTCATCAAACCAAGATCCCGCAGATGTTGGATCTGACCACCTTCCGCAGCCCACGTGGCATCAGCGCGACTCTTTTCATCCGGTGATTCTGCAACGTGAGTGCAGAACTGCACGTCGTATTTTTCAGCCAGTGCCATCCCCTTGGTGAGCATTGATTGGGTGCAGTTGTAGGTGGCGCTGGGATGCACGCCCACCCGAATGCGCCCGTCCTCTGTATTGTGATAGTTTTGGATGGCCTCTTCCGTCAATGCCATATACTCATCTTCGGTGAGATAGGGAACCGCAACGCCGTGGCGAGCATCTGCCAGCTTGACGCTGGTGATGGTTTGCACATGGATAGCTGTGCGCATCCCTGACACCACTGAGGCCCGGTAGACGGCATCCGGAAAAGTGAAAGCGTTAGCCACGGTGGTGGTCCCGTGCTTGAGCAGGTTAGCCATGCCCAGCAAGGTGAGATCGTAGACGCTCTCCTCGGTGAACCAATTGTAGGCTGGCCACAACACGCGGCGGGCGGTATCAGCGATACCGGTCAGCGGACTTTCCAGCCAGCCGAAGATAAGGAACATCTGAGCCTCGCCCACGTGATTGTGAGCGTCTACCAGACCGGGCATCACGATCTTTTTGCTGGCATCAACAATATCAACATCGGGTTGGTTGCCGTATTGGGCTTCAATCTCGGCCGAGGGACCCAGCGCCTTGATCTGTGTCCCTTCAATGTAGAGACCGCCATTTTCAATAATGCCGCCAAAGGGAGTAGGGTGAGAAATCAGATAACGACAATTTCGGAATAGGATCTTGTTCATAGTTGTATACTCCTTATCTAATAGAAGAACAATAAAGTATTCTAATGATTGTACTTCAATTCCTTCAAAATGCGAAATTTCTCTCTTTTTGTTAGCGTCTTTAGGTTCTCGCCGCCTAAACGACAAGTCGCTGCTCGCAGCGTTCTACAAACACGGCAACGTGAAAGTAAATTCCGCGCCCCGCCCCGGCTCGCTCGTGACCGTGATCGTGCCGCCATGCAGCTCCACGATCTGTTTGGCGATGGCCAATCCCAAGCCGCTGCCGCTAGTAGCCCGGGCCCGCGCCCGCGATTTATTCCCGCGCCAGAAGCGTTCGAAGACATAAGGCAGCTCTTCCGCACTCAGCCCCACGCCGGTATCGCGCACCGAGACAACGATGTACCCGTCCTGTGCGCGCGCAGAGAGGGTCACGCTGCCACCCTCTGGCGTATGGTGGAAAGCGTTAGTCATCAGATTGCCCAACACTTGCGAGATACGGCGTCCATCCGCCTGCACCGGTGGCAACTCAGCGGGCAGATCCAGCGCCAACATCACTCTGCGATCCCCAGCCTGTGGGGTGAAGTTTACGTGGGCGTCCCGGAGCAGATCGCCCACGTCCAGCGGCCGGCGTGTGAGGCGCAACTGCCCCGCCTCGGCCTGGGCCAACAAGCGCAAATCCTCAACCAGCTGGGCGAGCAACGCTACTTCCTCCACCACCGGCTCTAAATGTTCCTTGGTAGGCGGATAAACGCCATCAATGATCCCCTCCATCTTCCCTCGAATGATGCTGAGCGGGGTGCGGAGCTCGTGCGCTACATCGGCCGTCATATTGCGGCGCAACTCATCAGCGCGCGCCAACTCCCCGGCCATCGCGTTGAACGCTTCCGCCAACTCTCGCGCCTCGCCAGGATGGCGCGTCGAAACTCGCACGCTCAAGTCGCCAGTCGTGACTGCGCGCGTGGCCGCGGTCAGCTCCGCTAACGGATGGCTCAAGCCCCGGGAGAACACTAGCCCCAACCCCAACGCCATCACGGCCACGTAGAGACTGGTCCACCACATCTGCCTCATAATCTCGCTCCAGCTAGGGCCTTTCCGACCTGCCTCCCGGGAGGTCCCAAAGAAACGGCGGCGCAGCATTTCACCCATCAAAAGCTGCCCTACTACCTCTCCTTCCACGCTAATGGGCAACGAGAAAACGGGGTCTAGGGAATCCACAGAACTCAATTTTTCCGTAGCGCTCCCCGCTAAGAGCTCTCCGCTGGCAGAGAGCAACAAATATGGTTGCGCCCA
>DUEJ01000076.1 GCA_011192175.1 Thermoflexia bacterium
ATTCAAGATTTCACAGGCTCGTCTACTTTCGGCGATGTGGTTATTGTCCAAGATGAAACCAACGACGATCCCGTTGGCACAATACCGGCTTATGTTGTCCACGGTGGTATTCTAGGGAAATACTTTGAGCCGGGGAATTCTATCAACTATGGGCCGCCCACCAGTGACGAGTTCACCAATCAGCAGGGACTTCCTCAAAGCAACTTTGCCCACGGTTACGTCACCTGGGAAGGGGGAGCCGTTTGGCATACCTGGCCGACTTCCTTCTCGCAGTGGAAGGCCGAGTATTACAACAACATGAACCTGGTTGGCTACCCAACGATGGTGCGCAACGAATCCTCGCCCAACCACGACTGGCAGTGGAGCGCTCCCGATGATGGCAAGATTGGCGTCTTTGCCGATGAATTTTCCGTGCGCTGGACCCGCACGCTGAACTTTGCCGAGGGTTATTATCATTTCTCCACCTTTAGCGACGATGGCGTGCGCGTGTGGGTGGATGGCACCCGGATTATCAACAGTTGGGTCAGTGGGGGCGGCCAGACCCACACCGGCGACATACAACTCTCCAGTGGCAATCACACTATCAAGATCGAGTACTTTGAGGATGGAGGACTCGCCTATTTTGACATTAGCTGGGAGCAAACCGATCCCCCCTCGCAAGTGACTATGGCTATTGATAGTCCAGCCGGAGGGGCTGACGTGGAAGGCGTTGTCACTGTCGGAGGGTGGGCGATTGACCGTGCCAGTTCGTCAGGAACGGGTGTCAGTCAAGTTCACGTTTATCGGGATGGAACAGCAGGCGGCGGCGGTGTTGGGTTGGGCGTGGCAAGTTACGGTGGAGACCGCTCGGACGTCGCCGCTGTATATGGCAGTCAGTTTCGTTACTCCGGCTACAATTTCTCGTGGAACTCGAACACGGCCAGTTTGGGCAACCACACCCTTTACGTTTACGTCTACAGCACAGTATCATCGAGTTGGAGCCACTACCAGCGTCAGGTTCACGTCGTTGATACGACCCCGCCCAGCCAGGCCAGCAGCCTGCGCCCCAATGGCTGGACAGGCCCTTATACGTCGGATAACACGCCAGCTTTTGCCTGGGACTCTGCCAGCGATGCGCGAGGTATTGCCGGCTATTATATCGCCCTCGATGACTGGACGCCTGATGGAGGCTATGGTAACGATTGGGCCATTGACAATGTCACCAGTTGGGCCGTGCCTGATTCAGCGCCACTGGCCGATGTCTCCCACTTCGTGGCAATTACATCCAGGGACAACACCGGCCTGGTCAATCCAACCAACACAAACACGCAAGGGGATGCGCCCTACTATGAATTCATCGTGGACACCGTTGCCCCGGCTTCTACTGTGGCTACTCTACCGGGTACGACAACTGATCCCACGTTCGCTCTAACCTGGTCAGGTAGTGATGGCGGATCGGGCGTCACTGCCTACGACGTGCAGGTTCGGGATGGGTCAGATGGTACGTGGCAGTATTGGTTGGTGGGTACAACCAAAACCTCGACAACATTTACCGGGCAAGCCGGGCATACCTACTACTTCCGCTGTCGAGCTTATGACCTGGCAGGTAACGTCGAGGGTTGGCCGAACGATGATGGGGACACATACACTTGTGTCAAAGGGTCTCAGATTTTCCTTCCCGTGATATTGAGGCGTGCGACTTTTATGCCAGAGCAGACACCCACACCAGAACCACCATTTGATCGGTGAGATCGTTGGATAAGCGCCGTTAAGCGACACGCAGGTAGTAGCGGCTGACGTTGCTCACTACTGAGAGAATACTGATCTCGCGTGAACTTTTGGGCAACTGTGGCACAATTAAAGGCGGCTATCTTCAACATCGAGTGATTTCAATGCTATTGAACTATCAACCATGCGGCACGCTCCTGACAAGAAACCCTGTTAGTTGAGACAGGGATGCGTTGGTTCAGGCAGCGCGCTCTTTGTTTCTACACTTGACGGCGATCTGCAACTGGTCAACGTGAAGGATTGGCTGTCCAATGGCATCTACAAAAACACCAGTACAATCATCCAGCGGCTTTGACCTGGGCAAGCTGCTAACACGGGTGGGCACAGTTATCGGCACAGCGGCCTTTCTGTCGCCGTGGCTGTTCGTGAGAGGATGTTACTCGTCGGCAGAGTACACCGCACTTGAGGTGGCGCAAGAGGACGCTCTGGGCGGCTTTTTGCTGACGTTGCTCATCGCTGCGCCGGGCATCGTTGGCTTGCTGATCTTGCTCTTTGTGCGGACCAAACAGCAGTCGCTGCGTAGACAACTGGGGCGGCTCAAAATGGTCCTGGCCATCATCGCCGCCCTTCCCGCGCTGGATGCGATCCTGACCGTCCTTTATACGCCACGGGCACAGAACTATGTCGAACTGCGCTGGGGCGCGTGGGCCAGCCTGGTGGGCTACAGCTTGGCCGGTTTGGGCGGTTTCGTCACAGTCATGGCTACCGGACCGCCCGGCAGGTCGCCCGCCTCCTCAGGCAAGCAGGACAAGGCGCCGGTTGCCAAAGCTCTGCACGTTTTGGCCTCGCTGTGGGCTGGTCTGATCGCCTTGATTGTGTTCATTGGCAATCTCATCCAGGCCGGAGATTCGCAGTCGCCGATCAATTACTATCTGAATTACGAGTCTGGAACGTGGTTTTGGCTCGGGACAACGCTGGCGATCATGCTGTCCGGCATCGTGTTTCTCAGCTTTTTTGTCGGGCGAGAAAAAGGGCAGCGTCTCGCCACACCCAGGCCATTGGCATCCGCTTCCAGCGTCCTATGTCCTGCCTGTGGCAAAAAGACCCCCATTGGGGAGTTTTGTGGCTGGTGTGGGACGCGGCTTTCTGTTCCCAAGCGGGCCAGCCCACCACCGGGGACAGCGCCCGCACAGTCTACCAGCCCGCTTCCAAGCCCGACAATCACGCCCTACGTCTGTCCCAGTTGTGGCCGGGATTTGCCTCCCGGCGGCACATTCTGTGGTTGGTGCGGAGCGTCGTTGGCAGCGACAGAACCGGCGCCACCGGCGGTAGAGCCTGTGACACCGGAGCCAGAACCCGCTCAGATTGCGCCTGCGCAAGAGCGTGAACTACTGCAACAGGCCCTCGCCGCCGCGCGCGCCGGCCGCAAAACCGAGGCGCGGCAGATGCTGGAGCAGATACTACAGGCCAACCCAGGCCAGGAGCAAGCCTGGACCTGGATGGCTACCGTCGTCGAGACGGACGCGCAGCGCGTCGAGTGCCTGCAACGGGTGCTGGCTATCAACCCCAACAACGCCGCCGCCCGCAAGGTGTTGGCCCAATTCCAGGCTCGCGTGGACGCGCCCCCGGTAGCCCCCCCATCCACTGCCCCGCCGTCGTTCATCCACTGTCCTCGTTGTGGAATGGCAAACCGCGCCGGGGCCAGGTTTTGCAAAGAGTGCGGGCAAGAGTTGGAGCAGAGCGGGTAGAGCACTTTGATCTGTGCCGGACAAGATTCAATTTCAGTAGGAGGCAGAAATGACCGTACAGAGTTTCCTACAACGAGGCGCAAAACGAGCCAGCTTTGAGGCCGACAAGCTACAGCGCACTCTAAAGGTACAAAACACCATCGGCAGCTTGCGGACGCAGATAAGGGGAAAAGTGACGCATCTGGGCGAGACGGCGCTGCGCCTGTACCGCCAGGGCGCGCTGGTCGAAGAGGAGTTAAAGGCCATCGGCCAGGCCATTGAGGCGCTGGAGGCGCATATCGCGGAGAAGGAGACTGAACTGGCGCAGATCAAGGCCGAGACGTTTCCCGAGGAAGAGCCGCTGTCGGCCGGGCAGCCAGGGATGGGGAGTCGGGTCTGTCCCAACTGTGGACAAGCGATTCCCGTCGAAATGCGCTTTTGTATCCATTGTGGCGCTCCACTACCACCCTCGTCGGAGGGGCAGTCATAACCAGGGGAGGGAGTTTATGAGTGAGCAATCGTTACTGCAACAGGCCATCGCCGCCGCCAGAGCGGGACGCAAAGCAGAAGCGTGGCGGCTGCTGGCCCAGGTTCTGCATCAGAACCAGCGCAACGAGTTGGCCTGGCTCTGGTTGAGCAGCGTGGTGGACTCGGAGGAGCAGCGCGTCAAATGCCTGGAGAACGTGCTGATGATCAACCCCAACAACACTGCCGCCCGCAATGGATTGGCGCAACTCCAGGCCCGCATAGGCGCGGCACCAGCGACGACCCGGCCTGCCACTTCGCCGTCAACCGTCCGCTGCCCGCATTGCGGGACACCGAATCGTATTGGATCCTTGTTTTGTAAAAAGTGCGGGCAGAGCCTGGAGCAGACAAAGCCATCGCCTACCGCCTTGCCGCCGGTGACTCCCTGCCCCCATTGTGGGGCGATGAATCGCGCCGGGGCCACGTTTTGCAGCGGGTGCGGGCAGAGTAGGGAGGCGCCTCGTCCCCAGGCTGTCCCATATCAGAGAGTGCATCCACAACCGGAAAACGACTCCAAGCCTGAATCAACTATTGCCCACAACAAAGGAGTGGCTAACGAAGTCAAGGGATTCCTGCAATATTACGCGGGACTGATGGGAGATCACATAGTGCCATTAGCATATAGCAAGGACAGTGTAATGTGGCATCCCAAAGGCAAAGTCCCCGGAATACCAGGATTCAAGGGGGTAAGGGGTGAGTTGCTCTTGTGGCCAAAGTACCTGGTTTTTTTGGCAGTCCGCAAAATAATGGTCGAATCCGTTGCGCCAATCGCTGTGTGGGCTGTAGATGCTGTAGCAAACAGGTTGCCGAGCGAGTCGTCGGTTGACTTGATTAGAGACCTGTCGTCGCATACCAGATTGAATGCCAAAGGGGTCGAAAAGGCTCTGGCAAACCCTGAATCGATCTTTGCGCCCGTGGAAATGGTCCAAGTGGTCACCCGAAAGGGAGCGCAACTGGTGGTTGCTGTCGACGGTGTGAATACGACGTTTGCGCTTCAGGGTTTTGGCAAGCAGGCATTCAAGATGTGTCAGCAGTTTGAGCAACTCTTGCATAACCCGGTGTTAGAGCACTGATAGGCAGGAAGCATTGCTGAGGAAGGAATCGCAAATCATGCACGAGACGGAAACACGTGTGGGAATCTGTCCATACTGCGGTTACGAAAATCCCTTTGGGAGTCGTTTCTGCTTGGGGTGTGGAAGACGTATTCTGACGAATGCAGGAGATCGCGTGGGTGTTCCTGGCACATCCGTACAGGCTCAGAGCCCCAATTCAGTGTCACTCATCGGAAGGATTAGTAAACCGGTAGATCTCTCACATATACCGCATCAGGCCACTATAGCTGGCACATTTGCTCTTTTGGCAGCCGCTGCCTGGACAATCGCATCGCTCATTGCGATAGGTTTTGGGGGACTAGCGCTCATAATCAGCGTGTGGAACCTTGGGGTTTGCGTGGTG
>DUEJ01000077.1 GCA_011192175.1 Thermoflexia bacterium
CCATCGCGTCCAGCATCTCCCCGCTCACCAACGTGGTGATTGATAGTAACGTCGGCGGTCACTATGGCCCCTATCTCAAATTTGCCGGCTGGGACGCTATCGAGGTGCAAGGCAAAGCGACGGAAGAACTTATCGTTTACATCGACGCCCCGGCGGGCAAAGTACAACTCCTGGCCGCGCCGGCGGGAACGCCCTCCAACACCCACGAGCTGGGACATTGGCTCAACGCCCACTTCGCGGAAACCGAGCAAGATAAAAAGGTGCTCGCCTTCGTCACCGCCGGAGAAGGCGCCGAGCACACTTTAATGGGCTGCCTCAACTTCAGCCTCTACGACCGCAAACGCCAAGACCTGCGCTACAAGCAGGCCGGGCGCGGTGGCATCGGCACCGTCTTGCGCGATAAGAAGATTAAGGCGTTAGTCATCAAAAGTTTCCCCGTGCGCGGCGACTCCAACCACGTGGCCGATTTGAAACTCGTCTCGCGCGTCGGCGCAGCGATGCAGAAAGAGGTACTCACCTTCGATGACCAACAGAACAAGATGCGCAAGAGCGGCACCTCCTACCTGATCGAGATTATGAACGATTACGACCTGCTCCCTACCCACAACTACAAGTTTGGACGCCACGAGGACGCCCACCGGATCCAGCGTGAGGTCTGGGAGGAGCGCTACACGCAGGGACTGCCCGACGGTTGCTGGTTCGGCTGCACCATGGCCTGCGCCCACGCCGTGGACGGCTACGAGGTGCGTACCGGGCCGTATAAAGGCCAAAAAGTCATCGTGGATGGGCCGGAATACGAGACCATCGCCGGGTGTGGTTCCAACTGCGGCATCTTCGAACCGTGGTATCTGCTGGAAGCCAACTTCTATTGCGACACCTACGGTCTGGATACCATCTCCTTCGGCACCGGGATGGCTTTTGTGATGGAATGTTACGAGGCCGGCATCTTGGACAGGGAGAAAACCGGCGGCTTAGACCTCCACTTTGGGAATACCGCGGCCGCTATGGAAGTGCTGCACCAGATGGGGCGCGGCGAGGGCTTCGGGAAAATCTTCGGGCAAGGCATTCGCCGGATGAAGAGTTACTTCGTCGAGCACTTCGGCGCCGACCCACGATTCGTCCAGGATATCGGCATGGAGGCCAAAGGGCTGGAATACTCCGAGTACCTGACCAAGGAATCGCTCGCCCAACAGGGCGGCTATGGCTTGAGCAATAAAGGCCCACAACACGACGAAGCCTGGCTTATCTTCATGGATATGGTCAATCACGAAATCCCGACCTTCGAGGACAAAGCCGAGGCGCTCCACTACTTCCCCATGTGGCGCACCTGGTTCGGTCTCTGCGGCTTCTGCAAGCTGCTCTGGAACGACGTCGTAGATCCCAAGAATGCCTTGACTGCTGAACCACAGAAGATCCCGCACCACGTCGAGAACTACCGTCAAATCTACATCGGTGTCACCGGGCATGAGATCACCACGCAAGATATCATCGATCAATCCGAGCGCGTCTACAACCTCCAGCGCGTCTTCAACCTCCGCCAGGGATATGGCCGGCGGGATCACGACGCGATCCCTTACCGCTCCATGGGCCCGGTTACAGAGGAGGAATACCTCTCCCGCCAGGAACGCTACGACAACCAGCTCCGTGAATGGCTAGACCGCGATCCGGAGAGCATGACTTTGGCCGAGAAGATGGCTGCGCAACGCCAGCACCGTGAAGAGCAATACGAACACCTCATTGACGCGGTTTACGAGCGCCGTGGCTGGACCAACAACGGTGTCCCCACCCCGGAGAAACTCCGGTCGCTGGGCATCGCTTACCCCGAACTGCTAGCCGTGGTACACGAGGCCCTAAGTTAGCCAGCCGTGATCACCGTCAACCAACACGAAAAAGTACCGTGGCACGAGCAACTCACCGTCCGTGAGTTGCTCGTCACTCTGAAGTACAGCCACCGCCAGCTCATCGTCTCCATCAACGGCGTGCTGGTCGCGCACGATAGCTACGCCCGCACCCCCATCCCCGACCGCGCCGAGGTGCGCGTCATCCACCTGATGGCGGGCGGGTAGAGGATTGGGGAGTAGCTCCTTCAGGACACAGATAAACGCAGGACGCAGATAAACGCAGATGGACGCCGATTTTTTGCTTCTATCTGCGCGAATCTGCATCCCATTTTTTCGCCTTTTCGCTTCCTCGCTCTCTCGCTCACTCGCCCAAGGGCTGATAAAGAGCCAGGGAGCTATGCAATGCAATCCTCCCATAACGCCACCTAACCCAGAGAGCGACGAGGGCGCTCCCTAAGACGATGGCTATGATGCCCACCAGCCCGGCTTCCGGGCCGAACTCGCCGCCCGTCCAGAGCGCGGGGCCGCCCTGCGCGATGGCGAAGCAAGAGGTGTAGGAAGCGAGGCCGCTCACGGAGAAGCCGAAGACGTTGCCCTGGAAGAGGTTCCAGCTGATGTGCAGGCCAATGGGAATGGCGAGCTCGCCGGTGAGCAGATAGCCCAATCCCAGGAAGATGCCGGCTAAAGCAATGCTGAGCGTGCTGACGGCGTTGGCGTGGGGATTGCCTAGATGCGCCACTCCAAAGACGGCAGAGGAGAGCACCGCCGCGAGCAGCAGAGAGCCGCGCGCGCCTAAGCGCGGAAAGTTCAGCCCCTCAGCCAGGTTGCGCAGATAGTAGCCGCGCATGAGTAGTTCTTCATAGATGCCCACCATAAGAAAGAGGGCCATTTGAAGCAACAAAGCCGCCGGAAAGGCGACGGGGAGACGAGTGTGCCAGGTCGCGGTGATGGTGAGCCAGCCCCTGCTCAACTCAAAGAGGAAGATGCCCGCCATCAAGAGCGCGCCCAGCCCCAAGCCGAAGCCCAAATCCAGCCACCAGTCGCGGTTAAAGTGCAAGCCAAAGGCGGCAATGGAGCGGCGGTCAAGGAGCCAAGCGGCCAGAGCCATACTTCCCAGAACCGCCAACAGTTGAATGCCACTGTTCAGGAGGATAAAGAGAGGATGGCCGCCCAGCGAGTTTTGCATCATAGTGACGAAATCCGCCGAGTGGCCGCTGAGGAACTGAGTGAGCGTCGCTAGAGCTGCAACAAATAACGAGAAGACGGTGATGAGGAAGAATAGCGCGATGGATTGGAGCACAAGCCGCCAGAGAGCGCGGAGGCGGCGTTCGGCGGCGTTCCAGAAGACCTTTTTGAGTATATTTAGCATCTTTTTGACTCCTTTGCAGAAGAGTTGGTGATCAGGGATTGGTGATAAGAATTATAGCGGTGAATGGCACAAGGCCAAGCCTAACTCCTCTGGGAAAAGATAGCTCTCCACAGAGGCGCAGAGAAAAAACAAGAATTGAACATCTTTTCTCAATGCTCGGTGAAAAATTTACGTCTCGGTGAACCAACCAGGCAAAGTCCCAGAGACTCAGTATAGTTAAAGTCAAAAAATGAGACTAATGCTTGTCAAAAAGGTCATTTATGGTATTATCCAAGATGTTATTCGGGGCGTAGCGCAGCTTGGCTAGCGCGCACGGTTCGGGTCCGTGAGGTCCGCGGTTCAAATCCGCGCGCCCCGACTTAGAATGAGCCAGCGTGTGTATGGATAGAGCTATTCCTCATCCATGCGCACGCTGGTTTTGTTTTGGGTTGATCTGTTGCGCTAAGGTATCTGCTTACAGTCTCCAGCGAATTACCAGAGAGCCATATTTTTACGCTAACACTTTCTTCTTCACGTTAATTCACAAGATCCGCAGTTGACTTTCAGTTCGCCTGCGGTAAGCTGGTCTTACTATGTATTATGATGAAGTGAAAATCTATGTTAAGGGTGGACGTGGCGGCAATGGAGCCGTCGCTTTTCGGCGTGAGAAATATATACCTTATGGCGGGCCGTCAGGCGGTGATGGCGGTCGTGGAGGAGACGTGGTGCTGGTAGTGACGCGGCATCGCAACACGCTCTTCCATCTACGCCATCGCAATAAGTTTGTGGCGGATGGCGGCGAACATGGTCGTTCCAAGCAACAATATGGCGCTGGCGCGGAAGATCTGTTGATTGAGGTGCCGGAGGGCACGTTGGTCACGGAAGAAAAAAGCGGCGCGCTGCTGGCCGACTTAACGGAACATGGGCGGCGCTTTGTGGTGGCCCGTGGCGGCAAAGGCGGCCGGGGCAATATACACTTTGCCACTTCCACACGCCAGACCCCGCGCATCTCGGAGAAGGGCGACCCTGGCGAGGAACGGTATGTGAAGTTGGAGCTCAAGTTGTTGGCCGATATTGGTCTGGTGGGCAAGCCGAACGCCGGCAAATCCACCTTGCTCTCGGTGACTACCTCGGCGGAGCCGAAGATCGCGGCTTATCCCTTCACCACGTTGCAGCCGAACCTGGGAGTAGTGGCGTTGGATGCCCAGACTACCTTTGTGATGGCGGACGTGCCTGGTTTGATTGAGGGCGCCAGCCAGGGCAAGGGGTTGGGGCATGAGTTCTTGCGCCATATTGAGCGCACCGGCATTTTAATTCACCTGATCGATGGCACCGCGCCCGATCCGGTCGCCGATTTCAAGGCTATCAATGTGGAATTGGCCTCTTTCGGGCACAAATTGATGGAGAAAGAGCAGCTGGTGGCGATCAACAAACTAGATATGCCCCAGGCTGCGGAACGCTTTCTGGCAATTAAAGCAGCTATTGAGGAATTGGGCTACCCGGTAATGGGGATTTCGGCCATCACGCATCAGGGGGTGCGCAAGCTGCTGGGCCGCGCGCTCCAAATGTTGGAGGAATTGCCGGCACCGGAGCCGCAAATGCCAACCCCGGTGGTTATCCGGCCAAACACATTCGATGATGGCTTTGCCATTGAGCCGCACTCCGATGGTCTCTGGGTGGTCTCTGGAGGAAAAATTGAGCGCGCAGTCCAGCGGACTAATCTAAGCCAGCCGGAGAGTGTGATGCGCCTGCACCGTTATTTGAAGAGCAAAGGTGTGCTTGACGAATTACGCAAGCGGGGCGTCCAAGAAGATGACCTGGTGCGTATCGGCGAGTACGAGTTGGAGTGGCGCAGCAGCGACGAGTGAACTTGGGAATAAATATGCACCCCGCTGGTGATCAATCACCGGCGGGGTTTTTATATGCGGAGTTCCCAGTGCTTTCAAAAATGCTCCTAGTCCTAGTCCTCGGTTACTGCTCCACAATACATTTGCTAGCATACTAGTCCACGTAGGTGGACTTTGCAAGGGTAGCCGCGACTTTAGTCGCCAGGCTTTAGTCGCCAGGCTACTCCTGCTCCCAGCCGTGGGGCGACGTACACTTCCCGCCCAATTCCGCATAAACGCTCTCCACGTTCCAGCGATGGGGCAAAGTATTATCTTTCGGGTGATGATAGCGCATCGCGGAGCAAGCGGCTACCGTCTCATTGAGGCTGGCTCCCGCCTGGAGAGCGGCTGTAACCCGTGTGCGCAGTTCCGCGAGATAGGCGCGATCCTCTCTCAGCCGCGTGCTAATCTCCGCCGGGTCTTGAGTCGGCGTGCCGTGGCCGGGGACGAGGGTCCTAATTTCCAATTGCGCTAGTTGGGCCAACGTTGCCTCGTAAGCCGCCAGATTATAGCTGACAAAGGGGATTTCCAACTCGCTGAGCATATCTCCAGCCCAGAGAGTGCCCTGGGGGGCGTGATAGACGGTGATTTGATCCGGCGCGTGTCCTGGCGAGTGTTGTAGTTGCAAGGTTAGCGTGCCAACGGGCCACGCTAGGTTCTCCCCAAAAACCTTATCCGGGAGAGGCGGCTCAAACGGGGTTACGCGCTGATACCTACGTTCCGTTTCCCATCCGGCGACTTGGCGCTGTAAATCCTCTCGGTGGTCTCGAATGACCTCCTGGTAACTGGTGTGTGCCACCACTTGCACGCTGGGGAATTGCTCCGGCCCCAAAATGTGATCCCAGTGTCCGTGAGTGAGGATGATGGTCGTTACCTCTGCGCCCTGCTCGTGGACGAACTGCGCGATGGCTTGTGAGGCTGCGGGCAGGATGCCGGGATCAATTAGCACCGCCGCGCCGGCACTGAGGAAGATGCCGCTATTGGTCTGATAGAGGTCACTCTGTGTGACCCAGAGGCACGTGGTCAACTGCGTGAAGGTCCGGTCGCCGGTCATCTCTCTCCTGGAGGCAGTGCGCCGCCCAATCGCTGGATGGCCGCACGCACCGTGTCCGGATCGGCCTCGCGTAATACCCCAGCCGGCGCATCTTCCCGATCCAGCATCACCGCCACGGTGCCCCGGTGGCAGTGGATCGCCAGATCTGCGGTGTAACTCTGGTCATTGTCACGGATCAGATACTCGCGTTCAGGGAAGAACCCGCTCTCCTTGAGAGTGACGTAAAGTCCCTCGGCACCAGAAACGTAGAGATCGTTGATCTCCTCCGCGTCATTGAAGCGATCCCAGGAGGTCTCGATAAAAGTGATTCTGCGCCAATGTAAGCTGGGAATGGGCGGTTCCCGGTGGATCAGCGGCCCCAGTTGTATTTTATAATAAGGGTCATCCGCGTGGGGATGGTGGGGCTGTGTGGGTAATAGGTCTCGCCGTTGTACTAACTCATAGCCCCGTACTTCTGCGTACCAATGGATGGCCCACTTATTTTTCTTGAACGGTGCGGTGAAGTAGAAAGCGAGCACCGCCGCACTAGAGGTGCTCTGAGGCGCGTGTTTCTGAGGAATGCGATACCAACCAGCATCTCGTGCAATGCGAAAGTCTGCGGGGGTGGTCATTACTCCCACTATAACTCGATCTGCGGCGTGAAACATAGCGTTACCTCCTCTGAAAATGGCAAATGACAAATGGCAAATAGCAAATGGCAAATGGCAAATCTGCTCAAGATGCTGACTAGTTTTTATTATCGTTGGTGAGGAATTCCACATGGAGACTTCTCACTAACTGAGGTTGAAGCAAAGTATAGGAAGAAAGGGGCAGCTGTCAAGGGTAAGCGAGAGAGCGAGCAGGCGAAAAGGCGAGAAAGCGAGAAGGCGAGGGGTCAGAGCAAGTGTTAGTCGCCGTAGGGCGACTTCGCTAGGGTAGCCGCGAATTCATTCGCCAGGTGCAGCGCGAAAGCGCGAAAGCGAGTGAGCGAGAAAGCGAGGGCTAGCCCCGTTTACGGGGCGTGTTTCCGTAGCCCGTGGTCTTTAGCCACGGGCACGGGCTGTCTACTGTCTACTTTTTCATTTGCCAGCCTCATTGACTATGGTAAAATAAGCGCATCAAGCCCCTGTGGTTCAAGTGGATAGGGCATCGGCCTCCGGAGCCGAGGATTCGCGTTCAAGTCGCGACAGGGGCATCAAAAAACGGCCCGCCAATTGGCGGGCCGTTTTGCGTTATCGGGAGACGCTTACTCAATATCGAGTAGCTCCACTTCGAAAACCAACGTTGCGTTCGGCGGGATCACCTCTCCAATGCCATCCGCTCCGTAAGCCAACTCTGGGGGAATAATCAGCTTGCGGTTGCCGCCGACCTTCATCGTAGCCACGCCCTCATCCCAGCCGGAGATTACGCGCCCCATCCCAATCTGAAAGTCGAAGGGCTCCCCGCGATCTACCGAACTATCGAATTTGGTACCGTCTGCCAGCCAGCCGATGTAGTGAACCACCACGGTATCTCCCATTACCGGCGACTCACCAGCGCCAACTTTTAGCTCAACGTACTGCAAGCCGGAATCCGTGGTAATCACTTTTTCCTTACTTCCGCCAGCACTAGAAACTAGCCAGATAACGATTATCACTACTGCGACTGCTGCCAACATCAAGTAAACCTTACGCATAGCATTCTACCTCCTGAACAGTGAACAAGGTTAGTTTACCATCCTTCAAAATAGCGGCAAGATATCTTTTAGGACGCAGATGAACGCTGATAAAAACTGATTTTGTCTGCGAAAATCTGCGAGCGCAGCCTGCGTCTAGCTGCGTTCCATTCTCCAGCGAAATCAACTTTTTGACAATTACCATAAACAGTCTATACTCCCCTCGTTAGCTGATAATTAATTGAACAAAACGGAGGGATTAGGGATGTGTGGCTACGTACCGATTTTTTTGGAGAGGTATTCCATATCCTATTTCTGCTAACTAGATAATCATAGATCTCTATTTCAGAGCCGTGGAAGCCGCCGCTTCCACGGCTTTTTTGTAGCTATAAAGGACTGAAAAATCATGCTAACTCTATTTAAGCTCTCGAAATCCTACGGCGACAACTTAGTTTTGAACAAACTCACTTTCCAACTTAATCCCGGCGAACGGGTGGGCTTGATCGGCCCCAACGGCTGCGGAAAGAGCACGCTTTTGCGTATCATCGCCGGGTGCGAAAGCGCCGATCAGGGAAGTGTACAGCTCAATCCTCCGCGCACCTACATAGGTTATCTGGAACAAGGGTTGACCTACGAGGAAGACGAAACGGTCGGCGAGTTGCTCCAAGTGAGCGATCTGGCGCTGCAAGCCGCCACGGAGCGGGTCGAGGAGCTGGCTACCGCTTTAGCCACGGCCAGCGGAGAAGAACTAACTCGCTTGGCGCCGGCCTATGACGCAGCCTTAATCGAGCTGGAGATTGCAATGCGCTCTTGTCCCCAGCCGCACGAGGCGCAAGCCATATTGGCTGGCTTGGGATTGGGCGAGCTCTCCTTGACCCAACCGGTAGCCATTCTGAGCGGTGGTCAGAAGACGCGCCTGGGTTTGGCGCGCCTGCTCATCCAACAACCGGAACTCCTGTTGCTGGACGAGCCAACCAATCATCTGGATATTGCTGTTCTGGAGTGGCTGGAAGCCTGGTTGCGAGAATATCGCGGCGCGGTGCTCCTGGTTTCCCACGACCGCGCCTTCTTGGATAACACCGTCACCAGAATTATAGAGCTCAGCGGAGATACGCACACCATCACCGAGTACGTGGGCGGCTACTCGGAGTACCTCGCGGCCTGGCAGCGCAAGCGCGAGAAGGCGTGGTCGCAATGGCGCGACCAGGAGGCGGAGATCAAACGGTTGCACGTGGATATTGGCGCGACCAAAACTCACGCGCTCAGTGTCGAGCAAACCACGACCTCCGGTCAACCCAACGTGCGGCGGTTAGCCAAAAAAGTCGCGCGTAAAGCCAAATCGCGGGAGAAGAAACTGAAACGCTATCTAGAGAGCGCTGAGCGGGTGGAGAAACCGCAATTGCATTGGGAAATGAAGTTGGAATTCACGGAGACGCCGGCCAGCGGGCAAGATGTGCTGATGTTGGAGGAGCTGGCGGTGGGATACGCTAGCGTCCCGTTGGTGCAGCACATCAACGTCATCCTGCGGGCCGGCGAACGGATAGCGTTGATTGGCCCCAACGCGGTTGGCAAGACAACACTTTTGCGGGTCATCCTGGGGCAATTGGCCCCGCTGCATGGCCGGGTGCGTCTGGGCGCTAACGTCAAAGTGGGCTATTACGCGCAAGAACAAGAGACTTTGGATCCCCAGAGCACTCCTTTTGAGACCATTCGTCGCTCCGCAGCTATGTCCGAAACCGCCGTCCGTAACTTCTTGCACTACTACCTTTTCTCCGGCGATGACGTTTTTCTCCCCATCGCCGCGTTGAGCTATGGGGAACGAGCGCGGTTGATCTTGGCGCGGCTGGTCGCCAGTGGTTGTAACTTTTTGGTACTAGATGAACCTATCAATCACCTGGATATTTCCAGCCGGGAACGCTTTGAGCACGCTATGACCGCTTTTGAAGGTTCCGTTCTGGCTATCGTCCATGATCGTTACTTTATCCGGCAATTCGCCACGCGCCTTTGGGCGTTGCAAGCCCAGACCCTAAAGGAGTATTTAGATTTGGAAGAGATGCAACGGGTGCGGGGGAGCTGATGCCACACTGTTCCGGCTCCCAAGTTAGATTTAGGGGGAGGGTCACTAGAATTTCGCCCTGGTTTACTGCGCTCCATGACATGATTGAAGTCGCTTTCCGGGGCGCGCTGCGCCGGGCGTCGACCTACGTCGACGCGCTTAACCCTGTCCGCGTAGGTGGACAGGCGGCTTTAGCCTCTAGTAGCCGACTTCAGCCGGTGTACTGGGGTTGGCGAAAACCTAAAGACACCAACGATTTAGTAAATTCTAATAAATCTTTAATGTTCCGCTCATCTTATTCTTATATTCACCTCTTATATTAAGGATGTAGCAACAAACAAAACTAATTCTTACCGGGAGGTGAAAATATGTTACTACAGAAGAGGTCCGGTGACCTGGTTTCGTTACGGGATGCGGTTGAGCAACTAATGGAAGGGAGCTTCGTTCAGCCTTCAAGCCTACTAGGTGAGCTGACTCCTCGTGTACCCGCCGTTGATATGGTGGAGAAAGGAAGGGAAATTGTGGTTACGGCCACTATTCCTGGTCTTAAAGCGGAGGATTTGGAAATCACCATCACCGGTGATGTTCTTTCCATCAAGGGCGAAGTTAAGCAAGCGGTGGAGAAAGAGCAAGCGGGTGAATACATTTACCGCGAACGCAGCTACGGCACCTTCTGCCGTTCATTCACACTGCCTACTGAGGTGGATAGCGAGCACGCCGAAGCGAAATTTGAGGACGGCATTCTGACGCTAATTATGCCCAAAGCGGAAAGCGCCAAGCGAAAAGTAGTCAAAATCAGAGCGAAGTAAGCTCTCTAGTGATATAAACTAATTAAAAGTTAGGAGGTAAATAATGACCATGATAAGTTGGGACCCAGTTAGAGATTTAGTTTCACTGCGCAGTGCAGTAGACCGGTTGATGGAAGAGAGTGTAGTGCCCAGTTGGGCTGGCCGTGGACGGGAAAGAGACGGCAGAGCACTTCGCCTACCGGTAGATGTTTACGTCACTGAAAATGAACTTGTGATTAAAGCTTCGGTACCGGGGCTTAAAGGGGATGAGGTCGAGATCACCTTGGAGGGTGACAATCTCTCCATCAAAGGTGAGTTCCCAGCTCCATTGGAAAATGTCGAGTATCTGATCAACGAACGTCCCTATGGCTCCTTTGGCTGCACGCTCACCATCAACATACCGGTGGACGTGGATGGGGCCGAGGCCAAGTTTGAGAACGGTGTGCTGACACTGATTCTCCCCAAAGCGGAAGAGGCGCGTCCGCGCGTCATCAAAGTAGCGACGAAGTAAAGATAGCGTAACCAAAACAATCCCGAAGGGTTTTTAAAACCCTTCGGGATTGAGCTATTTAGGAGGCGCTTACCCTGCGGTTCCCCCGGCCGACGTGGGCAATTCCCACGTTTTCAACAAGCCGGTGATTGAAGCGCGTGTCGCTTCGGCGCCAAACCCCCACGCCAGCAACGTGAAGTAATCGCCCCAGCCCGTGGCGCCAAAAGTCGGGACCCCCGTATAGAGCTCGTTGAAGCCGGCAGCGGCTAGCATCCCGACCGCCGCCAGATATGTCAACCAAGTGAAGATTTGCAATCGGCTTACTGCCTGCTTGGCACTAGCCGCCATTGAGGCGGCCGCTGGACGACTCCCCAACAAGCGTGGCAATTTGAAGAGTGCGTCCACCGCTCCGGTCATCGCTTCTCCCACCGGGCTTTTAGGGATGCCGAAAGCTAGCCCTTCACCACCGTGCAGCACATCCCCCTCTGGTTGCCGGGCTGCGGCACGGGCTGCCTCCTGGGCCGCAGCCACTTCATCCGCCAACGCCTGATACTGGGCCTGGTACTGAGCATTCTCCGGCGCAGCGTCTAGCGCGTACAAGCGTTGTAGAAAGTGCGCTCCATCCGCCAACCCCTCAATTTGGGCTGCTAACTCCGAAAAATCATAGAGCCGTTGCGCCACTCCTGCCAGCTCGGCCTTGAACGCCTCCGGTCCAGTTCGATCTGGCATCGTGAGGTAAGCTTCGCGGGCTTCCTGCTCCAGGGATTTACGATAGCTGGAAGCCGGCAGCGACTCCAGCTCGCGCTGTAATTCATCGTATGCGCCTATCTGGCGCAGCCAATTACGTCGCTCCCGCTCCCATAAATTCCAGATACTCTCCGCTTCTTTGAGCGCTATCTTCGCGGCGTTCCAATCTTGCGCTTGTAAGGTTACTTGCACATCGTAGAGCTCCGCCTCTAGCCGTTCGTAGAACGGTTTACCGCGCTCCTGTAACTGTTTGTCGGCCGCCATCGGGTTTCGCACTTGCCCTACCCGCACCAACACTTGATCACGAGGCCGGCCCTGAGCGCGATATAGAGAAACCCCGAATCCGGCAGCTACTCCGGCCACCAGGAAGAGTAATGGTATCAACGGGGGATCCTTAACCGTCACCGTCACGGGAACGGTAAGCTCACCCCCGTGATAAGTGATCAAGAGACTGCCTGTAAATCTACCGCTGGGCAGATCGTGGAAATTAAGAGTTACGGGGATGGTGAGCGATTCACCTGCCGCGATCTCATGTTGTGCCAGGGGAGCTTTAAGCGCCCTTGGCGGCAGCACTGTTGTCTCATCCCCATCCAGAAAATCACGGGGAATCACCTGTAACTCTGTGATCGGAGCCGTGGCCCGAATCAAGAGAGAGCGGGAACTTGCCGCATTGCCCCGTGTTGCGGCGAAATTTAGCTGCGCCGGATCATAAGTTACTCCTTCTTGAGCTGTTACCTCATAGGTCGTCCCACTCCACAATACCAACGTCAACGCAATCAATAGCCATAATCGCCAGCAGCTCATCTCTTCCTCCTCTACTAAATCTAAAGAACAGCACTTCTCATTGAGAGTATATAACGTTTCGAATAGATAAGCAACCTTGACTTCACTGAAAAAAGGGAGCTCACCACGGAGACACAGAGGACACTGAGAAAAAAATAAATTTCTGGAGGTTAAGCTAAAAATCTCCGCGCTCTCCGCGCCTCCGTGGTGAAATGTAATCTTGATTTTGGACAGGGGCTAGCAGCTGGGACAGGCACCTCTCGCCCTCTCGCTCTCTCGCTCTCTCGCCTTCTCGCCTTCTCGCCTTCTCGCTCTCTCGCTCAATTGTACATATCACAAGCTATGTTACACTATTTTATCTTTGTAGTACCTTCGCAGCTAACTCGGGATTGACAAATGGAACCAGCTAAAATCAGACCACCCGCAACCCGCCAGCCAGCCCCCCAGTTGCTCTGTCAAAGTATTGTTCAGGAATTGGTTGAAAGTAGCCCCGAGGCTATCTTTCTAGAGACATTGACGGGAGAGATCTTGGATTGCAACTGCGCCGCCTGCCAGATATTCGGTTATGCGGAAAAAGCAGAATTAGTTACACGCCAAATCAAAGATATTTTCCCGGAGAAAGTCGCCGTTACCTTCCCCGCAGTAGTTACCGAAGAACTTACCACCGGCGGTATCTTGGTAGAAGCCTGGGGAAAACGTAAGGATGGCTCACTCTTCCCCACCCAGGTCAGCACGCGCCTGATAAATTATGAGGGCGAGCAACTGGTCATCGCGCACATCCGCGATATCACGGTGGAGAAGGAGCTGGAAGAGAGACGGGCGGTGCGCCAGGAGCTCACTGCAGCGCTATCCACCGCCGCGGTCAGCGTCAACAGTCGCCTTCAGCCCGACGAAGTGCTAGATTGTATCTTAGAACAAGTGGCGCGGGTCGTCAATGGCGAAGCTTTCAACGTCATGTTGATAAACGCGGATAGCGTCCGCATTGTCCGTTGGCGCGGTTACGATAAATTAGAATTAGGGATAAAAGTGTCTACTGAACCGATGCCGCTAGATAAATACCCCAGTCTCATCAAGATGTTGCGTACCTCCGCACCAGTGGTTATCCCGGATACCTTAGCAGATCCTCATTGGGTGGGACAAGAAAAAGAGTGGCGGCGTTCATATATCGGAGCGCCGATACTTATTGGGGAAGAGCCTGTCGGCTTTCTCAACGTAAATAGCACTGAACCAGGTAGATTTGGGGCGGAGGATGGTCAGCGTCTGCAAATTTTCGCTATCCAGGCGGGTACGGCTATTCACAACGCGCGACTCCACCAGCAATTACACCAATATGCCAAAAATCTAGAGCAACGCGTGGCAGAACGCACGGCGGAGTTAGCCACCCAAAATGCGCGTTTGGAAACCATCCTCCGCAGTGTCACCGATGGCATTGTCGTTATCGATCCGGCAGGGACTGTCCTGCTGGCAAATCCGCTGGCCGAGAAATGGAATGCGGAGTTCCTCCCGTCCGCAGACGCCCAGAAACTCCGCGAGGCCATGAGAACGTTGGCGCGTGAGGCCGGGGGAGCACTAGCTCTCACCCTAGAACTCTCCACCGCGGATTTACAACTGCAAGCTGTCCCTGTACTCGCTGCCGAGGGAGGAGAATCTCAAGTTGTCATTACTATTCACGATGTCAGCGAGCTGAAAACCCTGGAGCGGTTAAAATCTCAGTTTATCTCTAGTATCTCTCATGAATTACGCACACCGCTCACGGCGATTAAACTCTACGCGCAACTGTTGCAATACAAAAACCCGAATAAAGAAGATGAATATCTGGCGGCCCTTAACAGCGAGATTGACTACTTAGTTGAAATGGTGGAGAGGATTTTGCAATTCTCCAAAATTAGTGTTCATCAGATTACTCTAAAGCTAGAGCCAACCGACCTCAACGTTTTACTGGAAGCCATCATCAAAAGCCGTCAGGCATTTGCCAAACAGAAAGCTCTTTCTTTTACATTTCATCCTAATCTGGGACTACCGAAAATAAGGCTAGATCAAGAACAGATCAGGCACGTCTTTCTTAATCTTATTAGTAACGCCCTGCACTACACCCCGGCGGGAGGTGTGGTGCAGGTCTCCACTGAGATCACCGTAGATAACGGTCAGGAGTGGGTCATCACAGAGATTAAAGATACCGGCATGGGCATCCCGCACCAGGAACTACCTCACATATTCAAGCGATTCTATCGAGGCGTTGAACCCCGGCGCGAACAAATTTCTGGTTCTGGGTTGGGGTTGGCGATTACCAAAGAGCTAGTGGAAGTACATAACGGTTGGATTACCGTGGAGAGCAAAGAGAATCACGGCTCAATTTTTACCGTCTGGTTACCGGTGAACCGGGGGCCTGTACTAAACCAAGTATAACAAACAAGGAGGTAGTAAGGATGAGCAAACAACGCATCCTGATAGTTGAAGATCACCCGGTTTTGTTAAATGCTGTTTGTGGTTTGTTGGAAAATGATGGCTATGAAGTTGTGGGGGCCACCAATGGAAATGAGGCTCTCGAGGCGATGGCCGCGAAGATGCCAGAGTTGATTCTCTCTGATATCATGATGCCCCAGATGGATGGTTATGAATTATATCAACAGATAAGGGAGAATTCCCAATGGACTCGTATTCCCTTCATCTTCCTGACGGCTAAAGGAGAGCAGGAAGACATCAAAAAAGGCAAGGCCCTGGGGGTGGAAGATTACCTCACCAAACCTTTTGACGCCGAGGAAATACTGGTCGCAGTCCACGCGCGGCTGGCGCGGGCTGCGGATATTCAAGCGGCTACGGAGCAAGAATTTGAGGAGACCAAGCAACAGATCATCAATGTGCTTAGTCACGAGCTGCGTACCCCGCTTACTTATATCGCCGGCTACACGGAATTGGCTTTAGAAGATGCCGCAGCGCTTTCGCCGGCGGATATGTTAACTTTCTTGGGCGGTATTAAACTCGGAGCGGATCGTTTACAGAAACTAGTAGAAGATTTGCTAATTGGCGTCCGGATAGATGTGGGGCAGTGTGAAAAAGAGTTTAACCGATTCGCCGTCGTCCGGGATGATCTGAGAACGCTCCTCACCAGTTGCGCGAGACACTGTATAAGTATGGCTGCGGAGCGGAACGTGGCGCTAGAGATAGAGATAGTCTCCGAATTTCCTCCCGTGCTCATCTATGAGGAATTTTTTATTGATGCGCTACTACGTCTTATCGATAATGCGATCAAATTCTCATACCAGGGATCTAAGCCTGTATGGGTGCGAGCTTATGCGGATCAAACGACTGTTTTTGTGGAAATCCAGGATCAGGGAATAGGCATTGCTAAAGAAAACCTGCCCCAAATTTTCCGCCGACTACACCAGATTGACCGCCAGCGTATAGAGCAGCAGGGTTCGGGGATGGGATTGTTCATCGCCGGAGCATTTATCCAGTTGCATGGAGGCCAGATCACCGTAGAGAGTGAATTGGGGAAGGGCAGCACGTTCACTATTAGCTTGCCGGTGGCGGTTGAGAGTTAGAAGCTGAAGGTTGGTTAGTGTCTTTAGGTTTTCGTTATCTGCTTAGCCGGTAGCCTCCTGCAGTACACGTACTGCAGGAGGCGAAAACCTAAAGGTATGGTCGTATTTGCGTATTTACCCCGTTAATCTTTGGAAAGCGTCACCGGCAGACTGCCCAACAGGAGTTGCGGGCTGATGCCTTCTTGGGTGATGACGATCTTGGCATTATCGCGCAGAGCTGTCTCGGTGGTCTCCAACTGGCGCAAAATTTGGGCATTGCCTTGGAAGTATTGCTGCGCCGCCTCGTTGACCAGCTTGATCGCTTGGGCTTTGCCCTCCGCGATTTTGATGGAAGCCTCACGCTCTCCCTCTGCCTGGCGGATGGCTGCTTCGCGCTTGCCTTCCGCGAGCTGGATGGCCGCCAGTTTCTCCTGCTCGGAGGCCTCGAATTTCCCGGTAGCCAGCAACCGCATAGCGCGACGCTCCTGCTCCGCCGTCTTCTGCTTGTGCATCGCGCGTTTGATATCTTCAGGCGGGTCAATGAGCATGATCTCTACCTTGCTCACTATCAACCCCCACTCCGCGGTGAACAGGTTGAGGGCTGCCTGCAAGTTGGTGGCGATCCGCTCACGGGCCACTAAACTCTCATCCAACGTCAGGTCGCCAAATTCCTGGCGCAAGTTGGTCATCGCTAACCGCACTACCGCGAGTTTCCAGTTATCGATGTTGTAGAAGGTTTGTTTGATGGACTTCTCATCGCCCTGGGGACGCACCCACATCACGCCATCCACTGAAA
>DUEJ01000078.1 GCA_011192175.1 Thermoflexia bacterium
AGCGAGAAGGGGGGAGGTACCCCCGGACGCGCGGCGAGGTGGTATCAATTGGGGCTGGTTACGAGAGAGCGAGGAGTCATATTGGTCCGGAGGAGTAAAACCTCCCCCATGTTTTCCCCTAAAGAAAAACGTAGTGGTCGTACCTCGGAGAATAGGCGAGCCTTCGAGGGATGCCCGTTTTAGGAGTGCAGCTCAAAGTCTAAGAGCTCCGTTACGCGATAGATCGTCAGCGGTTGGGCGATACCCTTGAATTTCTGATGAGGGATGGCCTCTGTGCGCAGTTGGCCGGCCGCTAGTTCGTAGGTGGCGGGGGAGATCAGCACCTCGTCTGGTTTGGCGGAAGCACAGATGCGCGCGCCTAAATTTGCGGCGCGACCAATGACCGTGTAATCGGTACGTTGCTCGTAGCCAATCTCCCCGACCAGGAGCTCTCCCGTGGCGATGCCCACACCGATGCCGGCCGCTTCAATGCCGCGCGAGCGCCAGAGTTGTTGCAGTTTGCGATATTCTTTTTGCATGGCTAACCCCACGTGTACCGCACGGAGGGCGTGATCTGGTTGTGGCAATGGTGCGCCGAAGAGTGCCATTACCTCGTCGCCGATAAATTTATCTAGCGTTCCCTGGTGAGATAGGATGATTTCACTCATCCGGCGGAGGTAATCATTGAGATAGGCGACCAATAACTCCGGCTCCACTTGCTCGGCGAGCTGCGTGGAACCGCGCAAGTCCACGTAGAGCACTGTTAGCAGTTGTCGTTCGCAATGTAGAGGATCGTCGTGGGGTTGCGCTAACAAGCGTTCTAGCACTTGCTGATCCACGGAACGGCCCAACACGCGCCGCAACCGGCGCCGCTCCAGGCTCTCCAAGATAGCCGTATCCATCTGGCTCACGATGGCTCTGAGCAATCGTCGATCCGTGGCATCAAAGATCCCTCTTCCCCGGCTGTGAACGGCTCCAAAAACCCCGATGATCTCTTCGCGTAAAATCAGCGGTACGCACATCACGGAGCAGCAGCGCCGCTCCGTTTCTGGCGCGTAGAGCAACCGCGCCTCTTGGATGGATTGGCTCGCTAGCTGGTAGAAGAGTTGATAGTGGGCGGAATCATCCAGTAAATCGTCGTGCGTGTAAGCGCGCATCTCCAACTGCTCTCCGGCCTGATCGTAGAGCATCACAAAGCCCATTTCGGCAGCTACGCTGGCGCAGAGTTCTTGCACTACCACATTCAACATTTTATCAAAGGGGAGATTTTGATCGCGGATACGGTCAAAATGATAGATGGTCTCCAGCTCTTTATTCCGTTGTGCTAGCTCATAGTGGCGATAGGCTTGGACTATGGCTGAATCAATATGATTTTCAGCGATGGCTAGCAATTGTACATCATCTGCGGTGAAAGCGGGAGTGTAGCGCGCTAGAAGTAAAAGCCCTAACGGTTTCTCTCCCAGAGCGATGGAGATCACGGCTAATTGTAACCGCGCTAACTCCTTACCTGCTCCACGTGCGGTGAAGATTTCCGTGGCCGGCAGCAGGGTGATTCCCTCGCTCCGCAGCAGTTCCCGCAGGCGTTCGCGGTTCACAACCGCGCCGAATTCTTGCCAAGCGCTCTGCTGTTCATGGAACACTTTAAGCTCCAATACTTTTTTTTCTGGATTGAGAAGATAGAGCCAGACAAGTTTTGCCTGGCACGCGGTCATCACTGCCTCCGCAATCCCAGAGAACATGGCCGGAGGGCCAGGGGCAGTGTCGCGAATAGCATCAATTGCAGCGATGAGCTCCAATTCCCTGCGCATAAGTTCTGCTGATAAATTGTTTATCATGCACCTTGCCTTTTTATTTTCCTATTCAGTTTAGCATAAGATGAAAGAGGAACAAGTTTGGCTCCACTGCCAAAACAGTGAAATCGCGCGGTTGTTACGCACCGAAGGATTGTTGTGGGGACCCACCTTTCCCCAATCACGCTGGCGAGCGCGAAAAGGATTTCGCGGCTACTACCACGGGTTTACTTGCGGTTGCCGGACCTCAATCCCTGCGCTCCTTGCCACGCGATAGTATCCGCCAGCGTCTCCCGCAGGGTGCGCGGATGATACCCCAACTCACGCTCCGCTTTGGCCCGGCTGAAGAGCGCGCTATCATGCACCGTGCATAACGCATAGCTGGTAAAACGGGGCGTCAGCTGGGTCAGCTGATAGCCGAGCTCTGCCAACCGCGCGCCAGCTAAAGCCAGATTAAACGGCAACACCAGCTTGGGGGAATGGATTCCTGCCAGTGCCTGCACCAAATCGTGCAACTTAGGCAACGTAATGTGCGTCCCCGATAAGATGTAGAGTTCACCGCTGCGTCCCTGCGCGCCGGCCGCCAGCACGCCCTGGACAACATCGCGCACATCCACGAAATCATACGCGCCCGCCACCAGCAGGTGCAGACGTTTCCGGCGGTACTCCGAAATCGTCTGCCCCATCTCCGAACGGAGATAGTCGTGCGGCCCGATGATGCCGGTGGGACAAACCACCACCGCGTCTAAACCTTCCTGCACCACTTCCAAGATCGCCTGTGTACCTTCCGCTTTGGTGCGATCATAAGCGCCGGCCGCCGTCCCTGCCACGGCCAGCGGCTCCGTCTCGTCCACCATCCTCCTCTGCGCTGGCCGGCGGAAAGCATGTACCGAGCTCACCTGCACCATCCGCCTGACCCCCGCCTGGAGCGCGGCCTGGGCCACATTGCGCACTCCCTCCACGTTGACGCGCTGCATTAAACTCTCCGCGCCCGGCAGAATGGAGATGATGCCGGCCAGATGATAGACTATCTCCACCCCGGCCAACGCCCGCTCCAACGCCGGCGGAGCGAGCACGTTGCCGCTCACGCGCTCCACATCTAACCCCGCTAATGAGATGCAGGAATCATCCGGCAACACCAGTGCCCGCACCCGCTCGCCACGGGACAACAGCTTTCGCACCAACACATTTCCTAGATGCCCTGTCGCGCCCGTTACCAAAATCATCTCTCCCTCCTCTGGAATAGGTTTACTCAAATTGCGAGCTATGGCTACGAAGTCATCTTCTCGCTTTCTCGCTCTTCAATAATATGCGTTAAGCAGAAGTCAGCAAGCTAAGTATAAATAACTTCACCGTTGTTTGATACTGCGCGGGGATCACAATCCCTGCTGATCAGCTACGGACTGTAGTCCGCCGCAAGCCGCCGCCGGTACATTTCGGTATCTGACGCTGCTCATAGCGGCTGGAATATGGTAAAATACAGTATAGTTGAAAAACATCTAAGGAGGGGAAAAGGTTATGGCGAAAATACTTATTGCGGAAGATGATCGAACTATGCGTGGCTTACTGTCCACCTTGTTGGAGTTGGAAGGTGATCAACCTGTCGTAGTGACCCAATCCACGGATATTTTACCGACCGCTGAAGAGATAATGCCCGATCTCATCTTGCTAGATGTGCATCTAGCCGGCGCCGATACCTTTCCTGCTTTACAAGAGCTCAGAAATACCCCGCGCTTGTCAGAGATCCCCGTCATTATGATTTCCGGCATGGGACTGAGAGAGAAATGTCTCCGCCTGGGAGCGACTACGTTTATTCTCAAGCCTTTCCGCCCCCAAGAATTGCTCCAACGTATTCGCGAGTTAGTAGAGTAGCCTTACCTTACTCTGAAGGATAGCCATTATGCCCAACCCCATTCGTGTGGCGGTACTCACTGCTAGCGACCGCGCCGCAGCTGGTATCTACGTGGATAAGAGCGGCCCGGCGCTGCAAGCGTTGGTCAAACGGACTCTCCCCGCTAAGATCGTTGCCACGGAGATCTTGCCCGATGACCGCGCCAAGATCGCCGCGCAACTGTGCATCTGGGCCGATAGCGGCGAGATAGACCTCATCCTCATCACCGGCGGGACCGGGTTCACGCCCAGTGACGTGACGCCGGAAGCGACCCGTGAGGTGATTGAAAAGGAAGCGCCCGGTCCGGCCGAGGCTATGCGCGC
>DUEJ01000079.1 GCA_011192175.1 Thermoflexia bacterium
ACGTGGGCGCAAGGGGGCCTACCACACATGGAACTACGACAAATAGGACTACAACGAATGGGGAATGGAACGAATTAGTTGCGTGTTGTGAGCGGGTTGGGCTGGCGTAGGGGGTACGGGCAAGAATTATTCGTTGGTTTCCCAATTCGTTGTAGTCCTTCACGTATGATTACGTCTTGGAAAAAGTCAACAACCCGCTCCTGGATGGCATTCACGTCCGTTATTCCGACGGCCACACGGCCAACTACCAGCATGATGGCCAAGGACGCTACGACTCGATCTCAGCTGGCTCGCACGAGTATTTGTTGCAAGCGGGGGACGGCTACGCGCTACACATGCCGGACCAAACGGTCTATCACTTTGACGGTGGCGGGCACTTGACGCGGATCGTCAACGCCCAGGGCGGCGAGATCGCGTTGGCCTACGCTGGCAACGGCGACTTGCGCACCGTGACTAACGCGTCACAGCGCACCGTCACCTTCACGTTCACCAGCGGGCGGATCACCACGCTCACCGTCGCGTCCAAGACGCTGACCTATCAATATCAGGGCGCGTATCTGAAAAAGTTCACGGATGCCGACGGCGGGGAGTGGGTCTATGCCTATGACGCCCACGGCTTTTTGCAACAGGTGTTGACTCCCGCCGGCCACCACAAGAACGTGCAAACCTACGACGAACGCGGGCAAGTGTTGAGCCAGACAGTGGGGTGATGCAAACTTAGTCTGGGGCGGGGTTTCTGCGAGCGAAAAGCGGGCCCATTTTTATGCCGTCCTTGTTGCTGCGGGTCAAGTAGCGGGATACATTAATGTGGCGTATAATTTAGGTGCTAGCCCTTACGCCAGAAGGAGATAATGTTACCCAGTATCACGCATGATAAAACGTATAAGAGTCCTGTCCGCAATGGAAAGCTAAGTGCCAAGCGGTTAAAATGGAACGTAAATGCTTAAAGCAACGTTTGAAACGTGCGCCCGCCCGCCAAGCACAGGTGCGTGCACGTATCCAGGAATTAGAAGCCGCCGTCCAACAATTGCCAGCCCAAGTACAACAATCCAGGCCCAGGTGGTCAACTTGTTGAAAAAGCTACAAAAACAATTCGACTTGACCTACCTGTTCATCGCCCACGATCTGAGCATGGTGCGCCACATCAGCGACCGGGTAGCGGTGATGTACCTGGACAAAAGATCGTCGAATTGACCGACCGGAACAGTCTGTCTGCCCTGTCACGGTTTCCTGATGCATTGGGGCGATACCAAGACTCACTCGCCGGTCAATGGGTTGTAGCGACGATGGGGATGAGCAGCTTGCGCGTTGCTCATTCGCTCTTCTTCAGCCAATTTACCAGGTCTTGGCACAGGATCGCTGCTACCGGGTCGCCGGCCAACAGGCCACGCCTCAGGCGTAGGGTGGTGACCAATAGTTGCCCATCGCCCCGCGCCAGTCGTACTGTGGTGGCTACCGGTTTGTGTACCCAGCCGACAAAGAGCCCCCCCAACACATCGTCGGCAAAGGCGGATGGGGGCAGACCGATGATGACCTGTTCTGGAATGACCCCGACGAACGGCATATCCAGCCAATTGTCGTGAGGTATGCAACTGACGTCAGGGCGGAACCAGTGGAGTGTGCTGGTCCAATCGCCGGCCCAGATGGTTCCCTCGCGAGGGAGAAAACGGATTTCGGGATAGGTCTGACCGGACAGTTCTTCGGCCAGGAGCAAGGCTCGGCCACCGCGTTGTACGAAATTGTCGCCAGCCTGATCCCATTGGGTAAGAATCGCGACATCACCGGTCAAGTCCGTGCCGACGGTATAGCCCAGGGCAGTCAATTGCTCAACCACGGCCGGATCGTCGGCAGCGACCGTAGCAACGGGTTCTGTCAGCCGTTGCCGTGGGACGAGGAGTAATTCATACTCATTGGCAGCTATGGTTGATCCGTTGGTGGCGTTCCAGTGGAGACAGAGTCGGTGACGGGCAGTCGCCGCGACATCGGGCCCGGTGAAAGCGATCTCTCCGACGGCGACTACGCTTCCGGGCGCGACACGCGGAACGGCCAGTGCTCCTTTCAGGCCAGTGCCATCGAGAGACCATTGCACTTGCCCGCGACTTTCCGTCCTTTGGCTGTAACGGGACAGAATGACGGGTAGGTGGACCGGCTCGCCTGACGGGATGGCCGCCGGTAGATCGGGGGCTAGAATGGCATCGGCGGCGTTGAGCCTAGCCAGTTGCTCCAGGGAGAGCTTGGGCTGACGGCATATATTGAGGATGCCGTTGGCTTCCCAGTGGAGATCGGTGAATTCAGTGATGACATAGCCGCTCAGTTCCGGGTGGGCACGCATAGCCTCAATCTGGTACTTGAGCGCCATCATCTGCTGACCCTGGCTGGCGGCGATGAGGCCGGCGAAGCTACCGAAAGCGTGGGCCAGGTGGTACTTTTGGAAGCGGGTCAACATACCATCGGGATGTGCGGTGCCTTCACCCCACGTCTGCCCGCTGTTGAACCACCAGGGCGTACCGCCGTACCACTCGCATAGCGGCTGGGGGTCGGGCAAACCCCAGTTGCCGAACTCTGAGACGACCAACGGCTCATCGCCTCGCCGCCGAGACTCGGGCCCAAAAGTCCACTCCGACCGGGCGGCGAACTCGGCCAATCGTGCTCTAAAGCGGTCGGCCTGATCCGGAATGGCATGATAAAAGTGATAGTCTTCGATGTCGCTGATAACGTGAAAGTTGGGCGGGCAGGGTGAGTTGTCTACAACCAAGCGGGTGGGGTCGAATTGCTTAACCTCGGCCACGGTCTCGGCTAGCCAGGTTCTGTCATCGGAGCTATGCACCAGATCGGTGCCCCAGTCCTCATTGACAATATCCCAGATGACAATAGAGGGGTGGTTAAAGTCCCGTTCAATCATACCCTGCAAGGTTGCCCCGGCCCGCGTGCGGGAGGCCGGAGTGAGGCGGCCCCAACTGGGCAAATCAACCCAAATGAGCAAACCCACCTCATCGGCCAGGTCGAAATAACGCGGATCGGGGATCTTGATGTGGCAGCGCAGGCCGTTGAGCCCGGCCTGTTTGGCCTGGGTAAACTGGTCACGCAGAAATTGCGTGGAGGGAGGCGTGGCGATGGTCCCGGGGTAGTAGTCCTGATCGAGGGCCATGCGCAGGTAGACGGGCTCTCCGTTGAGATAGAACCGTCCACCGCGCGCCTCAAAGTGCCGCATTCCAAAGCGGTCGTCCAGCCGGTCCACGAGGGTAGCGTCTCGCAGCAGAGTTGCTTCAATCCTGTATAGCGCGGGGTGCTCCGGCGACCAAAGGACCGGGCCTGGAATCTCGATTTCGGTGCTGGCGGACGGAGCCGCCGGTAGCGACGCCTGTCCTACGACGTTTCCAGCGGGGTCAAAGACCGTCAACTCGAGTACGTGGCCGTCGTCACCAGAGCCGGGCATAGTTGCCAACTGCGTCTTTACGCGGACCTTGTCGCCGGGCAGGTCAGGGGTGATACGCAGCCCGGTGACGTGGACTGGGGGACGGGCCTCGAGGTAGACCGATTGCCAAAGACCGCCAATCGGGCCATACCAACTCTGCTTGCCATGGGGAATCTCGCTAAAGGGAAAAGGCCCTTCTTCAGCGCCGGGGCCGGGGTCGAGGACGCGCACGGTGACGCGGTTCTCTCTTCCCCGCCGGAGGTGCTGTTCAATCTCGAACTCGAAAGGCAGGTAGCCGCCTTCGTGTTCGCCGACGCGGACGGCGTTTATCCAGACCTCGGCATAATAGTCCACGGCACCGAAATAGAGATAGGTAGGATGGTTGGGCCAGTCGGCCGGCAGGTCAAACGTACGATGATACCAAGCGACTCCGCTATAGTCCCGCAAATCATCAAACTGGGCCTGCCACGGGGCGGGAACGGTCGCAGTGCGCCACGTCGCGATTTTCTCCAAAGTTAGGTCCCCTGCCGGGTCAGTTTGGAATTTCCACGCGCCGTCCAGAGAGCTTTGCCTGCGGGTTGGTGAATTCGTCAAGGTATCAACTCCTGTAAGGTAATCGTGACTGGGTTGTTAGAGACTGGCGCTGGCAGGCCACGGCTGAGGGTATGGGTGGGACCATCAACCACCAGGATGTCTGGCCCGCCGCCGGCTGGTACGAAACGGGCGCGGTCAATGGCGAGCTGGCGCGGCATGACTGCGGTTGTGCTGTTGTGGGTATGGTACACGATGAAGGTCTCGGAGCCGTCAGGTGAAGGGACGAACATACCGTTGCCTGGGCTGTGGATATAGTCTGTTTTGCTCAAAATTGGATTGTCCTCGAATTTCTCCCAGGGCCCCCAGGGGAAACTCAGATACCGCGTATCCTATGGCATAGTTGGGGTCCAAAAAGTAATTGGCGGTGTAGGTGAGATAATAAGGGCCTGGGTGTTTGAGGACAAAGGCGCCTTCAGCTACGACGTGACCCTCCCCGGCGTGGCTCTCCCACGGTTGAGTGGGACGGATGCACGGCACAGGCTCCCTGTCGAACTCTATTAAGTTTTCCTTGAGCCTGACGGCTTGAATTTCGTTGCGCCTTTGGTGACGAGGGTAAAATACAAGTATGCTGTGTCGTCATCGTCTATAAAAATGTTCTGGTCAATGGCTTCGTCGTCGCCGGTTGCCCCGTAGAAAGGCGTTTTGACTTCGATAAACGGCTCTAGTGGGGAGTCGCTCTTGGCGAAGGTGCATATTAGACGGAGGGGCGGGCGTTCTATTGGGCGAGGCATTATATATAGTACATCAGGAACTCGCCGTTGACGTGGAGCACCTCCGGCCCTCAAAAGTGGTGTTGGCTCCACGTACCTCGTGTTTTGGTGAAGGCAAGGCATGTGTGCTTTTCCCAGTTCACCAGATCTTTGGACGTAAAGACGGGAATCCCCAGATTGGGGGCCGGGTTGTATGTGCGGTATAAATAGTAAACCGAGTCGTGCAGCAACACAAAGGGGGCGGCTGCCCAGACGTCCAAAGGGTTGCTATAGGTTTTGATGATGTCATTTCCCATAGTGTTTAGCTCCAATCATGCCTTTCTCAGATCACTTGCTCAAAGTGGATAGCGCCCACACTCCTGCAACGTTTCAAACATCGCCAGCAGGTTCTCGAGCGGTACCTGCGCCTGGATATTGTGGATCGTATTGAACACGAATCCGCCTCCCGGCCCAAAAACCCGGAGGCGTTCGCGGACTTGGTTGCGAACCTCATCCGGCGTGCCAAAGGGCAGGACGTGTTGGGTATCTATGCCGCCCCCCCAGAAGGTAATCCGATCACCGAACTTTCGCTTGAGTTCCAAAGGCTCCATTTGGGCCGCGGAACACTGTACCGGGTTCAGGATGTCAAATCCTGCTGCGATGAAATCTTCGATGAACGCCATCACCGAACCGCACGAGTGGATGAACGTCTTCCAGGAGGTGTGCTCGTGAATCCAGTCGTTGACGCGTTTGTGAAATGGTTGGTATAACTCGCGGTAGGTTTGGGGGGATATGAGAGGTCCTGTTTGCATCCCAAAATCGGTGCCAGTCACAAATACCACCGTCACGCGGTCTTTGACAACTTGGTAGATGCTTTCCAGGTTCGCCAGTGCGAGAGCGCACTGGCGGTCGAAAACCTCGTAAATGTAATCGCGTCGGGTGACTGTACTAATGTACCATTCTTCCACGTCACGGATCCCCTTGGGGTACTTGAGCCAGGGGGCAGGAACCAGCGCGATGTCGCCAAAAGCGGTACCGCCGAAATTGGCGAGGATAGCTTTGTCCGTTTCTGTGTACAGCCGCGCGGCCGCGCGCCCCAAGTGTTTCAGTTCTTCGTCTGATATCGGGCCAAATTCCTCCAGGTTGTCCTCTATGTTCAAGTTGTGGTCATCTATGGGCGGCTGGCGGATAATGGCGTCAAAGTACCATCCTCCGTTGGGCATCCGGCCGCTGGGCAGAGCAGATTTGTCCCCTTCAGGATACATCAGAATATCCCCGTTTGGCTCAGGGTCAGTGTTGAAAGCGCCCGGAACCAACACCGGTGTGCCGTCAAAAGTGGTCCACAGATTCCAATCTTTGTTTTCAAAGCCAAATATCGTGAGTGCGCCAGTCAAAGGCACGATGTCGATTCCAAGAGCCGCGATGAGATCGGGCTCGATCTCACCTAACATTTGGTAGGGCTCTACCACTTTGATCGGCGTTCCTGGTGAGTCCAGGCCCAACGCTTGGCGCAACCGATAAACGGTACTCACATGCATTCCGGTCACGGGACTTGCACCTAAGTCAAATGGGATTCGATCTGGTTCTTTGTGATTTAGGGTGAAATGTACACGCTCACGCGAGTTCATGCTTTCATCTCCTTGCTTGGATCGCTGGGCTCGAATTCGTATTTTATGCTTGTGCTTCGGGGTGATAGATCACTGGCACACCGTTGCTAAAGACCCGGCGGCCCAGGTATAGACACCGCCGGCCGACAGGGTAACCGCAGTCATTGTTGCCTCAAGGCAAAGGTTGCGGGTCTTGCGTCGGGCCGTTAATAACAGGTCCCGCATCCTCAAAGAAAACACGCTCGAGGCGCAGGCTGCGCGAACCGCCGGGGTATCCCACGTTGGGCGCGGTCCAGGCGTGGTAGGCCATCCACAGGTTCCCCTCGGTATCTGTAAAAAACTCTTGTCCGCCCGGCCCCATTACCGGGCCTTTGTAGGTAAAGAACGGTTTTTTGGAAGGCTTGACGCAGGGGCCAGTGACCGAGTCGCACACGGCGTAGCCAATGGCGTATTCGTGACTCTCCCACCAGTTAGCCGAGTAAAAGAGATA
>DUEJ01000008.1 GCA_011192175.1 Thermoflexia bacterium
AGTTGCACAGAGTGTTTCACAGAGAGACACAAAGAAAGATTTTTATTTCCACTCAGTCCTCTGCGCGTTTCAGTGCCTGCTCGATGATTCTTTGCATCCCCACCGAGACAGTCTGAGGAACAACCCTAAAACTTTTTTTTCTTAGCGTCCTTAGCGTCTTTGCGGTAAAATAACTTATTTTCAGGAGAGTCAAATCATGTTTCTACCGACAACGCGCCAGGAGATGCTTGCTCTCGAGTGGGAGCAGTTAGATGTGATTTTAGTGACAGGCGATGCTTACATCGACAGCCCTTTCATCGGGGTGGCAGTGATTGGGCACGTGTTGGCGGATGTAGGCTACCGAGTGGGCATTATCGCCCAGCCGGATATCCACGGGCCGGATGACATCACGCGACTGGGGGAACCGGCGCTCTTCTGGGGAGTCACGGCCGGGAGCATCGACTCCCTGGTCGCCAACTACACGGCGTTGAAGAAGCCGCGTCGCTCCGATGATTACACACCCGGCGGGCGCAACACGCGCCGTCCCGACCGCGCCGTGATTGTTTACACCAATCTCATCAGGCGTTACTTCAAGGATACCGCTCCCCTTGTGCTGGGCGGCATAGAAGCGAGTTTGCGCCGCGTGGCCCACTACGATTACTGGGACGACGCTATCCGCCGTTCGGTGCTCCTGGATGCGAAGGCCGACTATCTGCTCTACGGCATGGCGGAACAGAGCGTCTTGGCTTTCGCCGATGCACTACGTTTTGGCGACAATCCACGCCGCTTGCGCGGGTTATGTTACGTAGCTGCTACCCCCCAGAAAGGCTACCTCGAGTTACCCGCCTACGCAGAGGTCACTGACACACGGAATAAACGCGCCTTCACCGCGATGTTCCACACGTTTTACCGTAACAATGATCCACGCAGTGCGCAAGGGTTAACTCAACGTTATGGCAACCGCTACCTGATCCATAATCCACCCGCGCCCTATCTCACGCAAGCCAAACTGGATGACGTTTACGCGCTCGATTTTGAGCGCACGGTACATCCCTACTACCAAAAACAAGGTGCGGTGCGAGCGCTCGAGACTATCAAATTTGCGGTGAGTACGCACCGAGGCTGTTACGGAGAGTGCAATTTCTGCGCCATCGCCGTCCACGAGGGGCGCACTGTCCGCTGGCGCAGCCCCGAGAGCATCGTCGCGGAAGCGCGCGGGTTGACGCAATTGCCGGGCTTCAAGGGCTACATCCAGGATGTGAGCGGCCCCACGGCGAATATGTACGGCTTCGAATGTCCTAAAAAACTCCGGCAAGGAGCTTGTCCCGACCGGCGCTGCCTCTCTCCGCAAATCTGCCCCGCGCTGCCGGTGGATCATAGCGCGCAGCTAGAGCTGTTACGCCGCTTGCGCGCGCTGCCCGGCGTGAAGAAGGTCTTTGTCGCCTCCGGCCTCCGCTACGATCTGTTGCTCCATGACCAGGAACATGGCGCGGAGTATCTCCAAGAGCTAGTCGCTCATCACGTCTCCGGGCAGCTGAAGGTGGCGCCGGAACATACGGAGAAAAACGTATTGCAGGAGATGGGCAAGCCCGGGCCAAAGCCGCTATTGGAGTTCCGCCGGCGTTTCTTCAACGCGACGCGGCAAGCGGGACTGCCGCAGTTCCTGACGTATTACTTCATCGCGGCGCACCCCGGCTGCACGGAAGGCGATATGCACCGCCTGCGCAACTTCGCCCACCGCAAGTTAAAACTTCACCCGGAGCAGGTGCAGATCTTCACACCGACACCCTCGACCTACGCGAGTCTGATGTACTACACGGAACGCGACCCGTTCACGGGAGAGCGGCTCTTCGTGGAGAAAGGGCTGCGAGGCAAGCAACGACAGAAAGATATCGTGGTCAAGTAATCCGGTAGTCAGTAGTCGAAAGGAAGCAGGAGTACTTCCTATCCAACCCCCACTGTGGATAGGAAATTCGGGAGCCAGCCGGGGTAGGCTAGCGCTAAAGCCGCCGGTGAAAAAAACATCTCACCACCGAGACACTGAGAAAAAAATTGGGTCTCTGGGACTTTGCCTGGTTGGTTCACCGCTGCAATCCGGTGATCCAGGCTTTTTACCAACGGTTGCGGGACAAAGGTAAACCGGCCAAAGTGGCCCTCACCGCTTGTATGCGCAAAGTGCTGGTAATCCTTAATGCGCTGGTCCGCAAAATGGAGCTCTGGTCTCCGCAGGCGGCTCCAGCTTGATTTTTTTCACTTGACAAAGAACACAGTTGCTAGTATTTCGCTAACTGCATTCCTTAACTTAATGACATTGAGTCATTAGTCAAGTAATCGGGCAGAGGCGGGAGTATTTACCGATCAATCCCCACTGCGGAGAGGTGAGTAATAACCATTCCATTCTCGTTTACAAAACATCCCGTTCCCTATCCTTAAAAGTGAAAAGACGTAGAGAAATCATTGACCTTACTTACATTTCGCTTATACTCTTGACCAGCTATTCGCCATTTGACCATTTACCATTCGCAAAGGAGCTCTCATGCAACCTCTCAAAGCCATCGTCTTGGCCGCCAGCCCCAGTGATCGGGATGGCGCACCTTACTTCAAAATCCTGGAACCGTTGGGGCAGCAGCTATTGATCGATTATGTAATTGAGGAGGTATTACGTTTTGTCGCCCCCTCCGATCTCTACGTGGTGACGGGGTACCAGGGCGAGCAGGTACGCGCCCATCTAGGTCCCCGCTTCAATTATCTCACCCAAAAAGAGTTGCACGGTACAGGACACGCAGTGCTCCAAGCCGCCTCCCCCCTGCACGCTTATCAGGGCGATATCTTGATTCTCTACGGCGATACGCCGCTCTTCCGCACCTCGTCCATCCAGGGACTGCTCAATCGTCACCGGCTCAAAGCAGCCACGCTGACGCTGCTCACTGCCACGGTGACGGCCCCCTATCCTTATGGGCACATCATCCGCGATACACAAGGTTGGATAGTGGATATCGTCGAGGCGACTGCCGCACCCGGCAAGACGAAGGCGGGGCGCGAACTGAACGTCGGGGCTTACGTAGCGCGCGCGGCACAGCTCTTCCAAGCCCTCACGCAACTGGAGCGCCCGGGCGAGCATCTCCCGCTCACCGACGTGATCCATAGCTTTGCCCGCGCGGGGAAACGCATCATCAGCTATCGCAGTCAAGACCCGGATGAGATCCTGGGGATCAACAGCCCGGAGGATTTGAAAGAGGCTGAACTGATCCTCCAAAAACGCTACTTCCAACCCATCCAACGCCAGCAAGAAAACCGCATCCACTTCGGCACCGGCGGTTGGCGTGCCGTGATTGGAGAAGGTTTCACCTTTGCCAACGTGCGGCGCCTCTCACAGGCGCTAGCCAACCAGATCACCCGCCAGGATCAGGAATCACAAGGCGTCCTGATCGGCTACGATCGCCGCTTCCTCTCCGACCGCGCCGCCGAGGCCGCCGCCGAAGTCTTCGCGGGCAACAACATCCCGGTGACGTTGCTCAACGAGGCCGTCCCCACGCCCTTAGTTACCTACGCTACCGCGCAACAAGAACGCGCGTTGGGGTTGGTCTTCACAGCCAGCCATAATCCCCCGGAATGGAACGGTCTCAAGGTTTTTCACACGGACGGCTCGCTCCTCCCCACCGAAGAGACCAATCGCATCGAGGCGGAAGCCAACGCGCTACCCCTCACCGCGGTCGTGCGGTTAGAATTACCCACCGCCTTGAATGCCAGCATAGTCCGGCACGCCGATTGCACCAACCGTTACGTGGACGCGGTGGAGGCGCAGGTCGATATGCAAGCTATCCGCGATGCGGGCTTACGAGTAGCCATCGATCCGATGTATGGCGCCGGCCAAGCCACCCTGGAAATTGTGCTGACCGAGGCACGCTGCCGCGTCACCACCATCCACGGACGCCACGACCCGCTTTTCGGCGGACGTTCTCCCGCCCCCAACCTCCGGGCACTGCGCATGTTGATTACCATCATCAAAGAAGGGCGTTACGATCTGGGCATGGCGACCGATGGCGACGGCGACCGCATCGCGTTGGTAGACGCTCAGGGGAACTACATCTCGACCAACGACGTGCTCCTCCTCCTCTACTACCACCTCCACCAGACCCGCGATTTACGAGGCGGCGTGGTGCGCAATCTAGCCACCACCCACCTGCTGGATCGACTGGCGGCGCACTTCGGCGAGCAGAGTTTAGAGACGCCCGTCGGCTTCAAACATATCGTCGCGGGCATGCAAGCACAACACGCGCTCCTGGGCGGCGAAAGCAGTGGTGGCCTGACAGTACGCGGTCACATCTTGGGCAAAGACGGCATCCTCTCCGCCGCACTCATCGTCGAAATGTTAGCCCTCACCGGCAAACAGATCTCCGAGCTGCTGGCGGAAATCTACGCGATCACCGGGCGCCTCTACGCAGCAGAGGAAAACATCCCGGCCACCTCGGAGATGAAAGTTATCATCCCGCAACAACTTCGCGAGCAGCCCCTCGCCAAGCTCGGTCCCTACCCCGTTCAAAAAATCTCACACCTGGACGGCGTCAAATTCCTCCTGGACAACGATAACTGGCTGCTCATGCGTTTCTCCGGCACCGAACCCATCCTCCGCATCTTCTCCGAAGCAGATAGCCCCGCCAAAGCCCAGGAGTTGCTCACCTGGATCAAGAAGTACACCGGGATAAAAGGTTAAGTTTACCAGATTTCACCACTGCGGCACAGAGAGCTGAAGTCTAACCTGCTGCCGGCAGCGTTCACTAAAATCCGTCTTTTCTCAGTACTCTCGGTGGTGAAATCTGCCCCCCAATATTAAGCTGCTACGGATCAAGGAATAAAGTATGGGAAAATCAGAGCTAGCACCACCCCCTCAGCCTGCGCGTGCAGAGCCGACTAACCACCCTCCCCTCCCGGGGAAGGATAATCAAGAGCTCTCCCTCCAGCAACGGCGGCTATCCTACCCAGATGGGCGCTTCGCAGATTATTTGGTCGCGCGGATACCAGCGACAGCCCTGCATTTCCAGGATATCAACGCGCAGCCACCGGCCGCTAAACTGAGAGACATCGCCCACTACCGGCATTACAAAGCGCGGACACGCGGGCTCACAGATCCCGTCATCGTAACCTACGCACTGCCCGCCCCGGATCAACCCGCGAGCGTCCTCTTCCCCCAACTGCCCGTGCTCCACACCGCCACCGGCGAGCAGCTGCTCAGCGCCAACTCTTGCATCAACTACACGCTGCGCACGTTGGCGCAGCGGCATTGGCTCCGTTACACTAGGCAGACGTGGCAAGTTAACGTGCCCGCCACAGAGGGGCACTGGCGTACCTGGGGGACCGCCGTTCTCCGCCTGCTCACCACGCAGCACCGGCTCCACCTGGAACGCGGTCGGGGGGCCGCTCCCGCCGCCTCAGTCGATTTAAGCCGCCTGGATCCGACTACCGACCTGGTTCCCATCGGGCGTTGCGGCTACCTGAGCACCTTAGCCCGGCGCGCACAACCACGCCTCCTCTTCAACAGCAGCTTCTTCTTGTTAGAGGTGGCCGATTACGCTAGCTATCATTCCGCCCTAGGCACAGCCTACGGTTTATGGGTCGCAGACGGCGACATTCGCCGCCCTCCACTCTACCGCCGCTCCGCCATCTACTACAACGGGCAGTGGCAAATAGAGACCTTCGACTTGGCCGACTTGCAAATCACGCTACCCACCGGCCAACAACTCTATCCCGCCGGCACGCCGCCGCCCGCGCGCGGAGCGCGACCCTACGTGCTCAACCCGCAGACCCCCGCCGCAGTGAACCTCTACACGCGCGGATATGGTCTCCCAGAGTGCCAACAAGCCGCAGAGAGCACGCCGCATGCACCCGGCCATCTCGAGTTGGTCATCATTGACCGGCGCGTGGTAGGCTGGCAAGCCCATGGCGAGACCGCGTTGCCGCAAAACGGCTATGTGCTCTCTCTGGCCCCCGGGACCCTCTCCCCAACCGAGCAACGCGAGCTACGCCAACACCTCCAGCGTGATTTACACGTCACTTACCGTTTTGCCCTGGCCCGCCACCAGCGTATCCAATGTGCGCTCCAGGGTGGACACCGGCTGTTGCGAGCGGGGGAAAGCGCACTCCCAACAGCGGCGGCGACGGAGGAATTCTGGCCCAGCCAAGCCAACCACGCGGGCGAGTGGCGTCCCGGCATCGTGCCAACCGATTTCCACGTCAACGGTTCGCGACACGCCCGCACCACGCTGGGCATCGATCGCCACGGAGATTTGCTCCTCCTGCTCGTTTCCGGTATCAACCGGGGACTGGAAGTGCCCGGCATAGATAGCGACGGCGCCACGCTGGAGCAGACAGCGGAACTCTTAGCTGCGGCCGGTGCCATCGAGGCATTGAACCTAGATGGCGGCGGCTCCGCACAAGCTTATTACTTAGGAGGCCGCGCCAACATCCCTGGCGACCGGCGTGGGCAACCACAAATCCATTACGAACGGCTCGTGCCGGCAGCGGGAGTGGTGGATTGAAAACGTCTCAGAATGACAAACACACCTCGTCCCCGTAGACGGACTTCGCAACCATAACCGCGACTTCGTTCGTCGGGCCCCTCTACTCATAAAAAAACTGGACGGCGGGGGAATTAAAATCCCCGCCGTCCAGCACTAAATCGGTATCTAAACCAGCTACAAGTTTAGCCTCCCCCCAAATACGCCTCACGCACCTGGGGGTTACGGGCTAATTCCGCAGAGAGCCCCTCCAGCTGGATTGAGCCAGTCTCCAACACGTAACCGCGATGGGCTACGGAGAGAGCCATCTGCGCGTTCTGCTCCACCAAGAGGATGGTCACACCCTGCTCGTTGATCTCCTCAATAACCTCGAAGATTTCCTCAACCAAGATAGGAGCCAACCCCATGGATGGTTCATCCATCAAAAGCACCCGCGGCTTCGCCATCAACGCGCGCGCTACCGCCAGCATCTGCTGCTCGCCGCCGGACAAAGTACCTCCCGCCTGCTCCAGCCGTTCTTTAAGACGCGGAAAGAGCTCAAAGACCCATTCCATGCTCGCTTGCACTTCTCGCTTGTCATCGCGCGTGAAGGCTCCCATTTCCAGATTCTCCAATACCGTCAACGGAGCAAAAATGCGCCGTCCTTCTGGCACCTGGATCAATCTGCGACGCACAATGGCGTCTCCTCCCAGCCGGGTAATCTCCTCGCCATCGTATAAAATCTCACCACGGTCAGGCCGCAATAAACCAGAGATGGTCCGCAGTGTGGTGGATTTCCCCGCACCATTCGCCCCGATCAAAGTGACAATTTCGCCTTCTTCTACGTGGAAAGAAATTCCATGCAAAGCGCGAATCGCCCCGTAGGATACATAAAGATCCTTGATTTCTAAAATTGACATACCACCCCCTATTTCAGATCCACGGTTTGACGGCCCAGATAAGCTTCTACTACCTGGGCGTTGTGCTGCACCTCGGCAGGTTGCCCCCGCGCAATGATCTCACCAAAATCCACCACCGTCATCCATTCACAGATATTCATCACCAATTGCATCCGGTGCTCAACCAACAAGATAGTCAAATGAAAACGTTCCCGGATAAAGTGAATCAGTTCCATCAATTGCTCAACCTCTTGCGGGTTCATCCCCGCCGCCGGTTCATCCAAAATCAATAGTTGAGGACGGGTCGCCAAAGCCCGCGCAATTTCCAGCCGGCGCTGCAACCCATACGGTAAACTGCCCGCGATATCATTCTGGCGCTCATCCAAGCCAAAGATAGCCAAGAAATCCTGTGCCCGTGCCGTCATCTCCGCTTCTTTGGCCTGGAAACGTTTGTTGCGCCGGAAGGAATCTAGTAAACTGTAACCGGCGTGAGGGTGATAGGCAATCAAGACATTATCCAATACGGTCAAATCGGAGAAGAGGCGGATATTCTGAAAGGTACGGGCAATCCCCATTTGGATAATCTCGTAGGAGGGCAACCCCACTATTTCCACGTCGCGGAAGCGAATACTACCCTCGGTGGGGTAGTAAACTCCGGTAATCAGATTGAAGATAGTAGTTTTACCAGCCCCGTTAGGGCCAATCAAGCCCACCAACTCGCCTGCGTGTAACGTGAGACTAAAATCATACACCGCACGCAAGTTACCGAAGAATTGTGTCAGCTTGCTGACTTCCAATAATACTGGCCGGGTCTCAATTTCCGGCGCGAGTCCTTTAGGTCGTCCTGCCATCAGGCCACCTCCTCTGACTCTTCTGAGGCCACTTTTCTACGCAAGGGCAACGCCGATCGCCGCAAAAAGGGCAACTCGTATTCTCCAAATAGTCCCTCCGAGCGTAATAACATCATCAATAACAAGATAAGCGGATAGACCACGAACCGCCAAGTCTCAAAGCCCGATGGCAGATAGAGACGCAGTAAACCCTCCAACAAGAAAATCCAGATAAAACCGGTTAAGATAGTTCCCGTCATGCTGCCCAATCCACCGAAAACCACGATAATCAAGGGGTTAAAGGATTGGATGAAGTTGAAAGATTGGGGGTGCAAAAAAGCCATATCGTGCGCCCGAATACCGCCGGCCAAGCCAGCAAAGATGCTGCCCATCACAAAAGGCAGAATCTTGGCCCAGTTCACGTCAATGCCCACCAACTCTGCCGCACGCTCATCCTCGCGCACCGCTAAAATCGTGCGCCCGCTGCTGGAGTGTAATAGATTGCGCATCACCACCACCACCAGCATGAAAGTTCCAAAAACCCAGGGCCAAGTGGTCCATTGTGGAATACCAATCATCCCTCGCGCCCCTTTCATCTCGGGGAAGGGGAGAAGTGTGTCCGTATTATCCAACAAGACCTTGATGATGATAGTAAAGCTTAGAGTAGCAATACCAAAATAGTCCGAGCCGAGTTCCAATACCGGAATACCAAAGATAAAACTAACAATTCCCGCTAACCCCGCCCCACCCAGTAAAGCAATAAAGAAGACAATCTGCTGAGAGACTGCCTCTGGTAATGCTCCCAAGAGGGTCATCGTCACCGGACCGAGCACCGGGAGGAGTACCTTCACCGCTACCCAGAAAGCCAAGATAGTGGCCAATAGATAAGCGGTGAATTTAGTCATCACGGTAATGCCATAGAAGCGGCGTAAGAGAACCGACACTAGCGCATAGAGCAGCAGAGAGAGCCATAATCCAAAGAATACCACCACTACGCCCGAAGGGTCCTCATGCACCCAGCGGTAAGTTACATCGGCAGCGCCATAAGCCCCGATGGCGTAAAAACCATATTGTCCCAACGAGAACTGGCCGTTGAAACCAAAGATCAAGTTCAGGCCCAACGTGACCATCGTAATTGCGGCGCCCCAGAAGATAATGCCGCGCCAAAAGTTATTCAATATCCCGGCGCTCAACAGTATCTGCACCACCAGGAAGATCGCCAAGCCGCCCAAAATAAAGTAGCCGGTTGGGTTTTTAAGTCGTTTTAACATCTTGAGTCTCCTCCTTTATACCTTCTCGCCGGGCGGTTCACCGAAGATGCCTTGCGGCCAAACGAGCAACACCACAATTAACAGAGAAAATGCGATCGCATCACGCATAGGCGTGGAGATAAAGCCCGCGGCCAACACCTCGGTTTGTCCCATAATGAGTGAGCCCACTAATGCCCCGGGGATACTTCCGATTCCGCCCACTACCGCAGCCACAAAAGCTTTCAGACCGGGGATAATGCCCATCAGATGGTGGACCTGTTTGAAGGCGGTGGCGTACAACACGCCGCCGGCTCCGGCCAAACCGCCACCCAGCGCGAAAGTGGCTGCGATTACGCGATCCACATTGATGCCCATCAACCGCGCCGCGTCTTTGTCATAAGCCGCCGCGCGCATAGCCTTGCCCAATTTAGTCCGATTAACCACGTATTGCAAAATCACCTGGAGAATTATGGAGCTGCCCATAATCACCAACGTGACGTTGGAAGCGGAGAGATCCCAAATCTCACCGCCGGTTTCGATTTGCACACCAGCCAAAGTCAAAACCACCGAGAAAAAACCACCCAACAGGAGACCCAACTGCAACAAGGGATGTCTAATCCAGGATTGCGCACGCAAATCGCCTTGCCGGGAACGCCACTTCAAAAGCAGATAACCCGCCAGAGACAAGAGGAACAACCCCCAGGCTCCCCCAATAGCCCAGGGGGAGATGGAACCAGCAGTGTAAACAGTCACCTCGAAGGGGCGCGTATAAGTGATGTAGTTATTGCTATAGACAAAAGGCAATGCCCCGAAGTATTCTAAGAAAAAAGAGACGCCAATGGCTGTGATTAATGCAGCGATGCGCGGTTTATTGCGCAAGGGGCGATAAGCAAAGCGTTCCATCGCCATGGCCAGAAAGGCTGAAACAACCATAGAGAGCAAGATCACCGTGATTGTACCAATTAAAATAACTACTCCCTCCGGCAAGCCCGCCCACAACCAGGCCGGCCAACGGTGCAAATCCAACCCAGAGATAACATAGAAGCTGGTGAACGCGCCGACCATAAAAACATCGCCATGAGCAAAGTTAATCAGTTTGACGATCCCATAGATCATCGTATATCCCAGGGCGATCAACGCGTAGATAAATCCTAACTGTAAGCCATTCAACATCTGCTGCACAAAAATAGCGGGGCTTTCCGCGAACGCCTGCGCCAGCACATACATGACCCCTAATCCCAACAGGGCAAATAACCCTTGCGCCAGGCGATTGAGCACCACGCCATCACGGCGATCCAATGCGATATCAACGCGCGCCGCACGCGCCAACTCTCTTGCTGATTTTCCCATATCTATCCGCCCTCCCGAAGAAGCGTGCAACTGCTTAGTTTCAACAGAGACATAACGTCACCGCCGGTATAGTTTAGTTGCAGCACTAAAACAACTAAAGGGCCGGGGCGCGACCAGCGCAACCCCAGCCCTCGCTATACTATACTGGGGAAACAAATCCGTTACGGGGCGATGCTGTCGATGAAGCTTATTTTGCCATTTTCCACCTGCAAAATCGCTGCGGACTTCACGGGGTTGTGATGCTCATCGTAAGCGATGCTGCCAGAGACCACATCAAAGGTCATCCCCTCAATAGCTTTCGCTACGGCCATCGGGTCATCGTTTCCGGCCTCTTCCATACCATCCATGAGAATGTTAGCAGCGTCATAAGCCAACGTCGCCAACGCGTCTGGCGTGGCACCATACTCTTCCTTGTACGTGGCAACAAAATTCTGCACCTCAGGGCGGGGATCATCTGCCGAGTAGTGATTAGTGAAGTAACCACCCTCTACAGCCGATGTATCCAAGTCAGGAGAATCCCAACCGTCGCCGCCCATCATGATGGCCTCAATGCCTTTCTCCTTCGCCTGCGCACCGATCAAGTTGACGGTGGAGTAGTAATCGGGCAGATAGAGCAGATCGGGGTTAGCAGCCTTAACTTTGGTGAGAATTGCGGAGAAATCCTGATCCTCACCGGTGTAGGTTTCCCACACCACCACTTCACCACCACCAGCCTCAAAAGCCTCTTTGAAGAATTCTGCCAACCCCCGCACATAGTCATTGCCCTGGTCCAATAAAACGGCGGCCGTTTTGGCCCCTAATTGTTCCTGGGCGAATTTGGCGGCTACTGTTCCCTGGAAGGGATCAATAAAACAAGCCCGGAAGACTGCCGACTTGGTGCTACCATCTTCATTAATGGTTACGCTGGGGTTGGTTGAGGTCGGGGAAATCTGGAAAACACCCTTAGCTTCTACTATCTCAGAGAGAGGAATAGAAGCACTGGAGCAGACCTCACCAATAATATAGCTGACGCCATCTTGATCAATAACCTTGTTACCAGCACTCACGGCGGCTTCAGCGCTGCATTGGCTGTCTTCTACGGTCGTCTCGATTTGACGGCCCAGCACGCCACCCGCAGCGTTCCGCTCTTTGATGGCTAACAACGCCCCATCCCGAGTGGATTCACCAAAAGTAGCCACGTCACCGCTCAACGGCGCCAAAATAGCAATTTTCAGAGCTTCCTCATTCCCCGAACCACCACAAGCGGGTAAAATAACCAACGTCAAAAGCACTGCTAAAATCAAAAAACGCTTACGCATCTCTCTCCTCCTAAATCTTAAATGATATAATCTCAGCTCCTCACCGAACTACTTCTATCCACATTTAGCGTTAGCTTTGAGTACACCTCCCCGGAGATATTTTGGCGGCCTGTACCGATTGAGGGTGCATCAGACCACATACGATCAAATATTCTATCAAGGAATTGACATACGTCAAGTTTGACCAGGAATTAAAGCTAGTTATAATATGACAAACATCATATAATCTATCTTTTAAGGAGTTGTCCCTATGTCCCATCAACGCAGAAATTTACTCATATTCATTGCCATGCAGGTGCTCGCCGTCATTATTTATCCTCCGTCATTCTTTGCCAGCTCGCCACAAGCAGCGATCTCCCCGTCCGCGCTACTGCTCTTCATAGCAGTAGTCCTGCTCGCCATGAATACCAAAACCTTTTCTCTCGAGAACGGACGTGACTCACTGGCCTTCATCCAAGGTATCAATATCACCGTCCGCCTGATGATGCTCTTCCCCAATCTCTATGATGCTGCTGGGAATCTACACTTACTCCTCTTTGTCACCCAACTACTAGGAATAGGCCTTTCCTGGTATGCCATCTCCATTCTGGAAAAATGGCGTTCTGCACAGTTACTGTTCAAGAAACAGAAAGTCTAAAATAACAGCAGTTGACAATGCTTCACTTTACATTACAATGGGATTGGTAAATTTGTGGGCCGCAACAAATGCGGCCCACTTTAATTGAGTACTAAGCCTCTCGTGAGTAGAAGATACTCCGTGGATGAAGGAGAAAAAGAAATTATGAAACAGTTAGAATTACAAGCTAGCCACAGAAGCCTCACCGGGAAGAAAGTGAAACGTCTACGCAAAATTGGGATAACCCCCGGCATCCTGTACGGAAGTGGGATTGATCCCCTCAGCTTAAAATTCAATACCCGTGAGCTTGAGAATATCGTGATCGAAGCCGGCAGTAGTAGTCTAGTCCAAGTGCAAATTGAGGGCCATGAGCAATCACACATAGCTATTGTGCGTGATGTGCAACGCGATGTCATCAAGCGCTTTGTAACCCATGTCGATCTGCAAGCCTTGAACATGCAGGAAGTAGTCACCCTCCCCATCTCCATTGTACTAAAAGGCATTGCCCCGGGGGTGGAAGATGTGGGCGGGGTGTTGTTACAACAGGTCTACGAAGTGGAAGTAGAATGTCTGCCCGCCGATTTACTCCCGGCTATTGAGGTTGATATTAGCTCCTTGGTCGAGATTGGCGACTCAATCACCATCGGTGATCTAGATATTCCCGATACCATTCAGATTCTCGCTGAACCCGACGATGTGATAGTCCAAATCACCTTCGTGACCGAAGAGGCGTTGGAAGAGGAAGAAGTAGAAACCATGCTGGGAGAAGCCGCTGAAGTTGCCGTAGTGGGTGAAGAAGCAGCATCAGAAGAACAGCTCTCGTAATCAATGCTTCCTCTTTAATCAACTAACAGGCGGGGCCTCAAATGCCCCGCCTGTTGCGGTTATCCCCATTATCCTGAAATGCTCCGTTAAATACAAAAAAAGACGCCCAGCAGTGAAAATCCGCTGGGCGTCTTAGCTATCTTAATCTACTACAAGAAAATTTTACTCGTCCTCTTTCTGAGCCGCGGCAATGATTTCTTGCGCCAGGTTCCCCGGCACAACCGCGTAATTGACAAACTTCAAGGTATACATACCTCGCCCTTGAGTTAGCGCCCGCAGGTTAGCCGCGTACTGTTGCATTTCCGCTAACGGAGCCGTCACCGTGATAATTGCCTTGGAGGCTTCCTGCGCCATTCCCTGCACTCGACCCCGCCGCCCGTTAAGATCAGAGATAATATCACCGGTGAACTCATTAGGCACAGTTACGACAAATCTGTAGATAGGTTCTAATAAAACGGGACTAGCCTGCATAAACGCGGCTTTGAAAGCTTCCCGACCAGCGACCTGAAAAGCAATATCCTTAGAATCGACCGGGTGCTCTTTGCCGTCATAGACCGCGGCCAAAACATCCACAATCGGATAACCGGCAATCACGCCGCCCTTGAGGACCGATCTAACTCCTTTTTCAACAGACGGCCGGAAGGAGGTGGAGATATGTCCTCCATAAACTTCCCAAACATATTCAAAACCGGTATCACGCGCGCGCGGTTCTAGCCGCATGTGAACCTCACCGAACTGCCCGGCCCCGCCAGATTGCTTCTTATGCCGGTAGCGAGCAGAAGCAGTGCGGGTAACAGTTTCTTTGTAAGGCACTTTGGGAATTCTAGTATCCAAGGTAACATCAAACCGACTTTTGATGCGGCGCACGGCTGTATCCACATGCGACCCCCCCATGCCCGAAAGAATCGTCTCATTTGTAGTGGGATTCTGCTCCCACTGCAAAGAGGGGTCTTCTTCACAAATGCGCGTCAAGGTGGAACCCATCTTGGATGTGTCTCGCTTAGTATGCGGGTAAATAGCCACGCTGTAAAGTGGCGAGGGGAAGTTCACCCCGCGTACCTCGACTGGCTGCTCCTCATAACAGAGGGTATCATTGGTTAACACGCTCCCCATCTTGGTCGCGGCACCAATATCCCCCGGATATAGTCGCGCGACTTGGAGCTGCTCACTGCCCCGCATCGTCAAGAGCTGACTCACGCGCTCATTCTCATCGGCGCGCGGATTATAGAAGGTGTTTCCTCCTTCTGCCAACCCGCTGCAAACTCGGAAGTAGCTGATCTTCCCCACAAAGGGATCCGCCATCGTTTTGAAGACCAGGAGCGCGAGCGGAGAATCCTCGGCAACCGCAAATTCCTCTCCATCTGCACACTCCACCATGGTGGCTTCGGCTGGATGAGGGACCAACTGCGCCAAGAGGTCCAACAACGGAGAAACCCCCACCCCGCTGACGCCAGCGGCGGCCAGCACCGGCACCACGGTCCGATTGATGAGAGCTGCGCGTAATCCAACGGCGATCTCCTCGGCAGTCAGTTCCTCACCCTCCAGATACTTCATCAATAACTCGTCATTACCCTCAGCCGCGTACTCCATCATCTCAAAGTTGATTTCTTTCACTTGCTCCACCATAGCGGCGGGAATCGCAGCCGGAGTACTTTCTGGCCCCAAGTAGGCTTTCTTTTCCAATACATTCACGACTCCCTTGAAATCATCCTGGGAACCGATAGGCAATAGTATGGGCACAAATTGAGCGTCGCCAAAAGCCTCTCGCAGCGACTCCAGCGCCGTCTCGAAATTGGCATTTTCGCGATCCATTTTGTTGACGACTACCAACTGAGCTAGTTTTTCTTCTTCTGCATAAGCCCAGGTCAACTCAGTGCCGACTTCAACACCTGCAACCGCATCGATAAACGTCAAAGCCACTTCGGTCACGCGCAGAGCACTTTTCACCTCTCCCACAAAATCCGCATAGCCAGGCGTGTCCAATAAGTTAAGTTTATACTTTTTCTTCCACTCCAGAGGCGCCAGAGCGGTACTTAGGGAGATGTTGCGGTTAATTTCCTCGGCATCGAAATCCGTAACGGTGTTCCCTTCTTCAACCGTTCCCTGGCGCTTAGTCGCTTTGCTCAAAAAAAGCGCCGACTCCACAAATGTCGTCTTGCCGGAGCCGCTATGCCCAATCAAGGCTATGTTCCGCAGTTGTTCAGTAGTATATTCTTTCATTAACTTTCTCCCTCTGGGTGAATTTCAATAAGTGGTAGACAAAACTGCTCTGTTGAGTCCAAACGTCAATTCTAAACCAAACAAGGGGATTGTCAAAAGAAGAGGTAACCCGGGACGCAGATAAGCACTGACCAACAGGGATTTTTTTCTTTCCGCGTTCATCCGCGCTGGTCAGCATCCTAAAAAATTTGGTCTTTACGGGAGGAATGCAGCGAAGACTTGGTTCCCCAACAAGCGGCCGGCGCGCGTGAGGCGCAGACGTTCCGCGTCCCAAGAGAGCAACCCTAACTTCACGAAGTGGGACAGCGCATCACCGTACTGCGTGGAGAGCTCTAAGCCAAAGCGCGCTCGGAAACGGTGAGTCGTCACGCCCTCCGCCAACCGCAATCCCATCATCAACGTTTCGCCCATCTCTAACGCAGACGGGATGCACTCCTCGGCTACACGCTGCAATTCCCCCGACTTGACCGCTGCGATATAAGCGCGCGGGTGAGCGGGGTTGCTCCAACGCCGCCCCTGGAACCAAGAATAGGCTCCGGCCCCCCAGCCTAGCCAAGACGTGTTGCGCCAGTAAATCAAGTTATGCTGCGCTACCCACGCGCTAATTTGCTCACTCTGGCCGGCGGGAGGGACGGCCCAGATCTCCGGCGCTGGCGCGCGTCCTCGCGCCCAGTTGGAAATCTCGTATTGCCAGAAGCCGGCATCCTGCAAGAGCTCTCCCGCACGCGCGTACATATCGGCCGCCAAGTCCGGATCGGGCGCAGGGAGCTCTCCCGCCGCGACCCGTCTTGCCAGGGGAGTATCCGGTTCCAATTTAAGCGCGTAAAGTGAGAGGTGCTCCGGTTCCAATTCCAGTACGCGCTCCATTGTCTCCATCCAGCGCGAGAGGCTTTGCCCCGGCAAGCCGAAGATCAGATCAAGAGAGAGATTGGCGAAGCCAGCGCGGCGCGCAGCCGCTACCGCGCTCACGGCCTCCGCCCAACTGTGGATGCGTCCCAACAAGGCCAGCTCCTCCCGGTGAGAAGATTGCACGCCCAAACTCAACCGGTTCACGCCGGCTTGGCGCAACGCCCTTAACTGCTGCTCAGCCACCGTGCCGGGATTGGCCTCTAACGTCACCTCGGCATCCGCCGGTAAGGCGAACCGCACGCGCGCCACGTTCACCAAACGCGCTACGCTATCCGGGGAGAGCAAAGAGGGAGTGCCGCCACCAAAGTAGAGCGTCGCGACCTGCAACTCCGGGGAACGCTCCGCCCAGAGAACGGCCTCCCGCTCCAGCGCCTCAACGTAGGCCGCGCGGAGCGGGAGCAAGCCCACGTAGGTGTTAAAATCACAGTAGGTACACCGGCGCAGACAGAAGGGGATATGAATGTAGAGTGCTCGTCTCATGCGAGATCGCCTCATCAAAAAAAGGACGCCGATAAACGGCGGCTGCGCTCGCAGATTAAAAACAATCAATATCTAGCTGCGAAAACCAGCGTTCATCTGCGTCCAGCAAAGTGGCCCGAACCACGCAACTGGTTACTCATCCAGCACCGCACAAGCAAATGGGCCATCCATAAAAGGCTGGCGACCCGCTATCCAAGCAATCTTAGCTTTATGCGTCAGCGCCTTGAATTTATATTCTACGTGCGTCGCCACGCTCCGATTGGGATATTGCCACGCGGCCAACAGTTCCACGGGGAGATGCGCCCGCGTGTAACGGGCACCCACACCGGCTTGATGTTCGGCTACGCGCCGTGCAACGTCGGTGGTGATGCCCGTGTAAAAAGAATTATCGCGGCAGTGCAAAACGTAGAGATACCACATCGCAATCTACAGGGTGGCTGAAATCCTATTTTTTCGCGGGAGAAGCGGGAGGAGAAGCAATAGCCTTTCCCTTTTTCTTCCGGTTGCGGAAGAAAATATATTTGATGAGCTTAACAAACAAGGCCACGCTCAAACCGATGGCCGCCAATACCGGCACGACAAAGATGAGGAGCCAGATTAGCGTGTCGAAAAGGAATTGGTAAGCATTGATCAAGGCTTGTAAAGCCCGCTTGGCCGTCCCTTGAGGGTGCCAACCAGCTATTTCCACCGGCTGCGCCAGCGCATCGGGGGTCAAGGTGACGGTGATGGTCGCCATGGCCGCCGAGCGTTCTAAATACTGCATCCGCCCTTTGACATGTTCAATCTCCTGCTCCGTCGCGCTCAGTTCTTGATAAATCGCTAACACGGCCTCGGTATCCTCCGCCTCATCCATCAGTTCCTCTAATTTCTGAGCTTTGATCTTCAAGGCCCGCAAGCGTGATTCCAGATCTACATATTCCTGCGTCACGTCATCGCTGGAGATGCTCTCGTAAGTCACCTCGGTGGCCAGATCACGTAGACGTGCCATCGCTGTATTGAAGGTCGTGGCCGGAACGCGCAGCGTCAGGCTAATGCGCAGCAAGCCGCCTGCATAGCGGTTGCTCTCGGTGGAAAGTAGGTAGCCCTCCAACTCATCCGCCAACTCCCCGATACTCTCTTCTGCGGCGAGGGTATCCATAACCACCAACTCCAAGCGTCCATTACGGATGATCATCCGCTCGGTCACATCGCCCAACGAGTGAGTAGCTTCCCCGCTCATCGCGACTTCTCTAACGTTTCCTTCCATTTCCTTTGTGAGGGCTTCGGGGGCAGGAGCAGCATCGTAATCCAGGCTCTCCTCCATCGCCATCTGCGGTTCGCGGGCCGCGCAACCGGCCAACAAAAGCACCCACCACATTCCTACCAAACAAATCACTAATAACCGTTTCATTTTTCTTCCTCCTCGGGATATGGGTTAGACTATCTTCATAGACGGCAAGTAGTGTTCAAAAGTTCCGTGGACACGAGAGCAACTCTTTAATCATTCCCAAAATGTAGCGAGAAAGAATAGGGAAGGAAGGGATAAGCCCGCACTAAAGCCAACTGTACATTCTTCCCCCCCATAATATCCGTAAGTTACCCCGCTAGCACACTAGCGCCCCATCTCCAACCGGTCAATGAGTCGCTGGGGAAGCTTCCGCGCACTCATGCGGGCTTGAGTAATCGCCACCGGATAAGGCACGCGCCGGAATTCAAAGGTCGCGGCTTCCGTATCCAGGATCCCATAGGCCGCATCGGGGTTGCCATCACGCGGCTGCCCCACGCTGCCGGGGTTGATGATTAACCTACGCCCATCAAGGTGTAAGGGACCCTCGTAATCCGGTACCATCAAACGCGTGTTTCTACTCTCCGGCAACCACTCAAAGACCGCCGGCATGTGCGTATGACCTACCAGAGCGACTCGAAAGTCAATTGCCTGGAAATTCTCCTGGGCGGTGGCCGTGTTGAGGATATATTCCCAAACCGGTTCGCGGGGGCTGCCGTGTGCTAAGAGATAACCTTGTACGCAGAGAGAAGTAGGAAGGTCATTGAGCATTTGCATATTACGGGCCGTCAATTCATCGCGGGTCCAGAGGAGGGCTTGTCTAGCAGCCCTATTAAAAACGTAAAGATCAGTTTTCCCTAGTGCGCCCCAATCATGATTGCCGGCACTGCAGTGCAACGGGTATTCACGCAATTGGTCTATACATTGATTAGGGTTAGGGCCATAGCCCACTATATCACCCAAACACCAAATCTCAGCGAACTCTCCTGCGTCACGCAGGACAGACTGCAAGGCTGGATTGTTACCATGGATATCTGAGAGGATCAAGTAGCGCACGTCGTTGCCTCACTTTATGTTAGAGATTAAAAGCTAGCAGTTAGCGATTAGCGATTAGCGGCTGGTGGTCAGCGGTTAGCCGGCCGCAGGGTAACATCTCCCACCGGGAAGGCCCGTATTGAACCATCAGGAAGGGTTAGCCGCAACGCGCCCTCCGCATCCACTGACTCAACTAGCCCATAGACCAACTCCGTGGGGGTCTGAAGTTGCACTTCTTCTCCCCACCAGGCGAGTTTGCTCCGCCAGCTAGGGAGCGGATCCCAACCGGCCCGCAGTCGCTCGTAGCGCGACTCGGTTTGACGAAGGAAAGCCGTCAACAGCGGCGCGCGCGCCACTGTCCGCCCCAGCTCAGCTGACAAACTGGTGGCGTGGGGAGCCAGTTCTGGCAACGCCGTGACGGGGATGTTAACGTTAAGACCGATGCCCACTACCAAGTATGCGGCATGTTCGTTCAGCCCGCCGATCTCGCTGAGCATCCCGGCGAGTTTGCGCCATTCTGCTCCGCGCGTCACGATAAGATCGTTCGGCCATTTGAGCTCTACCGGCAGCGCAGTTAGCTCTTCCAGCGCTGCGACCAGAGCCAATCCGCAGAGCATAGTGGTGCGCGCAGCGTAGTAAGCAAACGGTTCCGGCGGACGGAAGAGCAACGATATCAAGAGGCTGCTGCTGGCCGGCGCCGACCAGCGGCGTTGCAAGCGGCCACGCCCGGCGGTCTGTACCTCTGCCAATACGACCAAGCCTTCAGCCGCACCTTGTTCCGCTAGTTCGCGCGCCACATCATTAGTGGAAGCGGTCCGCTCAAAATAACAGAACTGCTCACCCAGCCAACCGGCTCTGCGCTGGTAAGAGGCTAAGGTCACGCGATTCATCGTTTCTCTCTTACTGCATGGCAGTGGCGTTTGCCGGTACCGGTGCAGGGAAATCATAGAAATCGTCCACCCATTGCAGCGGGTCAACCGGTTCACCACTCGCCCAGAGTTGCCAGTGCAGATGAGAACCGGTAGATAAGCCGGTGTTCCCCACCAAACCGATGACCTCGCTTTTGGATACGTATTGGCCGACCTCCACATCAATCTGGGAAAGATGCCAGTAACCGGTCGAGACGCCCCAACCGTGGTCAATGATGACCGCGTTCCCGCGCACGGTCAACTTCTCAGCCAGCACCACCGTGCCGCTGGCCGGAGTATGGATCGGCGCGCCCGTCGCCGCTCGAAAATCCACCCCAGAGTGGTAGCTGTTGTAAGAACCGCCATAAGAACGGCGCGACCCAAAATACGAGGAGACCGCCGCCTGCACAGGATAATCAAAAGGGGCCTGCCAATATCGCTCTGGCGTGTGAAGATCGGCGGCCATATTCACCAATGCGTTCTCCCCCCGCAGCAGGGCCGGATCAAAGAGCGCTTCCTTGCCCGGCGGCACATCAATGCGCTCAAAGCCAAAACGTCCCGGCGTCACCACCAACGGCAGCTTAAACGCGAGCTCCGTCTCCTGGTAATGAACTCTCAGTTTGATTTCGTAGGCAGCCGGCTCCAACATAGGAGAAAGACTCACCAGCGCGTAGAGATGCGTGGAATTTTGCAGATAACAAGGTTCGGTACGCTCCAGATAAGTGACTTCGCAAGTCACCGCATCCGCCGTCTCCAGAACTAAGACCGTCGTCTGCCCCCGTTCAACCGGTTGCGCGGAGAGCGTCAGCGAGGTGACTGGATAAGGAAGAAAATCCGAAGCGTCATCGCCCGGCAGCGCGACTGTGGCGCCGGGATAGAGCGGCGCTGGATTGAGTGCTGCCACCTGCCAGAAAGGGATTCCCTGTCGTAGCGCCAAGCCCAACTGCGTCTCAGCGTTCCCCGCCAACCTCAACGAGAGAGGTTCCGCGCGTTCCGGTAGCAATACGGATTCTCCCACCAGCAAACTGTCGGGATTCAGTATATGATTCACCCCGGCAACGGTCCGCAGGTCATAGCGGCTGCCACGGGAGAGCAAGGAGAGCTCTTCGCCCAACTGCACGCTGTGTGGAGACCAGCTGCGCATATCCACGCTAGCCAACGGGGAGGCCAATTGCAACTGCTGCCCCACATAAATCTGCCGGGGATCGGAGATGCCATTGGCCCGGACCAGGGACCGCAACTCAACGCCATGCCGCTGCGCGATGGAGAAAAGAGTTTCACCGGGCTGAACGATATGCGTGGGCAATTCGGGGGCGGCTGAGGGAACTGCTACTTGGGCTGAGACTTTTCCTACTGGAAAGAACGTTAAAATCAAGAACCAACAAAGTAAAATTCTAGGCCACATAAATCCTCTTAAAAAAGCTGGTTTAATTACAATCAACGTTCCATGATAGGCAGGAAACGGGAAAAGTCAAATGCGAAAATGCGAGAAGGCGAGAGGGGGAGGAGAGAGGAGCAGCAACGGGGTGCTCAACCGTTTAATTCTATGGCGGGGATCGATAACCGCTCGCCCAGAGTGACGGCCTCCAATATCTCTGGGGCGGCTTCTAAGTAGTATTGCGCCGGGACGCAAGGCGCGTAGTAAGGACGGAAAGGCCGCGCCAACTGTTTATCCACCACTGTCCCGTCGGCCGCTAGCCAGATCACGCCAATGGGAAAGACGACGAAGAACATGTGGATAGTGGTGGCTACCCGACTCTCGACCTTTTCCATAAAGAGTAAGGCTTCTTGTGGGCGCAATGCCCGCCGGAACATCAAACCGCGCAGGCGACAACGAAAAGTATCGCAGCGCCGCACTTGCCAGGGCAAAGCGGCGCCATCTTCGTGAAATAAGTTCAAGGTGGTATTCATGGAGTTACTCCGCCAGCACCACGGAACCGCAGAAGGGACAAATGGCACGCTCAGCTGCTAGCCACGTCACCTCTTCGGGATAGAGAGGCGCGCGACAAGCCGGGCAGCTTGCCGGCAGCCGGCGCGCTGCCGCTGGTGCGCTTTCAGCCGCTGGCCCGCGCCCTACACGTTGCCCCAAAACGTCTTCCATCTCCGCACGGAAGCGGGCCGCTCGCTCGGCTTCGCCATGCTCATCCAAATAACGCACCATCCAGCGCGCCAGCGGGGCGACCAACGCGGGACGACCAAGTTCCCGCGCCTGCTCTGCGGCTTGACGCGCGCGCTTCAGCGCCTCGTCCCCCGCCGCACCTCGCAAATAAGAACGCGCGGCCTCCAAGGTCATCTGCAACCCCGCTCGCTGCCGGTCACGGGCCAGAGCCTCCTGCGCCAGCCGGTCGTAGATGGCAGCAGCTGCCAAGAAATCCCCCTGCTCCCGTAAACGTTGCGCGCGCGTCAACGCCCGTCTAACCGGCGGAGGGACGGAGGGGCGCAGTTGTTGAGGACGGCGAAAACGTGCTCTGGGAAAACGGCGGCGCATCAGCGCACCTCCTCGGGTAGCTCCAACGCGCGCGCCCGGTAGCCGCCTTCCCCATCCGGCGCCAGCTCTTGGATACGGAGCTCCACATCATCCAGCAAACTCTGACAATGCTGGGCCAATAGTTGTCCCCGCTGATAGCAGGAGACTGTCTCTTCCAACGGCAGCTCACCCTCTTCCAACTTCTGAACCAATACCTCAAGTTCAACCGCCGCCGCCTCAAACGTTAATGCTTTCAATTCGTCCATGGGTCTCCCTTCATAATTAACTGCTCAGCTCCCATTGTAAATGGCAAATAGCAGATGGCAAATGAGAAAAGCCGGGGATTGGTGAGCAGGGAGCAGAAATGACCAACTCTAAGCTCCTTCTTCAGCGGTTGACGGGCTGGTTCCTTTGACTATACTTAATCTTGACTCCACCGCAATAAGCCGAGAATTTCACCACGAGGCGCCAAGGTTTAAATCTGACCAGTATTATTGAAAACTTTTAACCTGATACTAAATTTTTCGCTTAGCGTCCTTGCGGCAGGTTATCTTTTTCCAACAGACGCAGTTTTCATTCACGACAGTGTGAGGCAGTATCCCTATGGAAAAGAAAAATAGCGGTTGCGTCTGGTTTTTTTTCCTCATATTCACCACCCTAATTTTGACCGGAGCCTGGCTCTACACCGGTTGGCAATCCCACCAGCGGATGTTACCCCAGGGCCTGACCATCGGCGGGTTGGGGATGGGCGGACGTACCCGCGGACAGGCTCTGGCAACGATAGCGGAAGCTTACACCAACCCCATCACCGTCCGCTATCGCCAACACACCATCCTCCTGGTGCCAGAGATGGTAGAGTTGAGCCTAGATATGGAAGCGACTACCGCCAACCTGGATACAATTTTACTGGCGCAGACCGGGCTGGAAGGGTTTGTCCAATATCTACTCAATTTGATCGCTGGCAAACAGCGTCAACCGCAAGAGATCACGCCTATCCTCACTTATTCCCGCGAGCGGGTAGATGCGTTCCTCAAGCGCGTGGCGCAACAATACGATCATCCACCGCTGGCACCGGTGCCACTACCAGAGGCGGAGACCTTCCGCCCTCCACAGCCCGGCACCACGCTGGATATAGATACCGCCCGGCCCTTACTGATCGCGGCGATGCTCTCCCCAGTCATCAACGAAATTTCATTGCCCGTGGAATTGGAACCCATCCCGCTCTCTTCCATGGATTTTCTCCGCGAGGCGCTAGTCGCCCGTTTAGCCGGTTTCACCGGCGTGGCGGGATTTTTTGTCAAAGACCTCAACACCGGACGCGAGATTTGTTACCATTGCAAGGTCGCTTTCGCCGGCTTGAGCACGCTGAAGATCGGCGTGGCGCTCACGTACTACCGCGAACTGGACGCGCCCCCCACTCCCCAGCAAACGCAGCTAATCAGCGCCACCCTTGCGGAGAGCGATAACGCAACCACCAACCAGCTCCTCGCCGCTATCGGCGCAGGAAACCCCTACTCTGGCGCGTTAGAAGTGACCGAGTTCCTCTGGTCATTGGGGATGGAAAACAGTTTCTTAGCCGTGCCCTACGACCTCAAGGAGGACACGCCGCCGCCCAACATCGCGACCCCGGCCAATACCCGCACCGATTTCAACACGGAACCGGACCCCTACATACAGACCACCCCCCTAGATATCGGCTTCTTGTTAGAAACGTTGAGCCAATGCAACCAAGGGGGGGGGAATATCCGGCTCCTCTATCCGCGCACCGTCACGCCGGCGGAGTGTGAGGACACGTTAGCTTGGCTAGAAGAGAACCAAATCAACACGCTGCTGCAAGCGGGGATGCCGGAGGGCACCCGGGTAGCGCACAAACACGGCTGGACCGGTGATACGCACGCGGACGTCGCCCTGGTCTATAGCCCTGGTGCAAAGTTCATCCTCTCCGTCTTCCTCTACCAACCGGAATGGCTGGTCTGGGAAGAGAGCGCGCCCACCTTCGCCAGCCTCGGACAACTGACCTACCGGTTCTTCAACCCGGAGAGCACGGAGGAGCTGCCGTGACGTAACAACTAGATAGGAGTTTCGCTCACTAGGTAGCTAAACCGCGAATGGACACCAATTGACGCTAATTTTAGTAGTTTTTGGCGTTCATTCGCGTGAATTAGCGGTTAAAAAGTGTCGTTAGCGAAAGTCCTACTAGAAAGGGTGTCAACCCGGCGAGCTACTCTCACTCCCGACCGGTTGACACCCTTCCCTCCTCTTTCCTTTACACCACCTGCACAACGTGGGTAAAAGTGGGCTACTGCGACACAACCACGGCGCGGACTATGTAGTCATTGCCAAACGCCTGCCAGGGCACTTCATAACTACGGCCATCAGGCAATGTGGTATCCACCCCCAGCGAAGGATCATTAGCGCCCCCAGGATACAGGAAACCCACATAGAAATCCCCGCTCACCATCAGGTTGTAACCCGATAGATCCACGTCAAGCCAACCTTCGCCTGCCGGCGGCGTAACCTCGAAAGGCGTGCTCAGATCGGCGTGAGCGTCATCCCACAC
>DUEJ01000080.1 GCA_011192175.1 Thermoflexia bacterium
AGACATATCGTTTCCTTTATGCTATGGGTGCGTTTCATGTCATGGTGGTTGAATTTCTGGTTGCGTGTTCCGTTAGCTGTGAGTTGGTATACGCTTGAGCAGGTCGGCAAGAATAGTTAGCAGCTCCTCCACACGCAGGAGCCAGGCGAAAAAGAGGTAGCTTGCTGCGCCCAAGAGTACTCCGCCGGTACTTAAAACCAGATCAGTGTCTGGGGCGAATTGGAGCCAGCAGAGCAAGACCGCGCTCATACCCAACGTAGCCCCTAAAGGCCGCAGGAACCACTGTAAAAGTTCGCCGCCGGGCATCCCGCCGAGTTTGCGTTCCATTAAAAAGAAGAGCGCCACCATTTCCAAGAGAGCCGCCAGCGCATTCGCCAGCGCTAGCCCGCCCAACGGGAGCCAGCCGGCTTGCATAAAGAGTGCGGGCAAAAGTAGTCCCAAAATCAAATTGATAGCCATCGCGCCGCCGGCCGCCCCGGCCGGCGACCAGGTATCCTGGAGCGCGTAGAAAGCGCGCGCCAGAATCTCAATGAGCGAATGTCCCAGCAAGCCTAGCGCGAAGAGCGCCAGAGCTATACTCACCTCGTGGGTGGAAGCGGCGGAGAAAGCTCCCCGTTCAAAGATGAGCGCGATCAGGGGCCGTCCCAAGATGATCAAGCCGGCTGTGGCGGGCAAGACGATGGCGATCAGCGTGCGGATCATCGCTGTGAGGGTGCGCCGGAGCTCACCCAACTCGCCTCTGGCTGCTTGCGCCGAGAGGGTGGGGAAAACCGCGGTGCCCACCGCTTGCGCGAAGATTCCCTGTGGCAGCAACATCAGCCGCCAAGCGTAATCCAGTGCGGAAATCGCCCCTGGTCCTAAGCCGGAAGCCAGAGCGGTGGTGATGACCATGTTGATCTGCACTACCGCGACGCCCAACACACGCGGCGCCATCAGGCGGCCCACGGTGCGCACAGCGGCATCTTCCAATCCCAGAGTGGGCGTATAGCGCGCCGAAAAACGGAGCAAGCCTGGTACTTGTATCCCCAGATGTAAGAGTGCTCCCACCATCATGCCGATAGCCGGGCCCATAGTGCCCCAGGAGGTATTACTGCCCCACAAAGCCCCCGCAATAATGGCGAGGTTATAGAGGAGCGGAGCTAACGCGGGGAGCAGAAAGTGTTGGTGTGCGTTGAGGATGCCCATCACGACGCCACTGACGCCAAAGATAGCGGGGGAGAGCAGCATCACGCGCATCAGGGTGACAGTGCGGGCCTGAATAGCTGGGGAGAGTGCTGGTGCGATGAGGTGGCGCACTAACCAAGGGGCCAGAAGCATAGCCCCTAAGCTAAGCGGGATAATGACCAGGAGGAGCAAGTTAATGATTGCCGAGGCCAATCCCCAAGCCTCCGGGCGCTCATCCCGCGTCAAGCGCGCGGTGAAGACCGGGATAAAGGCTGATCCGAGCGCGCCGCCCGCGACCACCAAAAAGAGCATATCGGGGATGCGCATGGCGGCGACGTAGGCGTCCATCTCCGGGCCGGTGCCGAAGTAGCGGCTGAAAACTATCTGGCGCACTAGTCCCAGCGCCCGGCTAAGAGCGAAAGCTAGCATTACCAGCAGCGCGGCACGCGTCACTTCTCGTTGATTTTTTTCCATAACAGGGGAATTATAACACGGGGGGGGAAGAGGGGGAAGTTAGAAGTCAAAGGTTGAAAGTCGAAAGATGACTCCGCTACAAGCGAGAAAGCGAGAAAGCGAGAAAGCGAGTGAGCGAAAAGTCCACGTAGGTGGACTTGGCAAGCGTAGCCGCGACTTTAGTCGCCAGGTGCAGGAGCGAGAGAGCGAAGAAGCGAGAAAGCGATGGGCGGTTAAGCGAATTAGTCGGCGTAGGCCGACTTTGTAGCCGTGGCCCGCAACTTCAGTTGCCGGGCGAAGCTTAGAAATAATACCGCTTGAATTCCTGGGCTAACTCTACGGGGCCGGCAAAGGTGCTTTGGACGTCTTGTAGAACTTGCTCACCGTTTTTTACCGGGTAGTGAATGATTACCAGCCGTTCTACGCCAGCACGTGTCGCTAGAGCACCGGCATCCGCTGGCGTACTGTGTCCATGCATGGCTCCCTCTCCTTCGTGGAAGAGGAGTGTTGCGTCACGGGCTAACTCCTCAACTTCAAAGCAGGGTAACGTGTCACTGGAATAGGCAAAAGCATTTTTGTGTTGTAGTGAAGTGAAACGCACGCCTATTGAAGGGATGCTATGGTGAGTGGGCGTAGCGGTAATCTTGAAACTGAGATCCTGGGCTACCTTTACTCCGGCCTGGGGAGCTATTTCACGATAGCTCAACGGTAAGGCTTTCAACCAGCCCTGGTACTCGAAGAGCTCCAGCAGCGCGATTACCCTCTCTAACACTTTGGGACGGGCGTAGATAGGCAACGGTTGCTGCCGAGGATAGGTTCTTTGCATGCCCATCACATAGAGTCCTAACAGGAAAGCCGGTAGGCCGTAGACGTGATCGGGATGGAAATGAGTGATAATCAGACCCTGCAAGGCCAGCGGGTCCAATCCCGCTCGCTGCAAGCGGCCCATGGCGTTTCCTCCACAATCAACCAGCCAATAACGTCCCTCCTGCTCCACAGCCAGGTAGCTATTCTCGTGTTGGGCATCCACCAGCGCTCCCGAAATCCCCAGGGGGATTACAGAGGGCCTTAATTCTCTATTCATAGGTATCTCCCTTGTCTGTATATCTGTGAGGGAAACAACAGATTGTAATGACGTCTATTGCCTAAATTATAATTCAGGAAGATATGAGGGAGCATTACGTATTGGTAACAATTTAGTAGCTTACCTATTCGGGAGTGGGTGAAGGGGTCGGGGTAAGCGTCGGCGGGGGAGTAGGAGTTGGCAAGACATCCACGAAGGCGACATGCTCAAAGCCCATGCTCAAAATTAGGGAGCGCAAGATATGACGGGAGTTCTCCTCCGCCTGCTCTAATATGCCGCGCTCCAGAGCAGCTTCTAGGATGTGCTGTTCTGCTGCCCGGCGCGCCTCGGTTTCTAACTGCTCATTGAGTCCCACCAGGCCGGTACTGCGGTCATAGACTTGAGTGCGCTCATTATCTAAGGTGGCGATGAAAATTTCCGAAGCCGGCAAACGTAGATAGACCACTCCATCAGCGCCGCGTACTACATCATCTATGCCGATCTCTCCCAGATCAATGCCGGCAATCACTTGACCGTAAGCAATCAAGAGCAATCGGTCGCCAAAGAGAAACCCGAGCGCTCCTTGTCCTGATTCTGCGGTGATGACCTTCTCTACCGCGTAAGAGATCGTCTCCAAGCGACTGAGGGCTTGTACGCTCTCCACAACCGTCACCTGGCTGGGGTAAATGGTAGGTGTGATCTGCGGACGTAACGATATAGGCATATTTATTGAAGTTTGCTTAAAGAGACCTGCATTATTCCAGAGCTGCCAGGCTCCCACGCCGACTATGATCAACAAGAGCAATACCACCAACAGGCGCGACAAACTATTACCTCTCATTATGTTCCTCCTTGTAGATTGGATGTAGTTCTCTCTGCAGGAGAGAGAATATATGAAAATGCCTCAAATGCAAATAGAGCTTGATGAATAAACTCGCGGCTACCTCTGCAAAATCCGCCTGCACAGATTAACTTACAGTCGGGGCAGGCCAACTTGGCGGTTTGTAGTCCCTGGCTAAAAGCCTTCGCCGCAAAGTTAACTGTAGCCAGGTAGCTAAATCACTTAACACGCACACGCCAGCCAGCTTGGAGATAATCCGGATCCCGGGGCAATCCCCGGCTATCCCAGAGATGTCCATTCCACATCCAAAACCACTCCCGCTGCATAGCATGGCGATCAATCAATCCCCAGACGGTATCGTTGGCCGTCGCCGTCACATACTCCGGTTGCGGCACGGCACGGCCGGCTACTGAGCGCTCAACGCGCGTCTCAACTTTTGGCTGGCAAGCAGGCGCCACGGATTGCAAGATAGGCCAGAGAGCCTTCTCGGTCACCGCAGCGTGGTAAACACTGAAGAAGTCTACTCCATGCTGCATAACACTCTCACCCCACGGGATCACTGCCTCGGGGAGAAACGGTTCTGCCGTCCGCATACCTGACAAGGGCACCAGTACCGGGTATATTTCCGGAGTCGCCCCCCACCATAAGCTAAGCTCACTCAAGGATTGATAAACATCACGATCTAGGAGCTGCTGGACAGAAAGCTCCTGGTACGGGAAACAGAGTGGCATCCACCCACCCTGACAGTACCGCGCTAATACCTTCACTGCTTGAGCGTCAGGTAGATGGGCCAACGGTGGCGCTGCCAGTAAAATCTTCTCCAATGGCAAGGGCGCAGAAGCTAACGCGGCCGCTAATGGCTCCAACTGCGAACCGGTTACTAGAGCTCTGCCCAAGAAGAGCACTATTTTTTCGTAATTCAATTCTATCGCCTGTCGTATGGCTAGTAAAGATTCTGAGGGCGCGTAATCGGTAATCTGAATCCACGCCAGGGGATGCAAGCCTAAAGAATACACTCGCTCCACCAGTTCCCGGGCTATCTCTGGAAAATAATAAGGCCCGTGTCCCACCTTGATCAGTAAATGTCCAGCCTCTATTTGAGTCGCCATCTCAACCGCCCGCCGGAAATCATACGAATGTGATAACCAAACCCCTTTACCGCAGAGATTCATCGTCCCCTCCCCACACACAGATAGTTTGAGTTCATATTTTAAGGCACCGGCTCTTTGAGAATTTGCATGGTCGAGTTAAAATTAACCTCGGATTTCACGGATTAGCCCGGGAAAAAGTAAAAAAATCAAGGTAATCCGTGTAAGCTGTGGTGCAGAATTTACGGTGCGGGGCAAGCGCCCCGCACCGTCCTAGAGACTCAAGGCACCAAAAGCGGGACACGAGATAAACCGCTCCCGTGTCCCGCGCATGAGCTGCCGATAGACCGACTAGCTAGACCTTCCGCAACCGGCGTGCAAAGACAATCAGTCCTAGCAACAGCGCCGCCATAGCGACTAACAGCCATTCTCCTAACCCGGTTTCTGGCGTAGCATCAGCGCCACTGCCGGTATCCGAGGAGCTGTCATGGACCTTTTTCGGCGTCGGCGTGGAGCGTGGCGTGCGTGTAGGAGTTGGCGTGCGCCGGGGTTTCGGCGTTGCCGTAGCTTCCGCCGGCTCCTCTTCTCCAGCCTCTTCTCCCGACTCTTCACCTGGCTCGCTCTCTCCTGACTCCGCCGTAGGAGCTATCGTAGGCGTATTGGTCGCCTTGATCACCGGCGTAGGAGTGGGAGTAATGGTTGGCTCGGGTGTTTCTGTGGGATCTGCCGTTTCTCCCGGGCTTGTCTCCCCGGTCGCAGCGGCGGTTGCGGAATCTGCCTCTCCATTTAGCTGCATAATCGCGGTATTGGTAGCCTGAATGTTTGCATTCTGAGCCGCTTGTTGTGCCTGCATCCGCGGATTTAGCACTAATGCCCAGAGAATAAAGACCCCAATCGCCAGGAAAAGTAATCCCCCCAAACCAGCCACCGCAATCAGAAATGTCTTGTTCTGCGCTTCGCCAGTTTCTTCCTCGATTTCATTCTCTTCCTCTGGCTCCATAAAGATATCTTCTCCAAAGGCATCACGTAGGTCATCAGACATAATTTGGACTCCTTGCACTATTAAGAGAGGCTTTTATTGATCCCAGCTATTCCCAAAACTATACCATGAAATAAAAAATAATTCAAGCATTTTTTGGTTAGAGAGCAGGGCAATCGCATTTAGCCGTTTCTGGGGATGCTGTCCCTGAAAACACCCCGAAAACAGGCCCTCAGTGGGGTAAAATCTTCAGCCAAGCAGTGTTTCTGACCCTCAAAAGGGAGTTGATTTTCCATATGCGATTGCCCTGGGTTAGAGAGCATCTAAAATATCCGCTCCAGGTTGGGGAAGGGGACAAAATCAACCTCGCCATCAAAATCAACATACGCCCCAGCCAGCCGCGCGCCAGTCTCTAGCTCAATCTTATTCGCCGGCAGCTTTGCGATCACCCCTGTCTTGCCTAGCAAGGGAGCACGCAGCGCGCGCACCTGACTACCAATCATCAGAGGGCTTTCTGGTTCCACTACCCGGCCACTCTCCGCCGGCATCGGCACCGCGACATAAGGACGTGCTGTCCAACGAGCGCTCCAGTGGGCGCTGAGGACCGTCTCGCGACCGGCCAAATCGCGCAAGAGCGTGAATACCGCTGAAGAGATAGGGGTCTCCCCAATCCCTTCCGTGATCAGGATAGGAAAATTAACCACTGCGAGCTTGGGCAATAACTGCGGGGAGATCCCGCCTACTATTAAGCCACTTATCTGCATCTCTGTGGCTTGTGCCAGGGCCTCTGCATCTAACCCTGCCCCACCAACCACAATCGCGCCTTGCATTGAGGCGTCCAAACGGCGTGCGCGCAGGGGCTGATGGGGAGTACGCACGGCTAACTGCAACACCCCATAGCCTTCCTGATTATTCCCCCAAACTCCTTGCATGAAAGCCCCGTAGGTTTGCACGGTGATGCCTTCTTCCGGCCATACACGTGCCACGCGGCCTGGCGCTAGAGCGGTGAGTTGCACCTCAACCGGGGGAGCTTCCAGTAGTAACCGGCCATGCCCATAACCAGTGATCGTGCCGTCAAAAGGTGCCCGACTCACCCGCTCTCCTAACATTCCGCGGGCAGCCAAGATCGTTCCCGCTGTCACCTGCTCTCCTACCTTGACCTTTAAGGCCGGCTTGACCTTTTTGGGCGGCAGATGGAGCTCGCGCGCCACGTTGACAATGCCAAATCGCGGTTGCTCAGTGGCCTTAGCTACGAGTTGAAAGGACTCCACTAGCTCCCCTTCCGCTACCAAGACCTCGCCCGCTCGCGGCAAACGTCGTTCAATCTCAATCAAGGTAAGCGGATTAACCACACTGTATGGCAAGAACATCTGTTAACCCCCTACATCCCAAATCCAACGACGTAAAAGCTTCCGCCGCTTTTCACCATCCGCCGGTAAACGCAAGGGCCGACCGCGGGCATCTACCACCAACCCCAGTAACCCACCCTGCACCTGGATTGTCCCGCCCTTGCCTCGGCGACCCAAGCCCACATCAAAACGGCGGTGGGGTTGGAGTTCCACGGTGGCCTGTTGCCCTGGCAGTAGAGGCCAAACTTCTAGCTCGCCATAATGGGCTTCCACATCCAACTCGCTGCCATCATCATACTGGATCTTCATACTAAGAATCGTATCGCCGTCAGAGGCGTGTCCAATCGGGGAAATCACCGTCCCTAATGAGACCAAGGTATCGGGCGATAATGCCGAGGCCGCGGCCAGCGGTTTAATCCCAGCTACTGCTCCCAACGCGGGGGCCACACGGTGGACATCCAAGAGCATCGTAGTGATGCCTACCGGTTCTAACCCATCCAAAACAGCTAGGAGCGCTTGTCCCGGACGCGGTAGATGCACAATGCCTCCCCCGGAGATCAGAATGGGGTCCAGATAGGGCATCATATCTCCATAGAGCGATATATCGGCACCGACATTCCAAACCGGACGGGCAATCCGCAGAGCCGTCCGCAACATCTCCCGCACTACAGCCAGCTCTATCCAGAGTTCCGAGAGTTCTTGAGGCACTGTGGCCGGGTGCAATTCGCGATTATACAAAAATGATAGTAACTGCTCCGCACTAATTTCTTCTGGTAACCAACGTTGCAACCGGGCTAGCCCATATTTCTTAACCCAAGCAAGCGGCCCATAAGCAATTCCACATCCCCCATGTACAGTTGGATAGAGACGGCCATCAAAACAAGCCATCACGGTGGTGTTGGCGGCCCCCAAATCTATTCCCAACACACCCCGATTAGTATTATCTTCCCGATGCCAGAGATATTCCACCACCCGGCCAAATGCTGCGGCCGTCGAGAGCAGCGGGAAATTGCTCCACCCGGAGAGTGTCTCTACTCCGGGGACTTTCTGCAAACGCTTTTCTAAGAAAATTTGCTCTATCAGATCGCGTGCCGGGGCCAGATACTCTTTATCCACGGAGGGACGCACGTTGTCAACCACCTCCACTTCGGTCAGACCCCCCAGTAACTTTGTGATCCGCGAGCGTAATTTGGCATTGCCGGCATAGAGCAATAACGGTCGCTCCTCACTGCCGAGCAAGGAAGTACCCAGCGCAATCGCATCCGCCAATTCCATTACTGGACGGCTAGCTCCACCATCCACTCCTCCCACCAAAAGAACTGCGTCTGGAGCCAAATCGCGGATGGCCCGCGCCCACGCTCCCTCTGGTGAATGGAGACTGCCTTCCCGTGAAATCACCCCATCAACCACGGTATAAGTTCCGGTGGCGGCGCGCCGAGCGCTCTCTAAACTCATCTCCTTAACCAACCCTGCCAGCACTAGATGGAGTGGCTCCACCCCGCTAAGTATCACCACAAAAGCATCTACCCCCGAAAGTCCATCGCGCGGGGTGATGAGTCGCCCGCCAGATAAGAGGGTACGGCTGGTGATCTGCTCCACTTCCTCAATGGCGTGCGTCACACCTACGCTCACGTCCTCCCAGGGAGGGTTGATAGTGGTCAATACCTCCACCTGGGCGATAAAACGATAGCGGGTCTCCACGCGCTCCAACAAGAGCATTTTGGTGGCGACCGTACCGCAATCGGCAATTAAAATGGATTCGAGAGCCTGTTCTGTCTGCATAAATTAGCCTCCCAAGAACGGGGCCAGCATCATCCACCAACACGCAATGAAAAGCGTCAATGCTGAAGTCAATGCCCCCACAAAAGCCACGGCCAACGCGATAGTCACCAAGTCCTGCCCTAGACGGCGCACTAAACGCACCGCCAGCTGGGAGCGGGGATGCGTGCCAAAAGCACGCGGGGAGAACGTCAATAATGAAAGTATCGTTCCTATCAGAATAAAGAAACCTTCAAGGAACGCCCCGCCATCTTGCGCAGCAGCAAACGGGGCAGCAGTAGCCAACGCCTGGGGGAGGATAGTCCCCCACACGGCCCCAGAGATAGCTACGGCAGCGCCAACTCCCAGTATAAACCCCATCGGGATTCCACCCCAACTGGCGAGCTTGGGAAAGCCTTTGAAAAGCAGTAGGAATCCCAATACCAATGGAGGAATGGCGACCGCTGGCAGCAGTTCCCCATTAGCGCTCTTCATTACCCACTGGTAGAGAAAGTTCAACGTAATCGCCAGCGCGTATCCGGCCCCACTGCCCACCACTAAGGCCAGCACCCACCGATAGAGTGGATTATCGCTCAATAGATAGGTAAAAATTATCAGGGTGACGATCGCACCCACCAACAAACCGATCGCCTCTAGGGTCATTCTGCCGCCCTCCCCTTCCGATCCACAATTAAGTAGTAACCTGCTCCCACCACTAACAACCCCGCAGTCAACCATTGGGTGAGCATTAAAGCATTCATCCGCAAAGTGCTCTCGTATGCAGGCAGGCCACGTACTTGCCAATAAGCCGTGGCCCCCGCTAACCCTACCATGCCCCCCTGTGCCAGTGGCAAATCAAAGTAAGCTTTTGCTAATGGCCCTAGAGCTGCGCTTGAACCTATTCCCACTGGAGTTTTCTGCGTAGCCAGAAGAGCATTTTGCTCCAACCACCAACGCAAGCGCGCTGGTCGGGCGCTCAATACCAAGAGTAAATCCGGCGATTCCAAATTAGTCAAAAATTGAGCCACGGCAGCAGAACCGCCAGGCAAGTAACCCACGTTGATCAGTTCTCGCGCCTCATCTTCCATAATTTGCGTTCTTGCCCAATCCAACTCCATCTGAATCAGCGGTTCGCCAGTAGAGAGGGTGCTGACCGCCAGCACGCGCACTTCACGTTCCACCAGTTGGGATAACAACGCCTCGGTCAGATGGGTCATCTCAGCCATTTCTGCCGGCCCATACTCCAGGGCCAAAATTACAGTATCCCCCGGTTGCAAATCTGCTACGGTGGCTTGCAATCGTGCTACCGCTGGCGGGGGAGGTTGAGCCAGCAGTTGAGTGAACGTAGGCGGCAGGAAATCCAGAATCGCGGCCAGGACTACCAGGGACAACAAGACAAAAACACCTACCCGAATCACTACCCAGCCCCAACCCGGTTTTGCTCGCGGTTGAATCAGGGTTTGCTCCTCGTTGAGGGGACGCTCTAACAGCTCCTGCCAGAGATGTCCATCCCTAACTACGTTGGAAGGCACTGCTGCGAGGGAGCGAATTTGAAAATCAGCGGGGACATCAATCAGGGAGAGCGCAGGCAATACATCCCGCAGACCAGCCAAAAGCCCTTCAGCTTCTACCTCGGCCGGCGGCTCTGCCCTAAACGCCAGAGAACTGGTCTCATGCGCATCGCCGCTGGGACGTAAATCCTGCACCCAAGACGGGATTTCAGCGCGATCCAACTCACTTGCGCCAGCCTGGCTGCCGGCCCACTCCTCAAGCGATGGAGCTCTCTCTGAAGGCAAAGGGCTAGTCCCCGGGGGTTTAAGATGGCGGAGCCAAGACGGCATATCAACCTGCTCCAGATTCCCTGTATCTACCGCCGGTTCTGTGACGCTCCCCACGGCAGGGGTTGGTCCCAGAGTTTGGAGCCACACGGGAATCTCTATTTGCTCAACCGCCTCTCTTGCTGCTGCTGGCTCCGCTACAGGCTTGCGCTCTTCAGGTTGAGGAGGCAAGCCAACGCTTTTAGGTTCTGGCGTACTGAAAACTGCTTCTTCACGCTCTGGCGGCTCCTTTTCAGTCCTAAAAGGTGACACCCTGGCAGCGCTCTCTTCAGAGTCCGATTCAGGCGACCATTCCGGCGCAGGGGCCTCTTCCAGCCCGCCGACGTCTTCCGCGTACGACCCAGGTACCACGAAGACGTCAGTTTGCTCTCGCTCCGGTTCTTCAGCTGGCGTCATGTCTGATAGCCAAGCCGGGAGCTCGGCGTCCGCCGTCACATCCGGCTCTGCGGTGAACGCTGGGACTGCTGGCTCAACAGCAACCGGGGTTGCTGTTGAGCGCAACCCCGCCAGCCAATCGGGCAATTCCCCGGACTCAACCTGCTCCTCGCCGCCGGGTTCCGGCGGCGTAAGTGCTGGCTCTGGTTCC
>DUEJ01000081.1 GCA_011192175.1 Thermoflexia bacterium
CATTGCCGCTGAGCAGGGCCTGGTGGCTGCTGAAACTGATCCCGCCACAGAGCATCAAGCCCATTGCCACGATGGAGGGCCAGGTTCCATAAAATCCGACTCCTACGGGATTAGTCGAAAATCCGCCGGTGGAGAGCGAAGTGATGGCGTGAGTCAGCGCGTGGAAAGGGGGCACGCCCAATATCCAGAGCAACAGGCTCCCCAGTAGCGTGTAGCCGGCGTAGATGAGCACGGCAATCCGCCCCACCTGCCAGAGGTTGGTCGTGAAATCCTCGAAGCGTCCCTCGGCCTGGAAGAAGCTCTGCGCCGCGCGCGGTGACGAACCGTGCAGGAAGAGCATAAACATCACGATACCCAGACCGCTGACCCATTGCATCAACACTCGGAAGAGACTGAGCGAGACCGGCAAGTCTTCCGGGTGCGGGATCATCGTCAAACCGGTGTCCGTCCAGGCGGAAAACGACTCAAACAGCGCGTTAATCCAGCTCATACCGTGAACCATGAAGGGAATACTAGAAAAAACGGAGAGCAAAATCCAAGCTAAGGCCAGGGCCATCGCTGTATGGCGGTATGCGACGCCGGCAGTGTGGGTTTTGCGGCGCAGAACAAAAAAAACGAGGATGAACAAGGCTGCTCCCCCGCCAAAGACCAACACTTGGATGTACTCGGCAGCGAACAGCCCGATGATTGCTGGTATCAACAGCAAGAAACCGTAAGCGTATAAAATATCGGCCAGCAGACCCACGATGATCGGTATATCCAGTCTCTTCATTGCCCCCATCCGTTCCCCTGATTTTGATAGAGTCAAGTATACTCAAGATAAGAAGATTGGTCAATTTTAAGACAGCCGGTTACTCCCCCGCCTACCCCGTGGCAAACTAGCTTTTAAGAAACAGCTAAAAACAGGGTTTTTAGCCGTTTAGCTGCGGAAATCGGCGTGCAGCTGCGTCCTACCTCAAATTTGGACAGGCGTAGGTACCTTCTTTTCCTCATGGTATACTCATTTTCATCAGTGGGAAAAATCTTGACTTGGCAGTAGAGTCAGACCTTTAACCAGCAACTTTCAATCAGGATACGCTATGAAAATACGTGACTTACTAGCTTTAGTCTTTAGTAACCTCAACCGGATGAAAGGCCGCGTCATCATGACCGCATTGGGCGTGGTGATTGGGACCGCCGCGGTCATCGTCTTGGTCTCGCTCGGCGCGGGGCTGCAAGAGCAGGCGACCGCGGGGATTGGGGGCGGCAGTGCCCTGACTGAGATTCGAGTGCAGCCTTCCTACGAAAGCCAAGTAGTTATGGAAGTTATGGCCGGGCCACAGGGACCAAGTCAGCGTTCCGCAGCAACCCAACGGCGCCTTAACGAAGAATCCCTGGCAGAGATACGCGCATTACCTAGCGTAGCCAGCGCCTCGCCACTGGAACGGTTGCAAACGAGTGGCGAACTGGAATATGGCCGCTGGCGCGGCTACGGCCAGCTCGTGGGCGTCGAGCCGGAATACCTCCGGACGCTAGAGCCAACCCAGGGCACCGTCGAACTGCGCCGGGGGCAGATCGTGATCGGCGCGCGGGTAGCGGAGAATTTCTATCAGCCGTCAGGAGAATCAGAGAGGATGGCCCTTCAAATGACGGGGGCGGTATCCGGCGAGCAACCGAGGCCAGAGCTCTACCAGGCCAACTTGAGTATGCACTTACAACGCTGGAGCAAAGAAGATAACACCAGTGCCGAGAAAACTCTCCGCTTGCAGGTCGTAGGCATCTTAGCCCCGATTGGTTGGCAACATGACTACACCGTCTACGCGCCCTTGCGGGAAGTCGTGGGTTACAACAGCTGGGTGTCCGGACAACACCGCGATCCGGCCCGCGCGGGTTACGGGGAAGTCACCGTGCAAGCCGTCGACCGCCGCCGGACGTTAGAGGCAGAACAAGCGATCACCGCCCTGGGGTTCCAGGTACATTCGGCGCGCCAGCAGATCGAACAAGCCAACACCTTCTTTCGCATCCTCCAAGCCATCTTGGGCAGCATTGGCGCCGTCGCGCTGCTGGTAGCCGCCTTCGGCATTGCCAACACCATGCTCATGGCGATTTATGAGCGCACGCGCGAAATCGGCTTGATGAAGGCTATCGGGGCTTCCAATCAAGACGTGATGGTTGTCTTCCTGGCGGAATCGGGCGTCATCGGGCTACTGGGCGGTGTGGGGGGCGCGTTGTTAGGCCTCTTGCTGACCGCCGCCATCAACTTGGTAGCTAAAAGCCTGCTCCTGGAACAAATGGGAGGTTCGCTGGAAGATCTGCCGGAGAGCATCACCCACACCCCACCCTGGCTCCTCATCTTCGCCATCCTCTTCGCTATCCTGATAGGCGTCATCTCCGGGGCCTACCCCGCCAGCCGCGCAGCGGGACTCAGCCCCATCAAGGCACTTAAATATGAATGAGGGCCCGCCAGGGAAAAGTAAGAACATTTCCTAGCTGTGGTTGGCCTCCTAACCCGTCTCATACCTTATGCTCTGTCCTTTACGTTTTGCCCCTTACGCTTTATCTTTTACGTTTTATCCCTTACGTTTTGCCCCTTACGCCTTACGTTTTATCCCTTACATCCCAACACAACCTCCACAGAACTGCCACACGATACAAACCGCACGCATCGTGCTTCGTGTTATAATAAAAATTACTGTTCAGGAACATTTGCCCTGTAGGTCTCGTTTGAGATTTCTGCCCAAAATTACGGCGACCGAAACCTAGTGTTCTGTCAAGTGTAAAATGATCAGGGGGCTACCATCCGCCGACCGCTCACTAGTCCCCGTAGGTGGACTGCGCGAGGGTAGCCGCGACTTTAGTCGCCAGGCCAACATTACTGCCAACCACTCAAATCAGCATTGACAAAGCACTAGACAAGCACGGTCAGAGGATATGGATGAAGGAAACCACTGAGAATAGACAAATCCTGGTCGTGGACGATGACCAGATGGTGCGCATGTTGATGCGGGAGGGGTTGCTGATAGAGCGCGGCTGGGATGTCGCAACGGCCAGTGGTGGAGAGGAAGCGTTGCAGAAAATCCGCGCCCAGTCCTTCGACCTGGTGATTACCGACCTGCGCATGCCGGGAATGCACGGCCTGGAGTTGATCCGGCATATTCGAGATATCTCGCCGGCTACTCAGATCGTTCTGTTGACCGCCTATAGTTCCAAGGACGCGGAACACCAGGCTGCGGATTTGTCTGTCCACGACTATCTCATCAAACCGGTCCCCATTCCCGAGATCCGGCGCATCGCGCGCGAGGCGCTAGAGAAAACGGCCCGTGTTCGCCAGGAAACGGCTTCCGACCTCGTGGGAGAGGCGGAACAGGATGAACTCTCGCAACACCTGATACTGTTGAACCAACAGACCGGAGCGCGGAGTGTGCTCCTGACTAGTTCTGCCGGGTATCTCATCTCCCAGGCCGGGGTCGACACGGGGGTGAACGTGCAGTCGTTGGCGGCCCTGGTCGCCGCCAACGTCGCTGCCATGGCCGAGGTCACACGTCTTCTAGGGAGCGCTGCTGTTTTTAAGTCTTTCTTTCAGGAGGGGGAAGATTTCAATATCTACGCGCACGTGGTGGGTGAGGATGCCATTCTCATCGTCATCGCCCGCCCTGAGGTAAAAACTGGGATAATCTGGTTCTACGCCCGGCAGGCAGCCCACGAGATGGGGAAACTGGTGCAAAATCTGCCCCAGCCCTCTCTGGCGGATCTCGACCTGGCAGCATTTGATGCCAGTCTGGAGAACGTGCTGAATTTTGAGCCTGTACCGGTTACGCCGCCTTTGCGGGTGGCTTCCCCGCAGCCGCCCGCCGCGAAAACGGTCAAGCCGCAACAGAGAGGCGCAGAGCCACCGGCGCCAGCCTTACTCAACCTGGAGGCGGCGATCGCGCAAGGACTCATCCCCGCAGAATTGCTCGGCGACTCTGGTGCAGCGTAAA
>DUEJ01000082.1 GCA_011192175.1 Thermoflexia bacterium
AGCAGCTCCGGCAAGGGAGCTAACGTCTCAGTGGAGCGCCCGCCCATCCGCAGCGCGAGAAAGAGGAAAGCCAGCGCCTGGTTGGTGAAGGTCTTGGTCGCCGGCACACTGATCTCGTAGCCGCACGCCAGGGGCAGATAATAATCGCTCTCGTTCATCAAAGTCGAACCGGACACGTTGACCAGCGCCAGCGTGGTCATCCCCCGCCGTTGGGCGGCGTACAGCGCGCTGAGGACATCCTTCGTCTCGCCGCTCTGACTCACGAAGACGCCCACGTCGTCGGGGCCGACGGCCGGCGCATACTGTGGGATGAACTGCGGGGCCAGGATGGGAATCGCGGAGCGACCCGCCGCCTGCGCTAAGTACACCGCGCCTAACGAACAAGCGTGGTAGCTCGTGCCGCAGCCGATGAAGTAGAGGTTGCGCGCCCCGGCCATCCGCTCCACGAAGGGTTGCACGTGCTCCGAGGCTTCCAATAAATGCAGCAGCTCCGCCGCCACCTGCGGTTGCTCGTGGATTTCCTTGAGCATAAAGTGGGCGTAACCGCCCTTCGCGGCCCAATCCATGCTCTCGGTGATGACCTCCACCTCGCGCTGGATCGGCAGGCCATCTTCCACGCTGTAGAGCGCGGCCCCCTCCGGCCGCAGCACCACAATCTCCCCATCCTGCATACGCAGAATGTGCCGGGTCAGCGGTAGGATGGAAGGCAGGTCAGAGGAAGCGAAGGTCGCGCCCTCGCCAATGCCCACCACCAGCCCCGATCCTTTTTTGAAAGCGTAGAGGCACTCTTCCCCCACGCGCCCGATGATAAACGAGTAATCGCCCTCCAGGTCGTGGTAGGCGTGCCGGATGGCCTGCAACATGTCATAGCCCCGGTCAACGTAGCGCTCGACGGCGTGGACGCAGGACTCGCCGTCGTTAGCGGAGCGCACGGTCATGCCCTCCGCGCTGAACTGCTCGCGCAATTCGGCGTTGTTGACCACGTTACCATTGTGCGCTCCCACCAGATCGCCGTCGGAATCGAGGTGCGGTTGGGAGTTGACCTGGGAAGGTTTCCCGAAGGTGGCCCAGCGGAGCTGCGTCATGCCCCGGCTACCGGTCATTTCTTCGAAGTGTAGCCGCGCCGCGACCGCGTCCATTTTGCCCACGTCCTTGCGCAGGTCAATGGTGCCGTCAACGTGCAGCGTGGCGCAACCCACAGAGTCGTAGCCGCGATACGCCAGTCGCCGTCCGGCCTCCAAGAGAATCGGTCCCAGAGGTTGTTCTTTATCCGTCACAATACCAAAAATACCACACATATTTATTCCCTCGCTTGAGCTAAATTGAATAGGGAGCGCTTCAGTTTTGAGATGAACCGCTCCGAAAATAACTGATCTGTGTAATCATCTGAATTCTCACCTGCATTTTACCCTAGCCCTAAGTCAGCACAAACGGGGTACGGTTCAGGATTAGGGCCGTGCTAACTCCGCACCATGTAAGTCCGGCGACGCGCATAACTCTTGCCGCCGGTGGCTCGTGTAGCAGCTGCTCAACGTAGTTTAACTGCTCACAGCACGTACCCCGAAGGGCGAAGTCGCTAATTTGACAATCTAATCCTTTGACATAAAGTCCTGAGGAGACGGAACGGTATTAATCAAGGAGAATAATTAGATGAAGAGAGTCCTTTGGCTTAACTGGTTTTCACTTTTAGCCCTCGCCGCCATCCTCTTATCGGCGTGCGGCACACCCACCCCCACGGTGGCGCCGCTCCCCACCGAGGACGAGACACTGGTACTTCACGCCCTCTATATGAACCAAGCTGGCTACTCCGAAGAGGTACTTCAAGAGATGGCTCAGCAATTCCACGCAGACAATCCGGGGGTGGGAATCAACTTCACTTTCGTCAAATATGACGAATTGCATGACAAAATCGTCACCTCTGCCGCTGCGAGCACCGCCACCTACGATGTAATCTTGTTGGACTTGATCTGGACCGCGGAGTTTGGGCATAAAGGGTACGTGATTCCGCTAGACGCCCGCATCACCGAGGAACAAAAAGCCGATATCGCGCCCGCGATTTTTGACGCTTTCATCTATAACGGTCAGCTATGGGCTTTCCCCTTCCTCGCCAACTTCCAAAATATGTTCTACAACCTGGCCCACCTGCAAGCGGCCGGTTTTGACGGTCCGCCAGCTACCCTGGAAGAATGGTATGCCCAAATGGTCGCGCTCAAGGAGCAGGGCATCGTCAAATATCCCTACATTGATTCCTGGAACCGGAAAGAGGGGTTGGTCTGCGATTACGTGCGCACCGCCGCGCAATTTGGGGGGGATCTCTTTGACGAGAACGGGCAGCCCATCATGGATCAAGGGGCCGGCCTGCGCGCACTCCAATTCATGCGCCGGTTGCTGGATGAAGAGCTGGCCGATCCAGCCGCGCTAACCACCGACGAGCCGGGGGCGATGAACGCGCTCATCTCTGGAGCCGCCACCTTCAACACCAATTGGACTTTTGTACGCGGCAATATGTTGGATCCGGAGAAATCCAACATTGTGGCTGCGGCCCGCACCGGCCTACTCCCGACGGCGGAGGGGGTTGCGGCCCCCGCCGGGACCGTCAGCGGTTTCCAGGGACTGGCGGTGATGGCTAATTCGGACAAACAAGCGGCAGCTTGGCGCTGGATCCAGTTCGCCACCAGCGCCGAGGTACAGCAACAACATCTGGAATCCGAATTCCCCATCTGGAGCTCCCTGCAAAACTCGGAGCAAGAGCAAGAGATCAATCCCGACGCCGGTTTCTACGCCACCAACCTCGCTAACGCCCACCATCGCCCCAAAGTAGCCCACTATCCGGAAGTCTCGGCCATTATCCAAGAAGAGGTCCATGACTGTCTACTCCAAATCATATCCCCCGAAGAGGCCACGGCGGAGATGGTGCAGCGCATCAACGCGTTGGAGGAATAGTTACCTAGCTAGGCTAAATCCTATGAAAAAAAGAGACGCTCCAACCAATTCTCCGCGACTAAGCATCCATACCAGTGAGGAGAAATTTGCGCTAGCCTTAGTCACACCGGCCTTTCTGATTACCGTCCTGATAGTCTTAATTCCGCTGCTCTACGCCTTCTACCTCAGCTTCAACCGTGCTGAAGTAATAGTGGTAGGTGGTCAGGGCGGCTTAGTCACCGAGTTCAGCGGTCTGAGAAATTACCTCTACTTTCTCTCCTCAGCCGATTTTTGGTACTCGGTGCGCACCACCCTCTATTTCACCGTCGCCTCATTGGCCGTCGAATTGGTACTGGGGATAATTGTCGCGCTCCTCCTGAACGAGGAATTCCGGGGACGCGGGTTAGTACGCACCTTGCTAATTCTCCCCTGGGCCGTGCCCACCGTCGTCAATGCGCGCATGTGGGGATTGATCTTTGAGCCGCACGCTTACGGCGCGCTCAATGGCCTGCTCCAAACCTTGCATCTTTTGGGGCCAGAGAGGACGATCAACTACCTGGCCCCGATACCTCTCTTCCAAAACGCGCCGTTGCTCGGCGAGCTCACTTCCTGGCTGGGCGTCACGCGCGGGCTGACGTGGATTATTGTAGCCGACACCTGGAAAACCCTGCCCGTGGTAGCACTCCTCCTCTTGGCCGGGTTGCAATCCATCCCCCTTGATCTCTACAGCGCGGCCAAAGTGGATGGCGCTAACGCCTGGCAACGCTTCTGGCTAATCACGCTCCCGCTATTACGTCCCATCATCTTGATCGTGTTAGTTTATCGCACCATGGAACTCTTCCGCGTCTTCGATATCATCTACATTTTGATGGCCTACACCATCCCCGTGTTGGGAGTGGTCACTTTCCAGCAGTCCTTTGTCTTTGGGAACTTCGGCAAAGGTGCCGCCATCGCCTTCCTCATTGGCCTGCTCGTCTTGCTCTTAGCCAACGGTTACATCCGTCTTATTGACCTGGAGGAGAGAGAATGACCCACAACCGTCAAATCAGAAATTACCGCAAAATACTCTCCAGAATAGGATTGTACAGTCTGGTGCTCTTACTCTTAGCCTGGACGTTAGGCCCCTTCGCCTGGCTCTTCATCACCAGCATCTCCACCCCAGCGAAACTCAACCAGATTCCCATCCAATGGCTGCCGCAAGCGCCAACCTTTGAACATTACCGCGCTATGTTCGACCCCAGCAATCCCACTGGCGAGCTCTTCCTCGCGGCTTTGCGTAACTCCATCACCGTCGCCGGGAGCACCACGCTACTCTGTCTCCTGTTTGGCGTGCTGGCCGCCTATGCCCTGGCCAGTTTCCGCTTCCCCGCCAAGCAGGGGTTAACTCTGATGATGTTAGCGACCCGCCTCTTGCCGACTATCGCGCTGGTCATCCCCTTTTACGTCATCATCGTCAACTACATTGACCCCATCTTTCCTTTGTTTGATACCAAGCGCAATCTGATTGCACTCTATACTTCCTTCATCATCGGATTGGTGGTCTGGATTATGCGCGGTTACTTCGCCACCATCCCCAAAGAGCTAGAAGAAGCGGCGCTGATGGATGGCTGCACGCGCTTGCAAGCGTTATTCTACGTTATCCTTCCTCTCTCATTGCCGGGATTGGTAACCACAGCGTTATTGGCCTTCCTCCTGGCCTGGGACGAATTCCTCTTGGCGATGATTTTCAGCCGCACGGCGAATGCATTCACTTTACCTTATTTCGTCTTCGTGGTGGGAAGCAGCCAATACTATCAATCCCCGGCCGCGGTGGCTGCCGGCGGGGTACTGGCCGCGCTCCCGCCGGTGATCTTGGCCTTTGTCTTCCAGCGGCAATTGGTCAGGGGATTAACTGCCGGTGCCATCAGCGGCTAGCGAGAACTAGTTCTGGGGAATTTTACGAGCAAGATTTTTAGGTTCTTAAAGTAAAAAAATCCGTGTAATCCGTGTAATCTGTGGTGAAAAATTTACAGCGCGGGGTACTGGTCACGCCCAGTCCCAGAGACCTGATTTCTATGCTATCCGCAGATTACACAGACCTTCAAACCGCTGGATGCAACGAAAACCCGCTGCGATCTGCACAGAATCGCGGCGGGTTCTCTCTTTGACTTTAGATTTTCAACTTGCGACTTTTGACTTCCTACAACTTCTGCGCCACGTCCAACGTGGTAGCGTGTGATAGCCCCCTCTTCCAATATCGCCGTCTGCGCTTCTATTGCTTAACAGTAAACGCTGCTAGGGGCACTGACTGGTCTGGACAGTCAGTTGAATTATTCCAAGTTACGGGCAAGCGCTCCAGGGTCTCCAGCGCATACAGTCCTACACATGGATGAAGAGTCCCCGCAACCGTTTCCGGTATCTGTATCACATGCAGGTCGATGATGTTTTCTCTCGCTGACCAGGCAGAGGTAGGATAAAGGCCCATTTTAGGCGAGCCGTCGTGTTGCGCCACCAGCTGTCCCTTGTCATCGAACAGGTGGACGAAGACCTGGTAATTGGCGGTCGGTTGCTGCTGGGCGCGCCAAGCGAGCGTTACCGTGAGTGGCGTACCAGCTTTGATGATTGCCGGATTTATGTCGTATCCAGTCAGGAGAATTTCATCGGTGCCGAACTGGGCGTTGATATCGGTGCCCCCTCGCAATTGGCTGTTACCACTGATGATCAATGGCCCTAACTCTAGCCTTTCACCGATGGGATTACCCCCGCTGTCATTGAAAAATATCGAGTGGGGTTCTTCATATCCTTCAATCACCTGAAGCCCTAAGCTGCATACCACTTGACTGTAGGTTTCCGAAACTCGCAGCGTATACCGATCTGCCAGTACCTGATTGGCCGGCCACACTATGGAGGGGAAGCGTCTGGCAAGATTGGACTCAGTCTGACGTACGATAGAATCACCGTGTACCGTATAGCCGTCTACGCGGAAGAGGTAGGGCGTCTCGGTTAGCTTTTGAACTGACCAGTAGAGCGTCAGCTGCACATTGTCGCCGGGCTTTACTCTCTCCGACTGCAATTCATACCCCACAAGGACTAAATCCCCCGCGAATTTGGTATCACCGGTATTCGATACAGCTTCCATAGGGACGGGACTCGGCGGCAGGTAAGCAGGCATGACCACGCCGAGCATGGCATAAACACTCAAAAGCAGGCCCAAACTCATCACTAGACTGCCTATAAGGACTTCACGGCGTCTCAACCAGGTACTCCAACCGGCTATAAAACCGATAGCGGTCACAGATAGTCCAGGGAAAAGAAACCGACCTTGCCATCCCGAGCTGTTAGTCTCCAGATTGTAATATAGGAATCCGAACATCATGCCGAGCCACATGGTGCCAAGCACCAAGGCTTGTACGTTGCGGCGCAAAAATTTACTCCTCCACAACAGCCCGATTAGCGCCAACAGATTCAGAAATAAAATCACAAAGTACGCGATATCAGACAGCGGAAATGCAATCCAGCCGAAATATCCCCAATAGGTCTGGAAGGTCTGACGCGCCATTTGCGGAAGAATATCGAGTAACTGCCCGAGCGTGAGTGGTGCTGCATAATAGTTGGACGACAAGGCTTGTTTGGCCGCTGCCAGACCGAGAAAATCACCATATAGTTGTTGGTTACGCAGAAACCACCAGCCACTGCACGCCAAGGGGATCCCCATAATGAGCCCCAGACTCACCCAACGCGCTCGGGTCGAGGGGGTCTTGCGCCAGGCAATGAAAAAAGCCCAGCCTATACCGGGCAAGATGGTGAGCGTGCTTGGTTTAGTAAGAGCCGCCAGACCGATGGTCAGCGCTATCAGCACCACATTCTTCAACGAAGAATTGTCGAGAAGATTGAACGCCGCGAGTGTCAGCAAGCTGCCGGCGGTGGCAGCCAGCACGTCATTTGTCACCATGCTATTGAGATAAATGAACTGCGGGTTCATGGCAATGTAAGCAGTCGCTGCTAAAGCCAGCCAATGGTTTTTGAACACCAACCTAGCAGAACAGTAGGTAGCCCCAAGTGTTATCCATCCGAGGGTGATAGAAAAGAACCGTGCCAGGTGCCAGGCGCAATACACGCCGTGCCAGGGGAAGCGTTGCTCTTCGAGTGGTAGGAACATAGGCGACTGTGTCCCAAACGTGAATGCGGGATTACGGAAAAGAACGATATCGCCCTCCATAAACGGACGTGTGACAAGTGCTGCTAACACATAGTACGCCGGTGCCTGGAAGGCTTCAACCGTGGCATTGTCCGTATAGCGCGGTTGCATCACGGGCAAACGCCCGTTTTGGGCCACGTACTGCACGAACATGAAATGTGCTGGCTCGTCGGGTGAGCCGCCCAATGGCACGACGATGCTTATGAGCACAGCCGCCACCGTGTAGAAGACAAATAAACTTATCAGCAGGATAGTTACTACTTGCTGTTTGGAGACTTGTGCTGTTACTAGTTTTTTTCCCATTGTTATCCTCGGTTGATTCCTCGCTCTCGTGCTCTATATTGGATACGGCATCTGCTTAAAAATGTGTTTCATTGTTTGATATAAAAAGGCTCTTCGGGAATTCGCGGGGTCGAGTTAAAATTAACTACGGATTAGCACGGAAAAAATAAAAAATCAGTGTAATCTGTGGTGAAAAATTTACAGTGCGGGATACTGGTCACGCCCAGTCCCAGAGACCTGATTTCTATGCTATCCGCAGATTACACAGATTCTCAAACTTCTTGATTCAACAGGAGAACCCGCCGTGATCTTGTACAAATCGCGGCGGGTTCTCTCTTTGACTTTAGACTTTAGACTTTCAACTTGCGACTTTTGACTTCCTACAACTTTTCCGCCACGGCGCGCGCCACGTCTAACGTGCTCGCGTTACCCTGCATATCGTAGGTGCGCACCTGCCCTTCGGCAATGACCTCGGCGATAGCCTGTTCCAGGGCTGCGGCCTGTGCGGTTTCCCCCAGCCAATCTAACATCAGTTTGATAGCGAGCAGCATCGCCATCGGGTTGACCTTGTACATGCCGGCGTACTTCGGCGCGGAGCCGTGCGTCGGCTCGAAGACGGCCAGCTCATCCCCGATATTGCCGCTGGAAGCGAACCCCAGTCCGCCCACTAACTGCGCTGCCAGGTCAGAGATGATGTCGCCGAACATATTGCTGGAGACCAACACGCCATAATCATCGGGGTTCTTCAGCAACCACATCGCCATGGCGTCGATATTGGTCTCCCAGAGATCGATCTCTGGGTATTCCGCAGAGATCTTCCGCGCCTCGCGCACCATCAAGCCGGAGGTTTCACGGATCACATTGGGTTTCTCGACGATGGTCACGGTGGGATAGCCGTGCTGATCGGCGTACTCGAAGGCCCGGCGCACAATGCGCTGGCAACCTTCCCGCGTGAAGATGCGCGTGGAGAGTGCAATGTCCTCCGAGGCCACATTATCAAACGCGGCCATATTCGCGCTATGCTTCTCCAACGCCATACGCACATCTGCCGGTAAGGGGTGGAACTCCACGCCGGCGTAGAGACCCTGGGTATTTTCGCGGAAGACCACCAGGTCAATATCATCGCGGTAGTTGAGCGGATTGCCCTCAAACGCTTTGCAGGGGCGCAAGTTGGTGTAGAGATCGAACTGTTGGCGCAGGCGCACGATGGGGCTGCGGTAGATTAAGCCCTGCCCCTGCAACTCAGGGATTAATTCCGCTTCCGCCTCCTCCTTGGGCTTGGAGGTAATCGCCGCAAACAACGCGCAATCACAGGTCTTGAGCAGGTCCACAGTGCGTTGGGGGAACGGTTCTCCCTCTTTGCACCAGAACTCCCACCCGATGTCAGCGTGGACGTACTCCGCGTCTAACGCAAGCTTCTCGAGCACAATCTCCGCTGCGTCCATCACATCCTTGCCGATACCGTCTCCAGGCATTAAAGCTATTTTATATTTCGTCATTGAGCATCTCCTTTGAAAATAGTTAGGTGGTCTTTAGTATTCGCTTTTTCGCTTTTTCGCTTTTTCGCCTTCTCGCCTTCTCGCTCACTCTCCAATCCCCAATTGCTTCCTGGCGTG
>DUEJ01000083.1 GCA_011192175.1 Thermoflexia bacterium
GCACACCCTCGGCTACGGCCGCCAGGTCAGCCAGCGACTCGCCCGCAGCGGCACCGTCCAGCGGCACATAAAGCAACGTGAACGTTCCCTCGGCTCCCTGGGGCACGCACTCAAAGTAGAGGGGTTGCTGGCCAGCGCCGGTGGCGCGAGGATGAGGGTTGAGCACCTCCAGGCCGATTTGGGTGAAGTAGGTAGGGTAAAAGTACAGGCGGCCAGCCTGTCCATCTTCCTCACCGCGCGTCACACCGAACAACCGTTGCACCACGGCATCCTCCTCGTGTTGCCCCCGGCGCCACAGCGCAGCACGCAGGGCACCTTTCCAGCCGGAAGGCCGCACCAGGGGCAGGCGGAAGACCTTATCACGCACAATGGGATTGTCCACGATATAGAAGGCATTGTCGTCTTTGGAAAGATAGGGTTGGGCCAGCTTGAACGTGAAGCGCAGGCTGAAAGAGTAGGGTGGCAGGATCGTCAGGTCGGGGGTGGGAGTGACCCAGTAGGTCTTGTATAGGCTCTCAATATTCCCCTGTTTTAAGAAAGCCAGCGCATCCATGTACAGGGCCTCCTTTTGCCATTCGGAGCGAAAATCAACATCGCTTGCTGTCTTCACTGCCTTTAGATAGAGATAAACCAGTGACGCATCGGTTTGTTCCAAGAGATCGGACCGTAAAGATTGAACCTCCCTCTCAGCCTGTTTGCGTCCATTTTTATTACTTTCTCTTTTCGCTTTTTCGACAAGTCTTTCCTGTTCAGCGAGTTGTTCAATCAGAGTAGACACTTTGCCCAGTGCTTGAGCAGCATAGTCTATGGTCATTGCCGTCCTCCTTTCTCCAGCAAACTGGTTAGAAATGTAGCGCCGTCAACCTGCGATGGATCGTACTCGCGCCAGGACTTGAGCGCTCCAAATATTTTTATCGTTGCCTTGATTTCATCCACCACCTGGCTGCGCGTGACATTCGGTACACGGAAATCTTCGGGTATCCAGCCCCAGACACGCATCGTCCCATTTACAGCCTGCGATAAAGAAATTTTCGATGCTTGCCGGCCATCCTTGACTGTTCCACAGATAGAATGTCGCAACGTTTTGTTTCCACCGAACGCATTGCGAAAGGCAGCTCGGAAGTCATATTTAAGGTTAAGCGTTGCGGTAATCCCCTGATCCTTTGTTTCGATTTGGGCGAAAAACATCTCCTTGAGAGATGGCAATCCCTCGCTATCACCCGGCCGTGCAGCGGCAGCACTTTGCATTGCTTGAACAAATGCAGGCACATTGAGAGATGGTGATTTTCCTATCTTAATCCACCCATATCCTAACTGCGTTTTGGCAGCCAGCCCAGCGTGTAGCTCGATCAATTCGAACAATCCCAGAATCACATTGGGGTCAAAATCCGAAGCCAGCGGGATTACAGATACTGTGATCGTGCCGCCTCGCCCAGGCCCATTGTTGAAGTACCAGCTAGGCCGTGTTTTACCATCTCGTTTGAACCGATCGCCGGTTGGTCGATGAGTCCCGGTCGGCCCATCAGGCCGAGTTGTGTCACGTACAACCAGCCGGAATCGCCGCCGCCACCCTGTGGCTCCAAAGAGCCGGCACGCAGGACAAAGTTGTTTCTCTAACGGTTCTGGTGACTGAGAGTCGTACTGGCATTTTGTGTCAGTGGGATCACATGCTTTGCCCCCCAGCCCGCGCACGAGGGCTTCATACCACCAGCGTAAACTCCCCATGATGCCCGTGACGTGCAAGCGCTCGCTCTTGCCATCCACCCCGCCCGTCCACAACGGCGTCAACGTCCGCAACTTGATCTTCAGCGGTTCAGACATATTTTGCTCTCCTTTGTTCATTTGCCATTCGCTATTTGCCTATTCGCCGACACTGCCCCATGCCCATTTTGGTTTTGTAACCCACGCCGGTGTAGCAGGCGATATCGGCCAGGGCGTTAAGTTGCGCTCGCAACTGGGGTTCGTCCGCCATCAGCCCGTAGGTGACGCGCCCGGTGAAGCCGAGTTGCGGGCCGTGCCGGAATTTGAGCATCTGCGTCTGCAAATTCTCCAAGCGGGTGATGACGACGTGGTCATCCAAGTACGCGCGCAGCGCGCGCCGGTCGATCTGCAAGGGGAGCGGCGCGAAGTGGTTCCAAGAGCGCGCCAGGCTACCGAAGACAGTCTCCGGCAAGGGCAAGACCATGATCTTTTTACCCCACGGCTGCTGTCCAAAGCCAAAAGCGGTCGGGGAAGCAAATTCCAACGTCAGCTCGGTGGCTGGATCAGGCTGCGTCGCCAGTGCGGCCCAAGAGGTGTACCCGGCCCAGGGGTGGCTCTCCGGTGTGGCGAGGATTTCTTTGATTAGCAGGAGCGCGCTGCCTAGCCGGATCACGGGGCGGCCCTCGCCGCGCAGGAAACGGGCCATGAACTGTTGGAAGATAAGCGGGGAGAGGATGGTGAAACGCAACCAATAGGTCTCTTCTGGGGAGAGCAACAGCTCTCCCCGGTTGAGCCGCGTAGCTCCACGCAAGGGCGAGACGGTGAAGGGATGCGCCGGCAATCCAGGGGTGTGCAGCACCTCGGCCAGCACCGGATCCGCTTCGCGCACGGTTTTGAGGAAAGCGGCGTGGGCCTGGTGGCCCATCGTCGCACGGATGGTGGTCTCGCGGGTGGGGACCAGGGTGAGGATGAGGGAGTAGAGCATTCCAGAATTAGAATTCATTGTGAATCTCCTCAAAAATAGTCAGGTAGTCTTTAGTCCAGTAGTCAGGTCGTCGTTTTGCGTGCGGGGAGGGTGTACGCCAGCACCGGTGTCTCTTCTTAAAAGCCGCTTAGTTACTACTCACCCATTCTCAAGCAGATTGTGGGACTAGTTCTTTTAGGACGCAGAGACACGCTGCTAAACGCTGATTTTTTGATTTTATCTGCGAAAATCAGCGCGAATCTGCGTCCGCTCTGGAGTTTGGTAGGGTGGCTGAGTGGTTACGCTACTTAGATGATAATCGCCTCTGGCTTTAGCCGGTCTTTCATTAAAAAGTACCCCAGTAATTCAGCGTGCGCGAAAAAAGCCTGGGTACCCAAGAAGAGACGATAATCCTCTTGTATCTGCCCATTGGGGAAAGTCACCACCAGTGGGCGCGAGTAAAGCGAAGAGTTTTTTAGCTTGCCGTAGACCACGCCGCTATCTTCGGGGGACACACCCAAGACTATGATATGGCGCTCACTGAAACTTTCCACAATACGGGGATCTAGCAGATAGGGTGCGCCGCCTTGTTCCCGAGCTGTCAAACGGAGACCGCGCAAGGCGACCGGGCGACGGCAAACCCGTTGATCGAATTCAGCACGCGGCCAAGGGCTGCGATAGCTAATCTCTGAATGCAAGCGCGGATCGCGCCATGCTTGCAATACACCGTAGAGATTGCCCTGTACGTCAGTTTCGCCAAAAGTACGGATGAACTCCCGACGATCTGTCAGCCAGCGTACTTGATAGTTACTCACCAGGTGCATTACTCCATAGCTGTTGATGGTCTGGCTAGAAAGTAAGTGGTCGCGATCATAGACCACGGCCAACGCTCCCTGGAAAGAGTCACGGAAAGAGAATAAGGCTTCGGTCAAAGCGACCTGGCTCTCCACAAATTCACGTAACTGCTCCTGCTGCTCCGCAGCTGCCAGCAGCTGCGGAAGAAGGGAGACAAAGTCAGCTGGCTTATATTCCTCAGCATTGAGCCATTGGATCCAATCCGCAAACTGTTCAGCGGTCTTGAGACCCAAGGTCATGACTGCCTTGTTCTGCCGAAGCCATTGAGTACGATACCAATGCTTGGTAAAGAAATAAGCTAACGAACGGGACGATTTACGGCTATGCGGGGCGAAGACCGCGCGCACGTGCTCATAGAGCGTGTCAATTTTGGCCAGCAGTTCCTCACGCGGCGGCATCATCCGCTTGAGCTGGGAGATAGGATAGAAACACTCGATGATGGCGTGAGTGCGGATGTAAGCGTAGAGCGTCTGTTTGGGTGGCAACGCAGGGCAATCATTGATGAGAGCTGCGAAGTCTGACCGGGAGAGCGTCTCGCCATCATGAGCTTGCAGCGCCTGATAGGCGTCGTCCGAGAGCAACGCCACGGCCCGGCTAGCTTGCCCGGTCACGGATTTGCCCAGCACCCGTCCGGCACGTCCAATACGCTGCACCAGCTCATCTCCGTAGCGAGCGTCGCAGATCAGAAAATCGAGGTTCTGCCGCTGTTTACCCTCTTTTTCAAAATTGTAGCCGATATCAACTGTCGGGGTAGCCAAAATCAGCGGGACGGCGGTGGCTTGCAATCGCGCCTCCTCCGGCTCTGGGCCAGTGATGCGCCCCAAACGCACCTCGCCAATGAAGCGTCGCAACGTGGTGTAACAGGTATTGATCCGCCATAACGCACTACTGATCAAGGCTCCGGATTGCCCCGCATCCAACCAATCGCCGAGCTCCTGCCAGTGTGTGGTCGTCCACTCTGGCAGCTCCCCATTGACCACCTCCAGATTCAACGCGGTCAACGTCGGAATAGTAGCCAGTTCCGCGCTCTCTGAGGGTTCATTGTGCGGAGCAATCCAGACCCAATCATCATCTCCAAAGACACGCTTCAAATATTCAATCACGTAATCGTTGGGTGTAGCAGAGAGCAAACAAATCCGTCGACCATCCGCAAAGTAACCAAACTCCTGCGAGATAACGAAGAAAAAGAGGAAGTTCGCCAGTTGCTTGCTATTGTAATAATGAAATTCGTCAATGACGATGTAATCAAAGGTCGTCAGGAATTTCTGGAAGATGTTACGCTGGTCATGGGAGCCGTAGCGGAAGAAGAGTGCATAGTAAAAGATATCGGGGTTGGTGACCAAGATTAATGGTCGCTTGCGATAATCATGCAGTGGGATACCCAGCGACTCTGCATAGGTCAGCGGATTTTGAATCAATCGTTGCAACGTTTCGCCAGGACGCTGCCCCTCCATGATTTTCCGCAGACGGGCAGCATTGATCTCCACCACAAAGAATTCTAATTCGTGACGGTCAACGAACGCCCTGATATCCTCAGCATGTTGGTGGATAAGCGCATTAGTCGGTGCGATGAAGAGCACATTGGCTCTCCGCCGCTCTTGTGCTTGCAAGCGGAAAAGATGTAGCAAAGAAGCACGGGTCTTCCCTGTGCCGGTGTTATACGTGTTGACTACCAGGTTAGTATCCGCCAGAGCCTCATACGTGCGCCACTGATGGTAAAGTAGTTGCTCTTCAAAATCCCAAGGGTTTTCCGCGGCCAGTTTTTCGGCTTGTGGTTGTAACGTGAGCTTGATCATGCCGCCGCCACACCAAAGCGCATGCCTTGCGGCAACAATGTACCATCCGCCAACCGATAGAACGACCCGCTCAACAGGGCATTCCTGACCAGCGGTGTCGGTGGCACGGTAATCAGATCATAGAGCTGGAGCGCGGTCGCTGCTCCCAGATCCGCCGGGTTGAGGAGATAGGAGATCGTGACATTATCGCTCTCTACCCGCTGATAAGAAAGTAGCTCTGTGAGCATTCTCGCCTTACTCATAAATTTGCCTAACCGGATGTAGCTCGGCAACGTGAGCTCCTCTGAACTAAGAACATAGAAAGTAGCTTCATTGCCCACGGAAAGATAGCGAATGCGTCCATATTGCGGACGGTTGGTCGCATTGACCTTCTTACGGCGTTTGCCGGGTTGATGAATGTACCACACTTTACCAGCGGCCTCCATCCAGGAGCCATCAGGGCGTGTGACCAGCACACCCGCCCCCATGGCAGACCAGTAGGTCTCTGGTTGCGCGTTAAATTGCCCCACGGTGAAGTGCGGCGCCCCCTGGATTGTCGCGGGAGTGATATAAATCTCCTGCTCGTTGAGCGCACCCAAGTGCGGGCGATAATAGATAGTGCCATCATTAAAATAGGGACTTTGACAAAGCCCCAGTGCGTAAGCCAACGCGTAGTTGCCGATCAACGGTTCTGTATAGTAAAAATTGCTGATCTCGCGACTACTGAAAAACGTTTTCTCCATAAGCGTCAGCTGACAACGATAGATGTGCATAAGCACCTCCCTAATTGGTCTGGTAGTCTAGTAGTCTGGCAGTCGCTTAGCCAGATAGTCTGCTGGTCGCATTTACCAAGTGACTAAGCGACTAGGAGCTCTTTGGGATTTCACGGAGTCGCCATAAAGTCCAAAAGACCCGCGACTATTAGACCAAAGTCTAGTATGCGAGTTGCTTCAACTGCTCGGCAAACGCCGCTTCGTCACTGTATAACTCGTTCAACTCAGTGACCAGTGAGGCCACCTCCTCGGAGGTGATCCAGGTGACTTGCCCAATGACGTTACCACTGAGTAGTTGAGCGCTCTCTTTAACAGCCGTAATGACGGCCTCATTCTCCAGCGGGAAGGGCAATTCTGATTCCTCACCTTTCAGCTGGTCATAGACGGCCTGAGTCAACTCCAAGTTGCTAAAGAGCTCGCAATTGCTGAAAGCCACGCCGACCAACATATTCTTCACCTTGCCGATACGGCTAGAAATAGCCCCGTAACGAGTGGTAGTAAGGATATTGCCCAGCACATAAAGGAACTCAGTAGTCGTCATATCCTTGAGCGTCTCCATCTCCACGAAGAGCGTCTCCGGCTTCACATA
>DUEJ01000084.1 GCA_011192175.1 Thermoflexia bacterium
AAACCCCTCCCAGGTTCACGTAACCTTGACAACTTCTCTAGGTATGTTACAATTCTCTCTGTTAGGCGCCCCTATCGTCTAGCCTGGTCTAGGACACAGGCCTTTCAAGCCTGGTACATGGGTTCAAATCCCGTTAGGGGCACCAAAGAAAAAACCCTATCGTTTAGATAGGGTTTTTTCTTTGGGGATAGCGTTGCTACCCTTGCACCACCCGCGCCCCGGCGGTGAGCCAGCAGAGGTAGACGTGCGGCTCGATGCCGGTGGTTTAGGAGTTGTTGCCGCTAACGTTACCCAGCCCCAACTATTCGCAAAATTAGATAGACTTATGCTCAAAGGAGCCGCGTATGACGGCGAAATGTCATCATACGCGCTAAATGAAACCCCAGCCGCGGCTCAGTAGGGAATGGGTTTCAGGAGAGAAAATGGGACGCGGACCAGCACGGATGAACGCGGATGAAAAATAGCCACAAAAATCCGCGCTCGGCAGCGTTCATCCGCGTCCTATAAAAAAATCAAGTTTCAAAGGAAAATTACCCAGGTCTGTTACCTCAGGCTCTGCCTACCAGTGGTCTCTGGCACGTGTTTTGATCTTTTTAACTCTATTGTGGTTGTTGTCCTTGGTGGCGCCCCGGCAAACAGTCACGGCGGCACTCGGCATGGAGGAGCTTCACGCTGGCAGAGAGTTCCACCAACTGGCTGCCGTGGAACGAGAGGTTGTGCCGGGCGACTGGTGCGCGCCACGCGTGGTGCTACGACAGTGAAATATACCTACACTTCAGCGGGGCTCAGTGCAAGCAACTCCGATGGCCTGCGCGTAGCGCAGACCGTGGACGGCGACGCAACCACCTTCGCCTGGGACTGGGCCGCCCCTGCGGCAGGCTCAGGGCAGGCTCCCGTCCCAGAGTTGCTGCGCCAGGGGCAAACGCGCTACCTGGTGGGTCACGATACCCCTGGGCTGGAACGACGGCGCGGGCTGGACTTACCCCTTGCCCGACGCTTTAGGTTCCGTGCGGCAGACAACTGACGCCGCGGGCGCGGTGGTCAGGGCGCGGGAGTGGACGCCGTTCGGCGTGGCACTTGCCCTGAGCGGAGCCGAAGGGGCTGGCGAGTCGCCGGCGGGGTTGGGATTTACCGGCGAATGGTGGGACGCGGACGTGGGGTTGGAGTACCTGCGCGCGCGGTGGTATCAGCCGGGGACGGGGCGATTTACCTGCCCTGACCGGTGAGAAGGTAATTTCAAGTTTCCTTTGGCACTCCACAAGTGTGATTATGCATTCGCAAATCCTGTTAATTACACTGACCCCGGCGGGTAAAACCCGGATTTGATACTTTTCTCCTGTTACCATCTCTCGAGGATACACTAATACGGAGTAACTAGCTTCATTTATGAAGCGTAACCCCTAGCGCGAAAAGGATTTCGCGGTTACACCTACTTGATATGACCCCACCACACTCGCCTTTTCGCTTTCTCGCTCACTCGCTCCCCCGGCAGATCACGGGCAGATAAAGTTTCTCCAATGCCACGTTTAGCCAGAGCGACCGTTCCCCGCGCCGCCCCGTGCCATCCTCCCAGAGTGCGTCTAGGCGCAACGGCGATCCGCCCCACCACGCTTGCACCGGCAACTCGAACGTCCGCGTTGAGCCAGAAGCCAACGCGCCCGCCCACCATGTCAACCCCAAACCCCGTGTAGGCGGCAATGTCGCGGTGATGGGCGCCAGACCTGGCGTCAGCCAGAAGCGCAACTCCCCGTCACTCACGGCCCCCGGCCCGGAGTTCCGCAACGTGAACGTGGCCGTGGCCGGTTCCTTGATCGCCAATCCATTCTGTCCCGGCATTGCCCACGCGCTCCCGCTCAGATCTGGCCCGGTGACGCGCAACGCGACCGCCCGCTCGAAATCCAGACCCCAGGCCGGCCAGCACAACGTGACGGCCGGCGTGAGTGCCAATCCCACCGGCGCCGTCCCCACGACCTGCGCCTGCCAGCTAAAAGTGAGCGGCTCGTTCACACCCAACTCGCCGCTCCACTGCACCAACCGCGCGGACGGCGTATAATTCACTGCTGGCGGCAACGTCCCGGCCAACAACGTCAACGAGAGCGGGACGGTATGCGAGAACTCCGCCGCACACGCCACCGGCCCCGTGTTGCGGAGTACCACCGTCGCCGTGACGTGCTCCCCTGGCAACGGCGCGGACGGCGTGACCGACCAGCTGCTCTCTCCCAACGGCGAAAGCCACCCGACGCCCGCCTTTAGGGCCGCCGTGCGTGTTGCCAGAGGCAGCGTCTCCAGCGGGAAAGCGTAGAAGAGCGAACGCCACGTTGCTGTGGGCGCGCCACTACGGGCCAGCGCCACCGGTTGCCCGCCATCCCCGCGTACCACGATTCTCGCGTCGAGCACCGGTTCCACCGCGTCGCTCCAATTCTGGAACGGGAAGTCTAATGTCACCGGCCCCCAACTCTCGCCGGCGGGTTCCTCCGGCGCCGCGTAAGCCGTCTTCGTGCTCCGGTCATAAATCTGTTCCCTAACCCCTAGCCGTTCCCCCAACGGGCGATTTTCATCCGTGTAAGGTAAAAAATCCTGGCTGGTTAACCACAATTTCCCGCCCTGATCCAGATAATGCAGTAGCCGCGCCTCCTCCGCTGCCGTGACCGGCGCATGCCAATCATAGCCCGTAAACCAGATAGTGAGCGGATGCGCGGTCAATGTGCTGGTCAGTACCTCTCCCATATTCGGCCCGGCCCCGGCGGTGGTATCCCAATGATCGTAGGATATGCCCGCCGCGTCCAACGCTGCTGTGTAACGCCCTATCATCGGATACCAGCGGTCATCATCTACCAGGAGCACGGGCGCGGGACTCTTGCTGACCAACGTCCGCGTTAGTGGTTCCGCCAACAGCGATGAATGTACGGACAAGGTAGCGTAATCGCTCTCGTTCAGCGCCGCATCCGGAGGAATGTTGACGCTCACGGTAAAGTATTGCGAGGTACATGGGGCCAACGTCACCGCAGTGGGCATCACCGTGGCGGGCCAATGATTGCCTGCTAACTCCACCGTCACCATATCTGGCGGCCCGGCCATCCCAATATGGCGCACGCGGAAGGTATGCGTCACCGTTTCCCCCGGCAACCCGATGCGCGGCCCATCTTGGTAGGAGAGCGTTAGCCCGCTCGTGGGCTGCGGCAGTACCAGCCAATCCAACGCGCGCGCCAACACCTCGCGGCGCGTTTCCGCACCAGCGATGGCCTCGTAGCCAAAGGAGAAGAAGAGCGCGCGGTATGGGCGGCAGAGATGTGCGCCCACGCCGCCGCCGTCACCGCCCGCATAGCGCCAGAATAACTCCGCCACATCGGGATCGCGCACCGCAATCCCATCCGGGCTAATCTGATTGTTGGCCCCGTCGCTGCCAGCGATCTCCACAGACAGGCCCTCGAACGGCCCCACGCCTATCAACTCTCGCGTCTCCTCACTATCCGCCAGCAGCTGCACGCTCAACCGTTCCCGCAGATAATCCTGCGGTGTTATACCCAGAGACGCGCCGCTATCAAAATAACCCACATCTTGGCCACTGAGCAAGAGCTTACCGCCCGCTGCCAGATAATCTGTCAACACCT
>DUEJ01000085.1 GCA_011192175.1 Thermoflexia bacterium
GATTACGGCCCGGTCATCAATTTCAAATACTCCGTGCTCCAAGTAGCCGCCCGTAATTTCCACGCGGCGCAGCCGGTTAAATACTGGGCAGATTTCGAGCAGTTCTGCGTCGCCAACCAGAGTTGGCTAGCAGATTTCGCGCTCTTTATGGCCCTCAAAGATTCTTACGGCGGCGCGCCCTGGCACACCTGGGAATGGGAACTCACCTCGCGTCAGCCCGCCGCGTTGGCAGCCGCCCGCGAGCGTTTGGCTCCGGAGATTTTCGCCCAGAAATACTACCAGTACCGTTTCTTCCGCCAGTGGGAAGCCCTCAAAAAATATGCCCACGCGCAAAGTATTCAAATTATCGGTGATATTCCCATCTTCGTAGCCTTTGATAGCGCCGATCTCTGGGCCAACCCGCACCGCTTCCACCTGGATGAAAAACGGCAACCCACCGCCGTCGCCGGCGTCCCTCCGGACTACTTCAGTCCTACCGGGCAGCTCTGGGGCAACCCGCTCTACCGCTGGGATGTGCTGGCCGAGGAGGGCTACTCCTGGTGGATCGACCGTTTCACGCAGACCTTCAAGCTGGTGGATATTGTCCGCCTGGATCACTTCCGAGGGTTTGAAGCTTACTGGGAAGTTCCCGCCGGGGAAACGACTGCGATCAATGGACGTTGGGTACAGGGGCCGGGCCAGGATTTCTTCCGCACCGTCAAAGATGTTTTGGGTGAGCTGCCCATCATCGCGGAGGATTTGGGCTTTATCACGGATGGAGTGCGGGAGTTACGCGACACTTTCGATCTGCCTGGAATGAAGATCCTCCAATTCGCCTTCACCTCTGATGCCAGCAACCGCTATCTGCCCCACAATTGCTTGCCCAACTCCGTAATCTACACCGGCACGCACGATAACGAGACCACTATGGGTTGGTATCAGAGCCGGGGCCAAGAGGAAAAGACGAAGTTGCACACTTATTTGGGGCCGGTCAGCGAGGCGATCAACTGGGCCTCAATTCGGCTGGCTTACCGCTCAGTCGCCAATACTGCCATCGTCCCTTTACAAGATGTATTGGGCTTGGACAACGCCGCCCGCATGAACACGCCCGCCACCCCCAGCGGTAACTGGGGCTGGCGCTTCCGCGCCGGCGATCTCTTCCCGCAATATCGCCACAAACTGCGGGAGCTGGCTCTCACCTACGGGCGCACAGAGCCAGCAGTTAAAGAGGCAATGCCGGATTATATGTGAAAGGATAGAGAGTCGGGAGGGGGAAATAAGGATTAGTTATTCCCTCACCAACCCAATTACACCCTGATGTCAGTATCCCTTGCATGCCTTAAAGAGCTGTCCATCTTCGAGGGGCTTCCCATTCCGGCCCTCCGGAAACTGGCAGCTCTTTTTTACACGGCCTCCTACGCCGATGGGCAACTTATCCTGTTGGCCGGGGATACCGCCCGCCCGATCTTCTTTGTGCTCAACGGCAGCGTGCGCGTCTACCGCATCCATCCCACGGGCCGCGAACAAACCCTGAGCCGACTCCAGCCAGGAGCAGAGCTGAACCTGGTTACAGCGTTTACCCCTAACGCGCAGGCCGTGGCTAACGTGCAAGCCGTCGGGGCAACGAAACTGCTCCTGATCGCCCCCGACGACTTTCGCCGCGTCGCTACTGGCTCCCCGGAGATTGCGCTAGCTGTGATGCGCCAACTCTCCCACAAACTAACTCATCTTGTGGAGCTGACCTACGATCTCAGTTTGCGTTCAGTCCGGGGACGGCTCGCTCACTTTCTACTGGAACAGGCCACCGGCGAGAGTACCGCTCCGCTCTGCTGGACTCAAGCGGAAATCGCCGCGCGCATCGGCTCAGTGCGCGGCGTCGTCAACCGCACCCTGCGCGACTTTGCTGCCGCCGGGCTGATTAAATTGGAACGCCAGAACATCACAATAAAAGACCTGGCCGCGCTGCGCGCAGAGAGCCACTTATAGCGCCATAGCTAGACAAGAAATTCCCCGCTAAGGCGCGAAGGCGCAAAGGTTTGCCACTTAATTTTTTTCTTAGCGGCTTGGCGTCTTAGCGGCAAAAAACCTCCCCGCCCTTGTAACTTTTGTTACAGACGACCACACTGTATTCTGCTATACTCACTCTAGTATGAGAGAGAAATGGGCGCTACCCAAAATTGATGTCGCGCGCTGCACCGGCTGCGGGCTATGCGTGACCCGTTGCCCCCACGCGGCGGTCGCGTTGGTGGAGGGCCGGCCGGTTTTCACACATCCCCGAAATTGCACCTACTGCGGACTCTGCGAAGAAGTTTGCCCCACCGAGGCCATTGTGTTGACCTACCAGGTCGTCCATATCTCTCTCCCTCATACCGCTACTCACATTAACTGAGAAAAGGAGCTAAATATGAAGATGTTTTGTTATCAATGTCAAGAGACGGTCGGCAACAAAGGGTGTACCGTCCGCGGAGTCTGCGGCAAAACCCCTGAGGTGGCGCATTTACAAGACCTTTTAATCTGGACGTTAAAAGGGATTTCGTTCTGGGGTGTAAAAGGACGTGAACTAGGCGTGACGCATCCCGCCGCCGATCTCGCCGTGGCCCAGGGACTCTTCGCTACCATCACCAACGTCAACTTCGATACCGCGCGCTTCGTGGAGATGATTGCAGAAGCCATCCACTTACGTGACGCCCTCAAGGAAGCTGCCCAGACCGCTTGTCACGCTCAATCCGGGAGTGGTTGCGCTGCCGATTTGCCAGAAGCCGCCACCTGGACGCCGGAAAACTACGACGTCCAAACTCTGGACGCGAAAGGCGCCCTGGTCGGCGTAATGGCTGATCCTGAGCTGGATGAGGACCTCCGTTCCCTGCGCGAACTGCTGATCTACGGCCTCAAAGGACTGGCGGCCTACACCGATCACGCCTACGTCCTGGACGTATACAGCAATGAACTGCTGGCCTTCCTGCAAGAGGCATTACTGGCCACTATGGATGATAGTCTGGGCGTCAATGAGATGGTAGGCTGGGTCCTCAAAGCCGGCGAGATGGGCGTACAGGGCATGGCGTTACTGGATAAGGCCAACACTGACGCTTACGGTCACCCCGAACCGACGCAAGTAAACATCGGCGTCAAAGAAGGCCCCGCCATTCTGATCAGCGGGCACGATCTGCGCGATATGGATGAGTTGCTCCAGCAAACCGTGGGTACCGGCGTCAACGTCTACACCCACGGCGAGATGCTTCCCGCCAACGCCTACCCGGTCTTCAAGAAATACGCGCACTTTGTAGGAAACTACGGCGGTTCCTGGTGGCATCAGACCACGGAATTCGAGAAGTTCGGTGGCGCGATTTTGATGACCACCAACTGCATCGTGCCGCCCAAAAAGAGCTACCAAGACCGGCTCTTCACCACCGGCTTAGTGGGTTATCCTGGCTGCGAGCACATCCCCGACCGCAAACCCGGTGCGCAGAAGGATTTCAGCGCGCTCATCGCCACAGCCAAAGCGTCCGCCAGCCCGCAAGAGCTGGAGAGCGGTGAAATCCCCATCGGCTTCGCGCACGCCACCGTGATGAGCGTCGCCGATAAGGTCATTGACGCCGTCAAGAGCGGCGCCATCAAACAATTTGTGGTCATGGCCGGCTGCGATGGCCGCCAGCGCAGTCGTCAATACTACACCGATATCGCCGAGGGCCTGCCCCAGGATCACGTCATCTTAACCGCCGGTTGCGCCAAATACCGGTACAACAAGTTGGATCTGGGCGACATCGGCGGCATCCCGCGCATCCTAGACGCCGGGCAATGCAACGACTCCTACTCCCTGGTTTACATCGCCCAACAACTGGCCCAAGCCTTCGAGCTGGACGACATCAACGACCTACCCATCTCCTACGACATCGCCTGGTACGAGCAGAAAGCCGTTATCGTCCTACTGGCGCTGCTCTACCTGGGCGTCAAACAGATCCGCTTAGGCCCCACGCTGCCCGCCTTCCTCTCCCCCAACGTCGTCCAAGTCCTGGTAGATAACTTCGACATCAAACCCATCGGCTCTGTAGCCGATGATCTGGCCGCCATCGCCGCTGGCAAATAAGCGAGTAAGCGAAAAGGCGAAAAAGCGAGTGAGCGAGTAAGCGAAAAGCTTGCTGTTACTGGCTATGGCCGGTCTCCGGACCGCGTCATAGCCAGTATTTTTTTGTGGCATACAGCTGTTCACCACGGAGACACAGAGGACACGGAGGAAAAGATAGTTAAAGCGCTCTCCGCGGGGCAGCGACTTGGGGCTTCTTTTATGGGGGAATATAGAGGTGGTCGCTTGGCGCCGTCTTTTCGCCATGCGCCGTAACCCTCACCTCAAAATTGGGTTTGGATAACAGATCATCCCGCGTCCGGCAGCCCCGCCACCCCACCACCGGCTCCTTGTCATTCCGAGCCAGCGCGAAGCACGCCAGCGAGGAATCTCTAGCATCTCTGGAAGTTCTAGAGCGGAAGCGGGAGATTCCTCGACTGCACTCCGCTACGCTGCGTTCCGCTCGGAATGACATACCGGGTGGCCTGCTCGTTCCCTTATCCCCAGTCCCTCTCCACTCTAGCTATGATTGGTCTCCCGACCGCGTCACCAATGCGAATGAGCGCAAAAGCGAGTGAGCGAGAAACACTAGTCCACGTAGGTGGACTTCGCAACCGTAGCCGCGACTTTAGTCGCCAGGCACTTTAGTCGCCAGGCTTTAGTCGCCAGGCACAGTGGCTCATCTGTGAGAATCCGCGTCTCCAAAAATGGTTTAAAAATCGCTAGACGGGCACGGTGGGAACACCATCCATAGCCCAACGCTAACCCGCTGAGACGCTAAGACGCTCACTCGCTTTCTCGCTCACTAGTCCAAACCCGCACATATTTCTCATAATGCTCTGTGATGCGTTCCACGTAAGTCCGCGTCTCCTGGAAGCCAATCAACTCCACAAATAGATCGCGATCCTCACCGGCAGCCTCCCACCAGCGCGCGGCGTTACCCGGCCCGCCGTTATAGCCCGCCAGCGCGGGATAGAGCTCGCCCTCAAAACGCTCGCGCTGCTGCGCCAGA
>DUEJ01000086.1 GCA_011192175.1 Thermoflexia bacterium
ATGATCGAACGTAAGAATTTTCTATTTGTCGGAGTGGGCGGGCAAGGGGTGCTCACGGCGTCGGACATTGCAGCACAGGTAGGGTTGGACTTGGGGCTAGATGCCAAGAAGTCGGAGGTGCATGGTTTCTCGCAGCGCGGCGGAGTGGTGGAAAGCCACATCCGTTGGGCGCCCAGGGTCGGTTCGCCCACCTGCGAAAAAGGAACTGTGGATGTGTTGCTGGCCTTCGAGCTCTTGGAGGCCGCCCGGTGGATCGACTGGCTGAAACCCGGCGGCGATATCATCGTCAACCGGCAACAGATCACCCCGATGTCGGTCAACTTGGGGCAAGCCACCTACCCCGACGCGGAGGCTCTCTTAGCCGCGCTGGAAAAGCGCGCTGGTCGCGTGATTCCCGTGGAGGCGTTGCCGTTAGCAGAAAAAGCCGGGAACGTGCGCACCATCAACACGGTGTTGTTGGCGACCCTCTCCACGTTGTTGGAGACGGAGCCGCAGCTCTGGGAAGACGCCATTTTACGGCGCGTGCCGGAAAAATACGCGGAAGTGAATAAGGTCGCGTTCAAACTGGGGCAGGCGGCGGCGAAAAAGTAGCGAGTAAAGATTTCGCCACGAAGGCGCAAAGGCGCGCAGATTTTAGAACTTAATTCTTGTTACTACTCAGGCCGACCTATTTCAGACCTCAGAGGGCTACATCCGCCGCTGGGTGGCGCAATCTCGGTCAGGGGAGGTACTTTGATCAGCAAAACCTGTATCCAGACCTCGGAGGTCTATCACGCCTGAGTAGTAACTAATTTTTTTTCTTAGCGTCCTTTGCGTCTTTGCGGTAAGATATTTTTTTCAGAAAAGTCATTTCTTTCTCAGTGTCCTCTGTGTCTTTGTGGTGAAGATTCTTATTATAGAAGCAGCTAAGGAGGAACTCATGCAATACCGCTCATTCGGGAAATTAGCTTGGCAACCTTCGGCGTTGGGATTTGGCTGCATGCGCCTGCCCACCATTGAAGGCGATGCCGCTCGCATTGACAAGCCGCGGGCCACCAAAATGCTCCGCTACGCCATTGACCACGGCGTCAACTACCTGGACACGGCTTGGCCCTATCACCGCCAAGCAAGTGAGCCGTTTATCGGCGAAGTGCTGCAAGCCGGCTACCGGGAAAAGGTGAAATTGGCTACTAAATTGCCCTCTTGGTTGATCAAAGAGCCGTCCGACTTTGACCGCTATCTGGATCAGCAACTGGAACGGTTGCAGACTGATCATATCGACTTCTACCTGCTCCACGCCCTCCAAGAGGACTGGTGGCATAAGCTGCGCGATATGAATATCTTTGCGCCGGCCGAGCGCGCCCTGGCCGATGGCCGCATCCGGCATCTGGGTTTCTCCTTCCATGATGAATTCAAGGTTTTCCAGGAAATTGTGGACGGTTACGATAACTGGGACTTCTGTCAGATCCAGTACAATTACATGGACGTGGACTACCAGGCGGGCCGGCGAGGTCTCCACTACGCGGCCGAGAGAGGTTTGGCCGTGGTCATCATGGAGGGCTTACGCGGCGGCAGCCTGGCGCAGAATCCGCCGCCAGCACCGATTGCCCAGCTCTGGGCCGAGTCCGAACGCGATTGGAAACCGGCGGAATGGGGACTTCAATGGCTCTGGGATCAACCGGAGGTCTCGTTGGTGCTCAGTGGCATGAGCACCCTGCAACACGTGGAGGAGAACGTCACCAGCGCGGGACGTTCCAGCACCGGCGCCCTCACGGACGAGGAATTAGCTCTCGTCAAGCGCGTACACAAAGTATTTAGGCAGCTCGCTCCCATTCCCTGCACCAACTGTCAGTACTGTTTGCCCTGCCCCAACGGCGTGAACATCCCGCGCGTCTTTGCCATCTACAACGAAGCGCAGATGTACCAGGATCTGGCCGGCGCGCGCAACGCTTACCAGTGGCTACCCAAAGAAAACCGCGCCCACAACTGCGTGGAATGTGGCGAATGTGAACCGAAATGTCCGCAGCAGATCGAGATCATCGAGTGGTTGAAGAAAGCGGACGCGCTGTTAAGCGCGTAAGGTCTATAAACACGCAGTATGTTAACTCAACCGCGTAACAAGATTAGCCGCTATCTACTGGAAGGAGCCGCCGTGCTCCTCTTGCTCGGATTAGGGGTGGCTATCAGCATCTTGCACGCCACTAAGCCCCCGGCGCAATACGCGGCCCAGGATGCCTCGTTGGAAGAGACGGTGCAGGCGGAGGTATTAGCGGTCAAGCAAGAGAGCAGCAGCGAAGATGAAACTGGGATGGCGCAAATCTCCCAGCTGTTGGAACTAGAGATTCTCTCTGGCGAACACCAGGGGGAGCAAGTCGAGGTAACGTACAACGGTCTAGGGCCGGAACTACGCGACATTCAGTTCCAACCGGGTGAACGGGCAATGGTGATGATTCTCACCCAACCAACTGGCGAGAGCTACTACGGCATCGCCGACCATCTCCGGTGGCGGCCGTTGGGCGCGCTGGCCGTGCTCTTCGCTTTAGTGACAGTGTTGATCGGTCGCTGGCAAGGAGTGCGCGCTATCGGCGGCCTCCTCTTGAGCATTCTCCTGATTGGCGTCTTCATCCTGCCGCAGATTCTGGCAGGGCGCGAGCCGGTGCTCATCACCGTGGTGGGGATGGGCGCGTTGATGGCCGCCACGCTCTATCTGATCCAGGGGTGGAACCCCATCTCGCACACCGCGCTACTCGCGCTCCTCTTCAGCCTGGCGCTGACCGCGCTTTTGGCAATCTTCTGGACACGGAGCGCCCACCTCACCGGCTTCGGCTCCGAGGAGACGCTCTATCTGCAATCCACCGGCGTCCAGCTGGATATGCGCGGTCTCGTGTTGGCCGGCATCATCATCGGCGCGGCGGGCGTGCTAGATGATGTGATTTTGGCGCAAGCCGTCAGCGTCTTTGAGCTATACAGAGCAAATCCCACCTTCACCCGGCGCGAGATTTACCGGCGCGGCATGAAGGTGGGAAACGCCCATCTAGCTTCTATGATCAATACCCTGGTGCTGGCCTACACCAGTTCCGCCCTCCCGCTCTTGATCCTCTTCTACCTCTACCCGGAGCCGTGGTATTTAACCATCAACCGTGAGCTAATCGCGGAGGAACTCATCCACACGCTGGTCGGCAGCCTCGGATTGATTCTAGCCGTACCGCTGACCACGGCACTCGCGGCGTGGGTATCCGGGCTAACTGAGGAATGACGACGACGGGGACACTTGACCGTATAAACGCTGCCCGGCAACTCCTCAGTCCTCGCGTGCTGGCCGCCAGCTGGGTTTTAGCCCGGTGCCCAGAAAATCAGGCTCGGCATTGGATTCCCATGCCAGCAGATATAATTGCCCAGGCTCCGCTTCTGCTTCAACGGCTAGCTTGGTATGGTCGGGAGACCAGTCCCAATAAAGAGTACCCGCAGCAGCATCCCGAAGCTGTAATCGTTCCACGATACGCTGCCGCATCGATACGTCAGCTTTAGATGTAGGAATAACTAGCCGCTCTGGCTCGCCCAGTTCACCGTGCTGCCAAGAGGCGGCCCACCAGGATTGCTCGCCGATCTGTGCCGCTTCGTTCCAATCTAGGCGACTATATTGAATCTTTCCCGTAGCCAACCAAGCGGTGGGGTGGTAAAGTACTTCAGCGCTCCCTTCTAAGAGTATCTGGGGCGCTGATGACCGGTTATCCACCGCAACTATAGCCAAGTCCACCGTATCACTTGATTCCAATGTGATCTGCTGCTGCAGATAGTGCCGGCGGCCAATCAACAAGTTCCGTTCAGTTGGCCCCCAAACATAGCCCAGCACGGTCAGTTCTCTGACGATCTGCCCGGTGGCCACTTTGATCAGGGCTAGCTTTTGGGTCATGCTGGTACCCTGATTCAACACCAAGTACTGTTGTTGGGGCGACCATGACAAGCGGAGACCCAAGTCAGTGTCTGGCAAACCGGGGCACAGACATTCGGGTTGGCCGTTTTGCATATCATAGAGCCACACTGCGCCATTCACGAGGTAAGCCAGCGTTTGACCATCAGGGGACCAGGCAAATGAGCGTATGTTTCCCTGCGTGGTAATTTTCCGGCGCGCGCTGCTATCGCCAACCTCCATTAGCCAGAGATCTCGCGCGTCATCCAGATAAGCGAGCTCCGCAGCGGACAAAGAGAGTGGAAAGGGTGTAGCAGTGGACTGCGGAGTAGTAGTCGCAACAGGCGGTGAGGGGGGAGTAGTAGTCGATGTAGCTTGCAGCATCTGTGGATCCACCGCAAGAGACGGAAGCGGCGGCACTGGTGTAGATGCGGGGGTACTGGTGGCTATCAATGGCGACGTAGCCATCGGGGAGCTTGAGACAAGAACAAGGGTCCTCTGCTCTATGGGAACACAAGCACTCAAGGTAAGCAAAAGTAAACCTAGCCCTGTTCGAACGTACTGCTTCATACGCAACACCACCTTTCAAGCACTGTCGCCAATTAGAGAGGCTAATACTCGCGCACTTCTATGTACCACTGCTCCGTGCGTGTGTCCCTGTACGATAACGCCATCTTCCGCTCCCAGATACTCGCCGGCCCTCCATAATAGGCGATTGCTTGCCCCTCTCGCCACATCGGGATAAACCCATCCACGATGTGGAGCGCCACATCGTAGAGATAAAAACTCACGTCGCCGGTGTAGCGTTGGAAGCTCACCAGGCCATCTCCCACACATAGATATCCTCCCCACTCGGATGGTCTGGACAGCTTGATTCCTTCGTCCGTCTTCCAGTTGTAGATCACGATTGGCCCCATGTCTCCGAACCCTTGCCGCCAGGTGACATAGTCGCCCTGGATACGCGGTTGCCCTGAGCGGCCATCGTAGGACAACTGGGTATATTCCTGGGTCGCCAGATTGTACATAAAGACGTTAGCCTGTTTCACTCCTCCCGCCGTGCTGCCCCGGCTCCACACGACCCGTTCCCCATCTATGTCCACATAGCTCACGTTGTCCGGCATACGGGCACTGGTAATGACGTGACTCTGGTGAAGGGTCAGATCGTAGACCATGACGTTGGACTGGAGCGGGCCATCATCCACTTTCCTGATGGTAGCCCAGACCAACGTGTCACCTGAGACTGCCACGTAGGCCCCGCGAGGAGACGTCGCCCCAGCCTGCTCCGCGCTGTCAACGAGAATCTCTTCACCTGTGGCTAGGTTCTTAGCGTAGAGTATCCAATCCGTACCCCAGCCGGAGTGAGTCTGCCAGACCAACCATTCCCCAGAGACATCTATATCCGTCATACATCCCTGGGGACCGTATGTACTGGATGCCACGCTCGTCATCTTTCCTGTGTTGAGATCGTACATCAGTATCTCACCGAAATATTCCCCTGGGTTACGGTAGCCGGTAATGAATATCCGATCCCCGTCCAACACAGGCCCCGCATACTTGACAGGTGACTCGATGGTCAACACAGTAGTATAGTTCAGCGCACCGGGGGTAGGGATGACCAACTTCTCCCTAGGAACCGGCGTGACCGTCGGTGAAGGGGTCGGTGTGGGCCAGCGGTTGGGCACATCCGGTGTCCGCAGGGAAACGATCGCCGTGGCCTCCGGTGCAGCCAGCGTCATTGTGGGAGCAAAGGTGAGAGAGGGGACCGGTGTTGCTTCCGGCGCAGTGGGTGCTGCGACCGTAGGGTGAATGACCCGGCCACATGCCATCAGCAGGACTGCCAGAGCCAACAACGCCAGGCAACTCTTGCCTCTTACCATCATTGGCTTCTTCATAGTCCATCTCCTCGTTCCAGGCATCATAGACGTGCAAGGGGGAGGATAACGAGGCACTTGCCTCGCCATCCTGCAGTGAAATCGGGCAAACGTGAGCGGTAGCCTCACCAGATGACCAGCCTGCCACGATCCACGATGTGCTGGTAGAAGTCGTCCAGGTTCCACCAGTGCCAGCCAAAGGGATTCCCATATCCGGGTGCAATATCGGGAGCCGAATTCAGCGCTGCAACGCTTGATAAGATACCGGCTTCTGTTACTTGATATTAGGAATTCTGCGGAGTTTTCAGCAATTCACCAGCCTTCTGTATAGCGCTTAAGCAAGTTTTTTCCAATCTCTTCCACCGATTTATGGTAAAGCAGATATTCTGCCGTGGTGGTGAATGTAGAGGTATCTCGCACAAAGTTTCCATCCACCCACGCAACATTATCCACGCCGGGGAAGATGGTGTCTCGATCGGTGAAGGTATCCTCGATAATTTGTAACCCGATGGGGGTACGCTGCACGATCATGTGATGATAGAGAATGAATACGATCTCGTAGCCCTCCTCAAACGAGGGCCGGACCTCATTCATGGTTGACGTTATGTACTCCCGGAGCTCTTTTGCTACGAGTGGGTCAGCGGTCCTCTCAAGCGCCCAGTGGGCACCCAATACGACAGGATACTCTTCTGGCGGGACGCTGTATTTCGCGTATACGGTCACCATCTCCGTAACGCGGAGGGAAAAGCGGTCGTCGGAGAGCACGCGGATCTGAGCGTCAACAGGGACCGCGACCGAACGCCCCCGGAGAACGTCCCACCGGGTACCAGACGAGTTTGAGTCCAGTAACACTGTAACCAGCGCCGGCACGGAATAGTCTTTTCTTGGCTGGTAGTAGAACTCCGAAGTGAGCGCCTGCAATTCAGACATTAAGCCCACATTCATATATTCTGCATAAAACCACCGGCGGTTCTTGATGAGTTCCTGCATTTCTTGACTATAGTAGGATGGTTCCGTGATGTCTCCAGTGACAAGCGCATGACGGTAATCATCTAACAAAACGTCAATGTCTTGTAACAACTGCCTGTTGATAGGGGGACGTAGAAATGGCCACATCAGGATTATCAGGAAAATAAACCCCATCAGCGGAACAACAACTTTAATTAACTTGGGTATTTTTCTTCTATTCATCCCAATACTCCACAAAGATGTATTTCTTTCCGAAGAATTCCGGCGGTACCCGGTAGGTTTCCAGGATATCCCCTTCGCCAGAGAGAACCAACACCTCACTAGCCGTTCCTGCGAGGAAGAATCTTCCCAAAGGCGCAAGCGTCAAAACCTGAAATTCGGTGGGTAGCGTGGTGAAGTTAACAACCGGGGAAAGATCGTCAAGCCTCAACAAAAGTGGCCCCTGGCTTCCTGACGAGATGAACAAGTAGTTCCCATACTGGCGATATCCTTGTCTGGGTAGACAGTGATCTCTATAAACGTGAAGTTCCCTTTTTGTCTGCGTATCAAACATGACTAATCGCATTTGCGACTCATCCTGCTCTGACGTCTGAATACTGAACATGTAATACACTTTGCTTAAGTCGGCAGAGACCCCCACGATTTGCACTCTACGTCGTTCTTTTTCCTCTGCATTAAAGATGGGCAGCAGTACCGGTGTCACGTTCTCAGAGACCAGATCGATAGTAAAAACCAGCGCAACTCTCTCTCCCTCCACTGTGTGTGGAGAGGAATCGAAGGCGTGGACGCTGTTTTCCGTGCCCCGAACCAGCCCGCCAATTCCCATCAGTGTAGGTTCAGCGACAGCGGTCAGTTCAATGACCTTATGGGAAGCATCATCTCTGACGATCAATAAAGTATCCAAATCTGCCAGCAAGGTTTTCCCCTCGACCTGGAGCACAGAAATTGGGAAGAAATTTTCCAGTCCGGCATCCACGCTTACGCATGTTGTCGAAGTCCGGGTCGTATCCAGGTACAGAACCTCACTGCGATTGTAAAAAGGGAGATAGATTTTGCCTGCTTGATCCACCCCCGGCTTGTTCGGTGTACTGTCCCAAATACTCGCAATTTCTAGTGGGGCCGGACAAACGGGTTGGTTCAGGCAGGCGAATTCCAAGACTGAAGTATCTTGGTCAAATATCCGCGAATGGTTGATTAGCATAACCGGATATTCATCCCTGAACACGTCTGGTGATTGCTTGGAAACTACAACGAATATAGCCGTAAGCACCAAGAGCATAGCCGCTAGTTTTAAGACTTTACCCATCAAATTCCTCACTTGCAAATATAAATACAAAGACGGTCACCAGATATCACTGGAGCCGCTGGTGACCGTTACGTACTCTTTTGACTAATAGATGATAATTAGTTGGCTAGGCAGTACAGCGGAATCCCAAGGGTAAAGTAATCGATCGTTGGTATGCGCACTGTAGCGGGTTGGGCCTTTGCTCCCGACCATGACAACGTGCTCCTGATCATCCGTGAGGCCGAGATCGCCCAGGTTCAAATAATCAGGATACCAACACACATGATTAGCGTATCCCTTTGCGAGCAACCAATCTTTTAGCGCAGAGGTTCTTATCCAAGCTAAACTCTCAGGATACCACGTACCATCAGTGGGCATGCCTCCGGATAGAAGTCCCTGGGAGACGTAGTTGGTACAATCGGTACAAGTATGCTTCGTATAGGCTGCATTCCACTTTGATTGGTCTGCCATAATACCATTGTGAAAAAGGAGCCTACATTTCCTGGTGGTGTTAGATGTATATGCATTGATGTAGCTGGCAGCCGCATTTCTGTTGTACCAAGACCATGCTGGGCGTACATCCCCAATATCAGATTGGTGTTGGCGCTCAGAAATGTCATATACTTTTCTATAGAGAGCCAACATCTCTCTGCCCATGGTTTCGATAGATTTCTGGTAAATGCGGTAGTCAACAAACCTCATGTAATCAGGCGCGTTACGGAAAAGTTTTCCCTCGCCCTCCCAGATAACATTGTCAATTCCAGAAGGGTTATCCACACTTTTGTCAGTGAAGGAATCTCTAATGATGCGCAGCCCATCAGAAAACTTTTCCATTACCAGACTGTGTCGCAGGATGAAAACAATTTCAAATCCCTCTGTTGAGGATTTCTCAATATCCTCGGTGGCGTCTTGGATGTAATTTTCCAGGGCATTTTTTACTGGCTTGCTAGTTACTCGTGCAAGTGCCCAGCGTGCGGCCTGATTCAGAGGATAGTCCTCCGGTGTCGCATCATATCTCCCGCGAAGCGTCACCATCTCTTCAACTTGGAGAGATAATTGCCCCTCCGGAAGTACTGAAATCTGAGACTCGATATTTGGATCCTGTATTTCTAGATAAAATTCTGACTCAATACTTTCCAGGGTGGAATGTAGGGCTTGTTTAAAGAAAACATTGTAGAAATGCTTTCTCTCTTCGCCAAGACCAAGTATCTCGGTAGAGAGCGTTGCCGGAGAAATATTACCTTTCCCGGCAAGAATCCCGCTGTAATCTTTGAGAACCTCGATAATTGATTGTACTTCCTCGTTAGTGTCTTAAAGTATTCGCCACC
>DUEJ01000087.1 GCA_011192175.1 Thermoflexia bacterium
CCTTCTCGCTCACTCGCTTTTTCACTCCACTCCCTGAGACACGCTAACCCCGGCATAGGCTTAACGCCCATACCGGGGTTGTTTATTGCTCGCTACTACTGCTAATTTTACTCCTCGATCTTAGGCAACAGTTTCAACGCCGCGTTCACCGCTTGCTGCGGATATGCGTAGTTATGCAGCTCGCCATTCAGGTAAGCCTGGTAAGAAGTGAGATCCAGGAAGCCATGCCCGCTGAAGTTGAAGAGGATCACGCGTTCTTCTCCTTGCTCCTTCGCGTCCAGCGCCTCGTCGATGACGGCGCGGATGGCGTGCGAGGTTTCCGGCGCCGGGATGATCCCCTCCGTCTTGATGAACTGCATCGCGGCTTCAAAACAACTAAGTTGCGGGTAAGAGATGGCGTCAATCAAGCCCAGCTCCTCACAGAGTGAGACTAACGGGGCCATGCCATGATAGCGTAAGCCGCCGGCGTGAATGCTCGGCGGGACGAAAGTATGTCCCAGCGTGTGCATTTTCATGATCGGGGTAAGCCCGGACGTATCCCCGTAATCGTACGTGTATGCCCCTTTGGTGATCTTCGGGCAAGCGTCCGGTTCCACCGCCACAAAGCGAATCTCTTTACCGCCGCGCAGCTGTTCCCCCAAGAAAGGGAAGGCGATCCCGCTAAAGTTGCTCCCGCCGCCCACACAACCGATGACCACATCGGGATAGGCTCCCGCTTCAGCCATTTGGTGGAGTGCCTCCTGGCCGATCACCGATTGGTGGATCAAGACATGGTTGAGCACGCTGCCCAGACAGTATTTGGTCTCGGGATCGGCCAGCGCCAGTTCCACGGCCTCGCTGATAGCGATGCCTAGGCTCCCCGGTGAATCCGGATCCTGCGCCAGAATAGCGCGTCCCGCTGCGGTCTCGTCGCTGGGACTAGGCGTGCAGGTCGCACCGAACGATTGCATCATTATCCGGCGTCCCGGTTTGAGATGGTAACTGGCGCTGACCATGTAGACCTTGACCGCGATATCCATAAATGCCCCGGCCATAGCCAACGCGCTGCCCCACTGCCCGGCCCCTGTCTCCGTGGTCAGTTGGGTGACGCCTTCAGCTTTGTTGTAGTAAGCTTGCGCGACAGCGGTGTTGGGTTTGTGGCTGCCGACCGGGCTGGCGCCTTCGTATTTGTAGTAGATTTTCGCCGGGGTATCCAACAGCTTCTCCAAACGCCGGGCGCGACGCAACGGCGTGGGACGCCAGAGCTCGTAGATTTCCCGCACCTCCTCCGGGATGGGGATGTAGCGTTCAGTGCTCGCCTCCTGCCGGATGCACTCCATCGGGAAGAGCGCGCTCATATCCTCCGGCGACATCGGTTGGTGAGTGAGCGGATGCAGCGGCGGGGGCGGCAGGGTAGGTAGATCGGCCATCAAATTGTACCAACGCTTGGGCAAAAAATTACCTTGTGACATTTTTCCCTCCTGGGATTTAGCTTAGTCGGATAGGCAAGTAGTCTAGCAGTCCAGTAGTCCACGCAGGTGGACTTCGCAAGGGTAGCCGCGACTTTAGTCGCCAGGAGCGCTCAACTACTCGCCTTTCCAACAGATTAACCTAATAGACGAAAATCTACGTCGCGGGTGATAGCTCGCCGTAACTTGAGGCTGGGCATGCCCATCGCCTCGTAAACCAACTCCATAGTCTTGCGGGCCACCGTCTGCATCCGGCGCGTGCCGACCACGAGAACCTCTTCCACCATCCCCGGCTGCGCCTCGTAATAAGCACGCTGCTCGCGGATGGGATCCAAGAAGTTATTGAGCGCGCGGGCCAGCTTACGTTTGACCTCCACATCGCCAACCTTTCCCTGGCGGTAACGTGCTTTGAGGTCCTTGACCTCCGCCAAGTTGGGATTGAAAGCATCATGGTAGATAAAGACCGGATTGCCCTCCACCCGCCCGGGTATATCGGCTCGAATGCGCTTAGGATCCGTGTACATCCGCATTACTTTCTTCTCCACGGCCTTTTCATTGTCGGAGAGGAAGATCGCGTTATTTAACGACTTGCTCATCTTGGATTGCCCATCAATGCCGACCAGCGTGGGGACATCTCCAACCAGCACCTCAGGAACGGGGAAGACTTCCGCATCGTAGAGGCGATTGAACCGCCGCGCAATCTCGCGGGAGATTTCCACATGCGCTTCGTTATCCTTGCCCACCGGCACCAGATGGGCGCGCGGCAAGAGAATATCGGCGGCTTGCAGCACCGGATACCCAATCAAGCCCAGCGGCAAACGTTCCTCATCCAACTGGGCGGCACGGGCCATATCCTTGAGGCTGGGCAACCGCGCCAGACGCGGCAACGTGACCAACATCGTCAGGAGCAGATTGAGCTCAAACTCCTCCGTGACGGCAGATTGCAAGAAGATGGTGCTCTGCTGGGGATCAATGCCGACCGAGAGATAATCCAACACGATGTCGTAGATGTTCGCTGCCAAACCGGCGACATGCTCTTTCTCCGGCTTAGTGGTCAACGTGTGCAGATCCGCCACGATGAAGAAGCACTCATACTGCTCCTGCAAGGCCACGCGGTTTTTCAGGCTGCCGACGTAATGGCCCAAATGCAACTTCCCGGTGGGGCGATCCCCGGTCAAAAGGCGTTTACGTTTCTTATTCATCAATTCCTCCTAAAATTAGTTACAAGTAAAAAGTTGACTGTACTGAAAAATTAAGTATTTCACCACTAAGACGCCAAGGCGCAAAGACTTAAAAATTACCCTTCAGAAAATTAGTCTAAAACTATCTTTTTTCTTAGCGGCTTAGCGTCTTAGCGGAAAACTGGCTTTTCACCGCTAAGGCACCAAGGCGCAAAGATTTGAAAATCAACTTTCTTTCTTAGCGTCTTGGCGTCTTAGTGGCGAGCTATCTTTTGCAGTAAAGTCATTTTTCTTTCTCCGGGTTCTCTGTACCTCCGTGGTGAGTGCTCTTTTCCCAGAAAACAAAAAACGCCCGCCCCCGCTAAGGGACGAGCGTTAAAAACGAACCCGTGGTGCCACCCTAGTTAAGCCGACCGCTCCTCAAACAAAAAAAACGCCCCTCGGAAGGCGCGTTCACTGAGTATAGCCAGCCTCACTCTTTTTCGGAGACGGCCGCTAGAGCGATCTCCTACGCCTGGATAACGGTAGCGTCTCCGTCTCTTCCTACTTGAGCTAACTAAGCTCGTTCGTCGAGCAGCTCCCAGGCCCATTCTGCATCTGCGCTGGCGCCGAATTTCCACCAATCTTCGGCTCTCTCTAGCCCCGCTCTGATACGTACTCTTCCTGTTCAAAGCCTTTAACGGGCATATTTATACCACGCCCCCCGCAAATTGTCAAATGACGTGGGGCCGTTTTATCCACAGCTTGCGCAGATGACACAGATTATGATCCCTTTTTCCCTTAGCGGCTGGGCGTCTTAACGGAGAATTAGCTTTTCTCAGGGGATTCACCAGCCGCTCTACCAATTTGCTGGCGCACTTATCCCAAATACTTTTGGGATAAGTTGGGATAAATGGGAAGCGACTCCCTGGAACTAAGGATGTTTTTCCGATGACAGAATGAATGCGTACCCTTGACCGTCTGCCCAAATATCGTTATACTGTGAGCGCATGACAAATTTAGCATATTTCGCAGGAGTCACCATCTGCCTCTGGCACACCAACGACAATAACAATGCTTCACTAACGCAAACATTTTTGTTTTGAAGCAGCCTTTAGACCTTTGACTGGCGACTTTAGACTTATTTTCAGAGGAGGAGTTGATGGCAACGTTTCGCAAATACAATCCGGCAACCGATAGAACCGCCGTCCAGCGGATCTGGCGCGAGGTAGCCTGGATGGAAGACAAACCAGAGCAACGGCAAGCCTTTGATCTGTTGCTTCAGACCAGCCGCGCGTTGGTGGCCGAGGTCAACGGAGAGGCCGAATGTCTGGTGCTCTCCATGCCAGGAACCATCCGTTATCTGGGAGAAACGCTCTCTTTCGATGCCGTGACCGGGGTGACGACCAGCCGCGTGGCGCGCAAACAAGGGTTCGCTGGACAACTGACTGCCCGGCTGGTGGCCGCCGGAGCAGAAGAAGGCGTCCTGGTAACTGGGCTGGGGATCTTCGAACAAGGCTATTATGACCAGTTGGGCTTCGGGTCCGGCAACTACGAGCACTGGTTGGCTTTTGATCCCGCGCAGCTGCACATCCACCGGCAGCACCGTGTCCCCCGGCGGCTCACCACGGACGATTGGAAGGCTATTCATGCCTCGCGTCTCGCGCGCCAACACGGACACGGGACCGTGGATCTGCTGCCCCCGGAGGCGACGCGCGCCGAGATGATTTGGGGCAAGGAGGCTTTCGGCCTGGGCTACTTTGATGGGCCGGCGGGCGAGCTCACTCATCATCTCTGGTTCACCGGCGGCGACAAGGGACGTGGTCCCTACGTAGTTGGGTGGCTCTCCTATCAAACTACGGAGCAATTCTTGGAATTGCTGGCGCTCATCAAAAGCCTGGGCGATCAAGTACGATTAGTCAGGATGCGCGAGCCACACGGCATTCAGCTGCAAGATTTCCTCCGGCAGCCATTCCGATTCCGCCAGCTCACCGAAAAATCAAAATACGAGAACCGCATGTCCGCCAGTGCTTACTGGCAAGTGCGGATGAATGATATTCCGGCTTGCTTGGCGCAGACGCATTTGCGCGGGGAGACGGTCCGCTTTAACTTATGTCTGGCCGATCCGATTGAACGTTACCTGCCCGCTGATGCCTCCTGGCGCGGCGTGACGGGCGAGTACGTCATCACGTTGGGGGCGAAATCAGAGGCGGTGCTCGGCAGCGAGGCAACTTTGCCGACACTCACGGCCTCCGTCAACGCTTTCACGCGGCTCTGGCTAGGAACCCGTCCGGCGACCGGCTTGGCGGTCACGACTGATCTGGCAGGTCCGCCAGAATTATTGGAGCAGCTGGACATGGCGTTCTGTCTGCCCTCCCCCAAAACCGATTGGGATTTCTAACGCAAATCAACAAATGGCAAATGGCAACCTCCGGTTATCTGCGTAATCTGTGGTTGACATTTGATTTAACCAAACTTCAGGTAAGTGAGACCAGATGGATATGCTAAATGTAGGCGGTGGCGAATTATTGCTCGTGCTACTGATTGGGTTGCTCTTCTTTGGCCCGGAGGAACTGTTAAAGATAGCCCAAACCGTGGGAGGCTACCTGCGCCAGAGCAAAACGCTCTGGCACGAGCTGCTCCAAACATTAGAGACGGATGATGAGAAACCCTGGGGAGGAACGGATGCGGGATCTCCAAATGACGCCGCTTGAACACCTCGCGGAACTGCGCTCTCGTCTCCTGCGGGCGGTGCTGGCGGTCTGCGGCGGTACATTGGTAGGCTCGCTGATCACCAAGCCGGTGATCGAATGGCTACTCTGGCCGCTAGGCGAGAGCGCGGTGATTGTGTTGGGGCCGACAGAAGCCCCTATCGTTTACTTCAAGGTCTCTCTCTGGCTGGGGGTGCTCTTAGCCTTGCCCTATCTGCTCTACCAACTTTACGCTTTCATCAGACCGGGCCTCTATCCAGCTGAGCGCAAATACTTCTGGCTGCTAATACCGGGATCGCTCTTGGCTTTTATCCTGGGCGGCGGATTTACCTTCGGGGCCTTTTTGCCAGTTACGCTACCCTTTTTACGCGAATTTCTACCGAGCATGGTGCAGAGCACCTACTCGCTGGAGAAATACCTCTCCTTCGTCACCACGACGTTGTTGAGCCTCGGGTTAATTTTCCAGACCCCGTTAGTGCTCTACTTCCTGGCGCGGGCGGGATTGGTGCAATCCGCAGCTCTGTGCAAGGCGCGGAAGTTGGTGATCTTTGGCGCGGCACTTGTGGCGGCCATCATCACCCCGACCACAGACCCCTTTGTCATGTTGATGGTGATGTTGCCCTTCATCGCGCTGTACGAGGTGGGTATCTGGTTAGCGCGGCTCGCGGAATGACCCAGCAGGGAGTTACCGGGTCCAGAGAGTTACGCTGGTACGATTTCATCACTATCAACGCGCATCACTTGGGTATCAGCGTCCTCAACCAGACTATGTTGCCCCTGGTGCTCCCCTTGTTGGTGCAGCAGTTCGTGGGAAGGGCAGCGCAAGGCGCCTACTTTGGCCGGCTACGGTTGGGGGGCTTGATGGTGGGCTTGCTCACGCAAGCGGTCATGGGACTGCTCTCCGACCACTGCCGCGCGCGCTGGGGACGGCGGCGGCCCTTTATCCTCGGCGGCACGCTAACCATCTTCCTGGTCATCGTGGCCTTCCTGCACATCACCGCCATGGCGGGGCTACGTGGGTTCTGGTATTTCTTCGGCGCGTATCTCCTCTTGCAAGCGGCGGTGAACACTTCCCTCGGCGCGGTGCAAGGTCTAATCCCAGATCTAGTGCCACCAGAAAAACGGAGCATCTTTTCGGGAGGCAAAGCTCTCTTTGAGGTGCCTTTGCCGGTGATTCTGGTTGCCTTTGCCATCGCGCCGCTGATCAGCGCCGGACGGCTGCCGGCCGGACTCCTGGTTGTCTCCGGTGTGCTGGCAGCCACACTGGCATTGACCATGCTGGCGCCGGAGGCGCCTCTTCAAAACGTTCCTGACCCCATTGACTGGAACCCTCTAGGACGGCTGGTATTGATGACCGGTGCCTTTACCGGCGTGATATTGGGTATGGGCGGGCTGGTCAATTGGAGTGGCAAGCTCTGGTTGGCAGTCGCTGGCAGCTGGCCGATCTTCTTGGGGATGGGAACCGTGGGTTTATTAGCCATGTGCGGTTCCATTGTGGGGGGAGTCTGGATCAGCATCCGTATCTCACTAGGCCACAGCAAAACGAGAGCGGCCACCGCGTTTACCTGGTGGGTAATCAATCGGTTGGCTTTCCTGGTCGGGGCCTTCAACCTCTCCAGTTTTGTCCTCTATTTTATCCAGGCGCGGCTGGGACTGAGTGCCGAGGAAGCTGCCGCGCCGGCCAGCCGGGTGATGTTGGTGGTCGGAATCGCGCTGCTACTCGCAGTATTGCCCAGTGGCTGGTTGACTGACCGGTGGGGCAATGGGCATCTCGTAACTGCCAGCGGTTTGGCCGCTGGTACGGGGACGTTTCTTCTACTTCTGGCGCCAACGTTGGGGCACATTTACGCCGGTGGAGCCATTATTGGTCTGGCGACCGGCGTCTTCTACACAGCGAACTGGGCGCTAGGCGTGGAACTGGTCCCGCAAGAGGAGGCCGGACGTTATCTGGGCATAGCTAATCTGGCCGGGGCGGGCGCCGGCGCGATTGGCTCCTACATCGGCGGCCCCCTTGCCGATTACGTCACCTTACACGTCCCGGAGATACCGGGGGCCGGATACCTCCTGCTCTTCTTCATCTACGGCCTCTTATTTCTATTTTCAGGGCTATTGGCCGCGAGAAAATTATATTGGTCACAGCTATTAGCACACTAGTCCACGTAGGTGGACTTCGCAGGAGTGGCTGCGACTTCAGTCGCCGGGCTTGTGACCATCTTTAGTTTGGAGGAAGGTTGAGATGATAAAAGAGTTTGAACTGGCGGCGCGCCCTTACCGGTTGCGCAATCGCGTACAACATTACGCTTGGGGGACGCGGAATGAGGCGGCGTTTATCCCCCGGCTCTTGGGGGAGGCGGTGGAACCGGGCCGGCCTTACGCGGAGTTGTGGATTGGCGCGCATCCCAAAGCACCTTCGCAGGTACTCTCTGACGCGGATGCGGTGCCATTGGGCGCGCTGATCGCGGCGGAGCCGGAGGCGTGGCTGGGTGAGGCGGTAGCGCACCAGTTCGGGGCGGAGCTGCCATTTCTCCTCAAAGTGCTCTCGGCGGCGGAAGCACTCTCCATCCAGGCGCATCCCACTCAAGAGCAGGCGGCGCGGCTGCATGAACGCGACCCAGAGCATTATCCCGACGCCAACCATAAACCGGAGGTGGCCGTGGCGTTGGACGGGTTGACGGCGCTGGTCGGGTTCAAGCCGTGGGCGGAATTGAGGGCCGTGGTATCCGCGTACCCAGAGATTGCGGAGTTCGGCGGCGCGATGGAGCTGGCGGACGAGACGGCTTTACACGAGTTCTACGCGCGGTTGCTGCGGCGCGCGCTGGCGGAACCGGAGGCGTTGGAGGCGGCGACGGCGCGGTTGGCTCACCGGCTGACGGAGCGGCAGGCTCCGTTGAGCGAGACGGAACGCCTCTTCTTGCAGCTGCGCGTCAAGTACGGCGGCGCGGATGTGGGACTTTGCTCACTCTTCCTCTTCAACCTGCTCCATCTGCAACCCGGCGCAGGAGTCTACACGGAGGCCGGCGTGCCGCACGCTTATCTGCGCGGCAATATCATCGAGTGCATGGCGAACTCCGATAACGTGGTGCGCGCCGGGCTAACCCCCAAGTTCAAGGATGTGGAGACGCTGGTGGAGATTCTCACGCCCCAGATGGGACCTGCGCCGGTATCAACTGGGGAGCGCGAGGCCGGCTGGATAATCTACCGGACCCCGGCGGCGGAATTCGAGCTCTCTCGCCGGGAGTTGGCTGTCGGGGAGCGCGTGGAAATCGCTACCGGCGGGCGGATCGAGATTTACCTGGTCACGCGGGGCAGCGTGCGTTTGCACTGGGCTGATGAGACGGCAGCTTATGGACGCGGGGCGAGCTTTGTCGTTCCGGCGTTACTGGAACGGTTCGGGCTGGCGGCAGAGGACGCGGCAGAGATCTTCCGGGTGCGGGTGCCCGGAAGAAGGTTATGAGTTGTATCTCTGCTGCGCTATGCTAAGATTGCTTATCACTGAAGAATATAGGCAAGCAACAATCTTTTGAATACGAGCCAGATTGAGCTGTTAACTTTGCTTTATGTTCATGCCGACGATGTACATCAACTACTCACCAGAGAAACTCGAGGAAAAATTTGATGCAATCAGACAATGGAACTTCCGCTGTGGCTGAAAATAAGATGCGATATGATTTCTTGCCAACTAGGCCGGCCCTGAATGCGCGCCAATTTAACATAAGCCGCTCTCCAAAACAAGGGGGAAATTCTGACGATGATTCACGCTCCTACCTGGAAGAACTTGGCATAGAAATAATTGAAAATCCGCAACCCATACAATTTTCCCCGAACGCTGTTAAGATCGTTCATCGGTGGTCTCCGTATGTGCAAGGCTTTTCAGCTCAGTTTGTTCAAAACATCCTTGATCGTTACAGCCAAGACTATGCTAATCCATCCATCCTAGATCCATTTGCAGGCAGTGGAACATCTATAGTACAATCCAAACTTAACAATTTTGAATCGTATGGAATTGAACTTAATCCGCTACTACATTTCATCGCCACAGCTAAAGTCTCCACATGGGATGTCGATCCTAAGGCGTTGCTTCAGATAGCACAGACTCTACCCCGCGAGCATGTTTTCCACGCCCCATCATTTCTAAAATCAACCAAACATTTTAACGCGGATGTATTAGAAAATCTCGAGATACTAAAAAGTGGACTAGATGACTTTGCCCCAGTAACCAGCCAAGAGAAAAAAATCAAAGATTTGATGTTGTTGGCTTTTTCAGCGATATTGATTGAGAGCAGCAATTTGAAACGCTCTCCATGTCTTGGATATAGCAGTTCTAAAATAGTTAGGGGGCATGTTCCCTTCGAGCTGTTTGAAAACAAAATAAGAGAGATAGCTAGTGATTTACGAACGCTACAAGATCAATACCAGCATATTCGAGCTCAGAGCCGAATATGGTTAGCCAATTCCATGCACTTTGAACATCCAAACACTTATGACTTAATCATCACTTCGCCACCGTACATGAACGGATTAGATTATGTCATGAATTATAAGATTGAAATGGGATGGCTAGGTTTCGCAGAAGGACACAGACAGTTGAAGAGCGTCAAAGATGATATGGTGGTATGCGATAATGTCTCTAAAAAGTTGATTAGAGATTTCTCCCAACAGGAAGATAGATATAACAATAGATGGTTAGCCAAAATCAAAGAAGAGATGACTTTGAACATTGCTAGACGTGGCAGATATCGCCGTCCAGATATGCCAGAAATTATCCACAAGTATTTTGATGATATGTACAAAGTGATGAGGCAAGTAATCGGTGTCCTTCGCCCCAACGGAAGATTTATACTGGTGGTTGGAGACAGCTTGATCGCCGACACCTACCTACCCACAGATTTATTAATAGCCAAAATAGGTCAGGAACTAGGTCTTACTATTGAGAAGATCGAAAAAGCGAGAAATAGACGTTCTGGACAGATTCGCAGTTACAAGCTCCGTGAGACCATAATAACTTTACATAAAGAAGGTTGATATGAGTAGTCGCGATTATGGGTTTTTAGATAATCCAGCAAACGGGCTAGGAATTGTCAGAGCCAGAACCTTAATTGGCAATTTGCGTTCTTGGGAACTACCTAGAAGCGAACAAGCTCTGGCTATTATCATTAACGAAATAGGCCGCTCTCCCATTCCTGGTCTCTATATTCTCTTTGATAGCAAGAGTAAGAAAGTATATATAGGGCAAACAGAAAGCATCAAACATCGGCTAACAACGCATATCAAAACGCCTGAGAGTAAAATCAAGAATTGGGATCGGGCCATTGTAATTAATGATGGACGCAATGCCACGCAATCCGACTTCAATGACGAGAACATTCGACTAACATTAGAAAATTATCTGGTTAAGCTCTTCAAAATAAATCGCTACAATGTAACTACCGCGGCCACCAGAAGTCCTAGTTTAAGCGCCACTCAAAAAACGTGGGTCAATACATTCAAAGATGAAATTATCGTTTTACTGACGCGCAAAAGCAAAATCAACAAAGTATTGACAGAACGCGGGGACGACGAGATCAATAATGATGATGCGAAAAAAATTATCCGTCAAGCAGGACATGCCATACAAAAATGGGGAAAATACAATGCTAAGATTGATGATCGGCGAACTTTTATTCGTCCCGGTAGTAAAAAACCTGCTGGATGGCAAGTGACCTTCCGTGGTTCCAAGCCAAACAGTTTTAAGACCCATTTAGCGCAAGGTGAGGGGTTCTTGTTAATGCCTCGGGGGCCACTCCTCTTAATACCTCTTGAGGTGATCAAGAAATTTGTTCAAGGTATAGATACAACTGTTTTTAAGAGAGACACAATCGATATCTTCTTACATTTCGATGAGCAGAAAATAGCCCTAGTGTATAAGAAAAACGAATTAGACATCACAGATTACACAGTTCAGACTTTTCCATAAGATAACTCCTCACTACCTTGTTCTGTCTAGCCCCCTCTTTCACGCCACGCGCGCTTTATAGTATAATGCCCCTATGCTCATTTCAGACGCTCAGACCTTCGAGTTCATCAGTCGCAGCCCCAAGCAGACCCGACGCCTGGGCGCGCGTTTGGGCGCGCTGGTGCAAGGCGGCGACGTGATCGCTTTAGAAGGCGAATTGGGAGCGGGCAAGACGCTATTCGCACAAGGCCTGGGGCGCGGTTGGGGAGCGAGCACTCGTCTCATCAGCCCTTCCTACGTCCTGGTGCGCCGCCACGAGCGTCCACAGGATGCTCAAAAGATCTACCATATCGACCTCTACCGGCTAAATACACTAGGTGAAATCATAGACCTGGGATTGGAAGAGTTATTTGAAGCGGTGCAGAGCATTTGCGTTGTAGAGTGGGCTAATCGTGCTCCTGATATTTTTCCCACAGACCATCTCTGGGTTGAGTTCCATTGGTTAGATGAATACCGGCGCTCTCTGATCTTCCGAGCCACTGGAGAACGACATACTGTGCTATTGCGAAAATACCATAAGGACCTGATAGGAAAATAATGCTCTTAGCCATAGATACCGCTACCAATCGTTCCAGCATTGCGTTACACGATGGGCAAACTCTCCGAGGCGAGTTCTCTTGGGAATCAGTCAACCGCCATACGGTGACGTTGGCGCCCCATATCAACAATCTATTAGCAGAGCTGGGAACATCCCCGGCGGAGTTAAGCGCCATTGCAGTCTGCAAAGGGCCAGGTTCCTATACCGGAGTCCGCATTGGGGTGGCTCTGGCTAAAGGGATGGCGCTCACTCAACAACTACCCTTGATCGGCATCACCACGTTGGATATTCTGGTGGCAGCTCAGCCGCCTGACCCCCGCCCTCTTTATGCGATCTTGGCCGTGGGACGTAAACGTATCGGTTACGCGCGCTATCGCTATCAAGATGCGGATGGCTGGCAGGCCGAAACCAAGCTTGATATCGTGGAATGGGCGCAGCTGCCCGGCCGGATCCGCGAACCGGCGATTGTAGTAGGCGAAATTTCAACGCAAGGGCTGGCGCTCTTGGCGACGCTAAAAGAACAAGTGCAAGTACCCGCTCCTGCCTATCATCTACGGCGGGCCGGCTTTCTCGCGGAGCTGGCTTGGGTTAAACTCCGCGCCGGCCAGGTGGGCGCTCCGGCGTTATTAGTACCTCTCTACGCACGCTAAAAACAGCGATGGCTTCCCCATATCGTATCCGGCCCATGAAAGGCGGTGATATCGCGGCAGTTTCCGCGTTGGAACAAGAGATTTTCCGCGATCCGTGGCCGCAGACCGCGTACATACAAGAGGTACTTTTCAATTCAGAGGCCCACTACTTTGTCCTGGAAAGCCGCCCCGTTCAGCGACCAGCATCCCGCTGGCTCTGGAAAAAGAGAGCCAGCAGACGCATTTATGGTTTTGTGGGATTGCGCGCAAACCTGGAGCCAGGGCATATCAGCACTTTAGCCGTTCATCCTGCTTGGCGGGGTCATGGCTGGGGCGAATTATTGCTCATCACCGTGTTGGCAGAGGCGCTGGAAATCGGACTTACTAACGTTACCTTAGAAGTACGCGCCTCCAACTGGATCGCCCAATCACTTTATCGCAAGTATGGCTTCCAAGTCAGCGAGCGGAAATCGCATTACTATCGTGACGGCGAAGATGCACTCTTGTTAATCGCCGATATTACCGGAGCGCGCTACCGGGAACAGCTAGCTACTCAGCGTCAAAGATTAAGGGAGAAACATGTATCGGTTCTCGCTAGCTGAGTATGGATACGGGTAGTTGCGTGTTTGAGTCTACTGAAAAAGCCAAGCATTTCACCGCTAAGGCGCAAAAGCACGAAGAATTGATGAAGCGTAGGGTCTTGGCGGTGAGCTAATTTTTTTCAACGGAACCATGTTTTTAAGAAGTCTCCATGTGGGAACCACACCCACAAGGCCTGAAAATGACTATTTGCCTACAAGACCAAAGACTACCCGACTGTTTTCAGAGGAGAATCTATGAAATCAAGAGAAGCGGCCTTAGAAGCCATTAATCAAGAAATAGCCCATTGCACTCGTTGCCCGTTACACGCCGGGCGCACCTATCCTGTACCGGGAGCCGGGCCAGTAGCTGCCGAGATAATGTTTGTGGGAGAAGCACCCGGTTTTTACGAAGATCAAAAAGGGATGCCTTTTGTAGGACGCTCTGGACAATTTCTCGACGAGCTATTGGCCGGCGCCAAGATAGATCGCCAGAAGGTCTTCGTAAGTAACGTGATCAAATGTCGTCCGCCAGGCAACCGTGATCCCCAGCCAGCAGAGGTGGAGGCTTGCCGGGGATACCTGGAGCGACAGATCGCTATTATCCAACCGGAGATTATAGTGACTCTGGGCCGGCATTCCATGGCCCGCGCTTTTCCCTCGGAGAAGATCTCGCTGGTACATGGACAACCGCGTCGCGTGGCCGGGCAACTCTACTTCCCCATGTACCATCCGGCGGCCGCTTTGCATCGCCCTAGTTTAAGAGAAGCCGTAGAGGAAGACTTTCGTAGATTGCGCGCGTTATTGGATGGTCAGCTAACGGCGCAAGAGTATCAACCGGCCCCCAAATCGGAGCAGCTCTCGTTCTTCTAAATTTATCAGCTAACTGTAACCGGCGCGAGAAGGTGAAAACACCTTCTCGCGCCGGTTATTAGTTTCAAACTAACGTTAGTTAGCGACTAAGTGATGATGATGGAGTTACTGCTCCCAAACTCATTAGATTCTTCTGTGTCTGCATCCGCTTCATTCAACCAACCGCCAGCCGCCAACTGATAACGGAAAGCGTAACGTTGCCCCTTATCCAGCTCCACCGCGCTGCTATACATCTGATTGCTACGCCGCATCAAGAGGTTCGCCTCTGGGTTCCAAGCATTGAAATCACCGACTACGGAAGCGCGGGGGGAACCCTCCGGTAAAACAAAAGTTACTCTGATTTTCTCTTTGCTCCTAAAACCTTTACGTTTAAGCATTTTCTTACTCCTTATTTTAGCTGTATATACCTCAAACGCGGCTTAGTCTACCACACTTCTTTCAAACCAGTCAAGTCGTAGTTGCTTTTAGCAAAAATTTTAGCCCCTAAAACCAAAAATATCCGGGTACTTATACCGCAGTTGTCAAATATCATTGATAAAGTATAGTTAGCTGGTTAAAAGTGAATGTTAATAGGTTGAGAAAGAATGAACGTTATGAATAAAAAAGAAACTCCGGAATCAAAGTCCACCGCCCAGAAGCATCTAACGGTAGTTAAGGTACGTTTTCAGCCAACTGGAACCCTGTACCATTTTCTAGCCCCGCTAGAAATGGAACTGCAAGCTACTAGTTGGGTTGTAGTAGAGACAATGCGGGGTCTGCAAGTAGGAGAAATTATCGTCGCCGAGGCAGATTTACCAGCCGGGCTAGCCCTTAATGATTTGAAACCGGTAGTACGTCTAGCCACCGGGCTTGATATGGCTCGCCGGCAATTCCTGCGTGAACGGGCGGCAATGCTCTCCACAGTTGCGGAGGAAAAATTAACCGAGTTGGAAGAAAAAGAGGTCAAAGTAATCTCCGTAGAATTCACCCTAAACGGCCGCCAAGCCATTCTTTTCTATACAGGGAAATTGGAGGCTGAACAGAGTTACACTACCTGGCAACACCAGTTAAGCACCCAATTCGATTGTCAGGTGGAATTACGCTCTATGGGTTCACGTGACGAGGCGAAGAATTTAGGCGGTTATGGAGTTTGCGGAGAACCACGTTGTTGCAGCCGGTTCCTTACCGATTTTAAGCCCATTTCTATTCACATGGCTAAGGCGCAGTCGATCTCACTTTCGCCCACGGATATCACCGGGATGTGCGGACGGCTCCGTTGCTGCCTAGACTACGAACATCAGGTCTACAAGGATGCCAGCAAAGGATTCCCCCCCCGCAAATCACACGTAAGCACGCCGCAGGGACGGGGACGGGTGATCGATTGGGACGCACTTAAAGGCGAAATCATCGTAGAGATTCCGCCGAATGGCCCCCGCCGGGCGCGCAAGCGCCATCACTTTAAAATGGATGAGGTAGAGGTCGTTACTCAGAAGCGTTGAGCAAAAATTGTAACCCTAGTTGCCCGGCAAATAAATGCCGGGCAACTGTTTTTGTAGGAATAAGTAGCTGTGGCCGGTCCCCTGACCGCACCACAACCCCAATGCCGCCAGCCTCTGCTGGCGGGAAGATTTCCGCAGTAGGCTTCCGGACGCATGGCGCAACGCGCCTCCAAGAATGACTTCAGTCACGGCAACAACTGTTCGACCAATTCAGCGACAGTCTGGCCAGCTCGTTGCCAGGAAAAGCGAGCCAGGTTCGCTGCCCCCCGCGCGATGAGTTGCTGCCGCAAAGCCGGCTCCGTCAACAATCGTTCCAGCCCGCGCGCGATAGCTGCTTCATCCAACGGATCAACCAATAATGCTGCTGCTCCGGCTACCTCTGGCAAGCTAGTAGTGGTACTGGTCAATACGGGGACCGCGCAAGCTTGCGCCTCCAACACCGGGAAACCAAAGCCTTCGTAAAGCGAAGGAAATGCGAAGAGCTCGGCCCCCGAGAGGAGCGCGGCCTTATCTTCCTCCGCCACGTAGCCGGGAAAGCGCACCCGGCGCTCCAGTCCCCACTCGCGCACCCGCGCGTGGAGCGGTTCGCTCAACCAGCCCGGCGGCCCGGCTAACACTAGCGTCAGCTCCGGATAACGCGGCGCGAGCTGCGCGAAAGCCCCCACCAACCGGGCCAAGTTCTTGCGCGGCTGGATACGGCCTAACGAGAGAATGTACGGGCCGGGGATTGCATAGCGGCCGCGCATGGCCGCCAAGACCTCTCGGTCACGCTCTGGCTCAAGTCTCTGATCGTAGCCGGGATAGACTAGGCTAATCTTCTCTGGGGGCGCGTGATAGGTTTGCACAATCGCCTCACGGGTCGCCTGAGAATCGGCCAAAATATGCGTTGCGACATGCACATTCCAGCGCGTGCTCAGTTCCAAGTAGAGCCGCTGGCCGACCGTGTGCGCCTGGGGGAAAGCGCGGTAGCCCAGATCGTGGACGGTGACTATGGTGAGCGGAGGTCGTACCGGTGGCAAGACGTGGGCCGGCACGAAAAGTAGGTCCGGGGAATGTCGCCAGAGTTCCGCCGAGAGACGTAAATGCGTCCAGAGGCGCGAGGAAGGGATAATCCGTTGCTCAGCGTGCGGAAAGGCTTCCGGCGCGGGCGGCTCACGGAAGTAGAGGCGGACGGTGTACCGAGGGGTGAGTTGGGGAAGCAGTGCGCGAATCAAGTGGTACGAATAACCCTCCGTCCCCGTCGGCGCGGCGCTGACGGCGCGACTGGCATCTATCCCCACGCAACTAGCACCCATCACGGCGTCACAAGCGTCAGCGGGAGGGGAATTAGGATTAGGAAGAAAAGCACCACCATCCCCCAACCCACCAACCGCCGGGTGGGAGCGAGCGGCGTCAGGTCATTAAGGGGAAGCGGATGTTTAGTGCCCATCAGCATCCCCAGAGTCCCCCAGATCACCCACGTCCAGCCGGAATCCTGGCCGGTGAAGCTCAAGAATATCCCCCAACCGATCATCAACCAGACAAAGACCCGCGAGATTTTCCAGGCGGTGCGGCCCCAGAGCGCGTAGGCTACGTGACCGCCATCCAATTGCCCCACCGGGAAGAGGTTGAGCGCAGTTACCATCAAGCCGGCCCACGCGGCGAAGGCGACTGGATGTAACATCACGTCCAGCCCTCCGGCGGGCAAAGGTTGCCCAAAAATCAGCCATTTGACCAGATAGTAGAGCACCGAATTGCCTTCCAGCAGATAGGGTGTGCCGACCGGCAACGGCCCCACCTCAGAGAGGGTCAACCCGAAAATTAGTAGCGGGAAGGCCACCATGAACCCGCCCAATGGCCCGGCCGCCCCGATATCAAAGAGCGCCTGGCGGCTGCGCATGGGTGCTTTCTGCGTAATAACTGCCCCCATGGTCCCCAAAATACTTATCGGCAGCGGAATGAAATAGGGGAGGCTGACCGGAGAACCGTAGCGTCGCCCGACAAAATAATGGCTCAACTCGTGGACGGTGAGGATGCTCAACAGCGTGGTGGCAAAGGGGACGCCCAACCAGAGATCCGCGGGGTTGCTCAAGGGATTGCCGCCTTCATTCGCCGCTCCCACAAAAGAGACCGATAAGAGCGTGGCGAAAAAGAGTAGCGCATTGACCCACGCCCGGCCAGTTTCTTTGCTGGGCACGCCGGGCAGCGCGCGCAGAACGATGCGGCCTTCTTGCTCCGCCAACAGGGGAGTATAATCAAGCTCCGCAAAACGTTCCGCGATGGCCTCAAAGAAAGCCTTGTCAGCTTGCTCATACAAAGTCAAGACAAACTCTACCGGCGGTTGTGGGGCATTGGAGAGTGTCCGCACTGACTCAACAAGCGCCAACTCCTGCACGGCGAATTTTAGGTAATCCACGATGGATAATTCCGGTCTCCAATTTTCCATAAATCTATTTCCTTTTAGCTAGCCGCTTATCACTTTGCTTCTGCAAGTCCTGGGACTTAGTAGGGTAAGTTTACCGTGGCGTGAATTTTTCGCCACAGATTTTTTTATTTTTTTTCGCGTTCATGGGCGTCCATTCGCAGTTGATTTTGGCTTGACCATTCTCACTTGCAAGTAGAGAAAAAACAGCATCAACGCGAGGGCCAAGAGAAAATCCAGCCGATATTGACCAACCAGGGACACGGGATTGGCTTGGAAAGAGGTCAGGAGCGCCGCGCCGCCCATGTAAAGCGCCAGCCACGCCGCTGAATAGTGATTCAACAGCAGCGCCAATCCGGCCCCGCAGAGTGCCCCACTTGCTCCTGCCAGCTGCACCGCGTAGCGCGGCGCGCTGGTCTGGTAGAGGTCTGGCGCTTCTACAATCGCCCATTGGAGCCAAGCCGGCGCGGAGAGCGCTTCTCGGCCCCAGGCGCAACCAGCGGCGGCGCAACCCCACCAGACTCCTGCTGTGACCAGCAAGACTGCCGGGGCGAGCAATCGGAGCAGCTCCTCCCACTCCCCGCCGCCGCGCCAGTGTATCCAGAGCCACGCGGCAATCAGACCGCCTAGCCATGCAGCTAGTCCCGCTAAGCCGCCCACTTGCCGCCAGCGGAAGAAATCCAGCGGGCGTTGCGCGAAGTAAGCAGCGTTGGTGAGTGCATATCCTCCACGTCCAACCAGGAGCGCGCCGCCCGTTATCGCCCAGAGCGCGCCAAGCAGTTGAGCGCGGGGGTATCCGCGCCGAGGCGCCATCATCCAAACCCAGAGCAATCCAGCCAGAGCAGCGCAGCTAATACGCAGTGTGTAACCAGGGATTGACCAGGAACCAATATTCATACGCAGGAAGTATAGCATGATGCAAAGGAAGGACAAAGTTAGCGAAAAGGCGATAAAGCGAGGGAGCGAAAAGGCGAGGGACTGGTAATCAGTGCTGAAGGATTAGGGACTTCTCTACATGCTAGCTCTTGATAGATAAGAGATCGTTTATCATTGGCGCATTTGCTATTCGCCATCCTTATTACCTGACCAAATATGCTATAATAACATCTTGATAATCATGACCAGCAAACGGGAGCCCTGAGATGAAAATTGAACTTACCATAAGTGAAATTCAGCAGCAAAAGTCAGCAGCTATCATCATTAGTTTATTTGAGGGTGTGAAAGAACCCAGCGGAGCCGCCGGTAGTGTGGACGGAGCCTTGAACGGCGCTCTCCAAGCGTTGCTCGCGGGCGGTGATTTCCGGGGCAAGCGCAACGAAGTCGCCGTGCTCTATCCCGCAGGCGCGATCCCCGCCCAACGGATCATTTTGGTGGGCTTGGGGAAACGTGAGAAATTCTCCCTGGATGTTATTCGGCAAGTCGCCGGAACCGCGGCCCAAAAGGCGCGCGCGTTAGGCGCCACCCAACTCCATACCGTGGTTCATGGAGCTGGAGCAGGGGATATTGAGTCGCAGCAGGCCGCCGAGGCCGTTGTTGAAGGTACCCTCCTGGGATTGTACCGTTTCCACGAGCTCAAGACCGAGCTGAAAGATGTGCGTTCCGCCGTCGAGGAACTCACATTGGTGACCGCCGACCGTAGCCAAGCGGCCGCCATGCGCGCCGGCATCCACGCCGGGGAGAGCATCGCTGCCGGCGCCATTCTGGCCCGCAACTTGATCAATCGCCCGGCCAACATCGCCACGCCCACGCACATTGCCGAGGTTGCACAAGAGGTAGCCGCCGCGAGCGGATTGACCTGCTGCATCATGGAGCAGGACGAGATGGCAGAGCGCGGCATGTACTCACTGCTCAGCGTCAACCGGGGCGGCGGTGAACCGGCGCGGATGGTTATTCTGGAACATAACGCTGCCCAGAAGAATTTACCCACCGTGGTCTTAGTAGGTAAAGGCATCACCTTTGATAGCGGCGGCATCTCCCTCAAGCCCGGTAAGGAGATGTGGCGCATGAAAGGCGATATGGGCGGCGCGGCAGCCGTGATCGGGGCGTTACAGGTGACGGCGGCGCTCGATCTGCCCTTGCACGTTGTCGGCTTGACCCCGCTCACCGAGAATATGCCCGACGCCTTCGCCAGCAAACCCGGCGACGTAGTTAAATCGCTCAAAGGACTGACCATCGAGATCATCAACACCGACGCCGAAGGCCGTATGGTCTTGGCTGATGCCCTGACGTACAGCGGGGAGTTCCAACCGGACGCGGTCCTCGACATCGCCACGCTGACCGGGGCCAAAGTTATCGCTCTAGGCGCCCACGTAGCCGCCGTGATGGGGGACGAGGAGCTCACCGCGCGCATGCGGACCGCCGGGAAGCACACCAACGAGCGCGTCTGGCCGTTGCCCCTCTTCGAGGAGTACGGCGAACAGCTGAAGAGCGACGTCGCCGACATCAAACATCTCGGCGGACGTCCGGCCGGCAGCATCACCGCCGGCTACTTCCTCAGCAAATTCCCACCAGAGGACGTGCCCTGGGCGCATATAGACATCGCCGGGACGGAGTTGAGCAACAAAGCTCGCCCCTACATCCCGAAGGGAGCGACCGGTTTTGGCGTGCGGCTGTTCGTGGAACTGCTGCGGCATTGGGATGACTAAAACTGAGTCAGCGAGAAACCTTGCAAATGAATAAAACCATCCCTGAATTAACCGCCGAGATGAACCGGTTCGTAACGGCTATGGGCTGGTACGCCGAGGATTCGGTCTACGCGCAAACCCCGCGCAATATCGCCATCTCGCTGAGTTTGGAAGCAGCGGAGATACTGGAACATTTCCAGTGGGGTGCAGAGGCCGATCCTGAGGCTCTGGCGGAGGAGCTAGCCGATGTGGGTCTCTACTTGCTCCAGTTAGCTTATCTGATGGACGTGAATTTAGAGCAAGCTATCCAGGAGAAGCTGGCCTATAATTACCAACGTTTTGGCAGCCGGGAAGGGTAGCGCTTCCATGCCTGCTGCGACGCAACCTGTCCGTATCTTAGCCGTCAGCGATAAGACCGTGACTAACCTTTGCGGCCCGCAAGTAAACCAGCTGGTTGGGGCGGTAGATTTATTACTCGCTTGTGGTGATCTCTCTTACTCTTACCTTGAATACCTGGTCACCATGTTGCACCCGCTGCACGCTTTTTTCGTGCATGGTAACCATGATGTGCCCGAAAAACTCAAAAACGGGCAACTTTTGGACGCACCGGGTGGCTGGCGCAACTTAGATCGTCAGGTGGCCAGAGTTCCTAAAGCTGATTTGCTGATCGCCGGACTAGAAGGCTCTATTTGCTATCGCCCGGGCGCACCTTATCAATACACCCAAGAGCAGATGCGCCGGCGGGCCTACCATCTAATTTTGCCTTTGCTCTGGAATCGCGTGCGCTACGGGCGTTACGTGGATATTTTTATCGCTCACTCGCCGGCCGCCGGCATCCACGCCAGCAAAGAAGGCGCACATCAGGGCTTTGAGGTTTTCTTAACCCTCATACGTCATTTCCGCCCGCGACTTTTCTTGCACGGTCACCAACATCGCTATGGACTAGCCGTCTGGCAGACCCAATATACACATACTGAAATTGTCAACGTCTATCCCTTTAGAATCATCGAATTTTATCCCGATAAAACCGTCTATGGCCGCAGCTATTACCGTTAGCTACAAGGTTCATAATTGATTTGGGTGCATTTTGTTGTTGTTGGATTTCTAGCAGCGTGTTGCGTGTTCCGTTTTGAGAAGGCTTACACAATACGCAACATGAACACAGCTCTCAACTTATTTAAAACACCTTATTCATCTGCGAAAATCTGCGTCCAAAAAGATGAACCATAATCATTTAGCAGAAGGAGCTTATTAAATGTCAGATTTCTTGACCGCACAGAAAAAAGATTTTTCCAAATGGTACACTGAGATCGTGCTGAAAGCCGATCTGGCCGATTATTCGCCGGTGCGTGGCTGCATGGTGATCAAGCCTTACGGCTACACGCTCTGGGAGCGTATTCGCGATGAGCTAGATCGGCGATTTAAGGAGACGGGGCACGTCAACGCTTACTTCCCGCTCTTTATCCCGATGAGTTTTCTGGAGAAGGAGAAGGAACACGTAGAGGGGTTCGCTCCCGAATTAGCTATAGTCACCCACGGTGGCGGCAAGAAGCTGGAAGAACCGTTGGTGGTGCGTCCCACCTCAGAGACGATTATCGGGCACATGTATGCCAAGTGGATCCAATCTTACCGCGACTTGCCCTTGCTGATCAACCAGTGGGCTAACGTAGTGCGGTGGGAGATGCGCACCAAGCTTTTCTTGCGCACCACCGAGTTCCTCTGGCAAGAAGGACACACCGCCCACGTTACGCATGACGAGGCCCTAGAAGAAACGTTACGGATGCTGGACGTCTACACCGATTTCGCGGTCAACGAGGCAGCGATTCCCGTCATTCCCGGCCTCAAGAGCGAGAGCGAGAAATTCGCCGGGGCGGTGAATAGCTACACCATCGAGGCGATGATGAAAGACGGCAAGGCGCTGCAATCCGGGACTACCCACTTCTTGGGGCAGAACTTCGCTAAGGCATTTAATATCCAATACTTAGATGAGCACAACGAGCTGCAATATGTCTGGACGACCTCCTGGGGCGTAAGCACGCGCATGGTGGGCGCAGTGGTGATGAGCCACGGCGACGATCAAGGCTTGGTGTTGCCGCCACGGCTGGCCCCGATTCAAGTCGTCATCGTGCCCATCTGGCGCCAGGATGAGGAGCGCGAGCTGGTGTTGCAGGCCGCGCGCGCGGTCAAGGAGCGTTTGCAGGGCCAACTGCGGGTACATTTGGATGCGCGCGAAGAACTGACCGCCGGCTGGAAGTTCAACGATTGGGAGATGCGCGGGGTGCCGCTCCGCATTGACATCGGCCCACGGGATATAGCCAAGCACCAGGTTATGGCGGCTCGCCGCGATATGCCCGGCCGGCAGGGGAAATCCTTTGTCTCCCTAGACAATTTGGAGATCGCTATCCCCAAACTGCTGGAGCAGGTACACCAAGGTATCTACGAGAAGGCCGTCGCCTACCGCGATAGCCACACCTGGGAAGTTGAGAATTACAATGAATTCCGGGGCGCGGTACCGCGCGGCTTCGCGCACGCCTGGTGGTGCGGCGACGCCAAATGTGAGGCCGCCATCAAGGAAGAGACCAAAGCCACCATCCGCTGCCTGCCGTTGGATCAACCCGGCGGCGAGGGGCACTGCATCTATTGTGGGGAACCGGCGCATAAAATCGCCATCTTTGGGCGCGCTTACTAGAAGTAGCGGGGATCCCATGACGCCGGGCGCTGAAGCGGCCCGGCTACGAGATGGAAGCCTCCTACGGAGGCTGGAGCCGCTGCCTAGCTAAAGACCACGGGGTACAAAACCATGCCTCATCAATGGGGCTAGCCCTCGCTCATTCGCTTTCTCGCCTTTTCGCTTGCCTAGCGAATAAATTCGCGGCTACATTGGCAAAGTCCACCTACGTGGACTAGCCCGTTGGGTTTGTAGTAGGTATTTCAGGGCCATGCAACACGGCGATAAATCGCCTACTACGAACCTTTGCCTTCCCGGCGTGCGCGGTGAGCGAGAGCGCAGCATCCCCCCGGAGGTAGAGGGTATCGTAACCCAGCAAGCGCAACCAGCAGGCTAGCTTCCCTAACATGGCGTCGGCCAAGAGGCGCGGCCTAACCAGGTCAGCCAGCTGATTCATGCCCAACATCTATCCGCCGGTTTATTAAGTGGAGTGGCCTAAATTGCTAACCGCGTTCACGATAATCCGCGAAGCCGCTTCGATATCCCATTTGGAAGTGTTGATGACCAGATGATAGAGCAAAGGATTGGTCCAATCTATTTTGTAAAAACGGTTGAGGTAGGCAGAAGACGCTCTATCTCGCGCGCACGTAAGTCGCTCGGCCTCGCCGACGCTGATATTCTGCTTCGATTTGACCCGCATCACGCGCGTGCCCAAGGTGGCTTCAATGCGGACATGTAACACATCAGGGTAATCTTTGAGCGATACTTGTCCCCCGCGGCCTACCACCACCACATTGCCATGTTTGTAAGCGGCTTGGATGGCCATGCGGGTGAGCGTCACGCACTGCTCCTCGTTGAGGTCGCGCATCCAGTGGTTCTCCTCCGAGAGCTGCGACTCTGACCAGCTATCTATCTCTGATAACGCCCGCGAGCGGTTGCGGAGCCGATCTAAGAAACTACGCACCTTGTATTTTTCATCCGAAAAGTCCAGCAGCTCTGCTGGCGATAACCCTACCTCTGAGGCGACTTCTGCCAACAGTTGTTTATTGAAGTACCGGTACCCCAAAATATCGGTCACGCGCCGCGCTATTTCGTCACCTTTGCTGCCGTACTGTCGTGAAATCGTAATCACTGCCATAAGAAACCTCCTTGTCTGCTATGTGTTGAGGATAAGTTTACGCTAATTTCATTATACAAAGTTCTCACCAACATTCAAAAGGGGATAGTGTCCCTCTCGAATGTTGGTAGCGTACATTGCTTAGAATCTCACCGCAAAGACGCTAAGGGCGCAAAGAAAAAATTCGACTCCTCTGAAAATGGTTTGAAGTCGGGCGAGGAGGGGGACAGGTCAAATCTTTTCACACCCAAACTCGATTTTCCAAACGACTACTCATCCGCCTAACTCCCAGGTATAATCGACTGCGTATAATTTCAGTAGCTGGGCGAGGTATGGAAACCTCGGCTACCTTGTCCCAACTCGGCTTCAGAGAAAAATCAGTTGAGTGGAGGAGTATTTGATGAGCAATCATTGGCGCCGGCGCGGTTTAATTATTCTGGGTCTGCTGGTGGCGTATCTACTCCGCGTCTACAAATTGGGAGAGCAAAACATCTGGTGGGACGAGGGTCTCTCTGTGTTAGCCGCCCGCAAAAGTTTCGTGGGCATCACGCTCTGGACGGCGGCGGATGTCCACCCACCGCTCTATTTCTGGCTACTCTGGGGCTGGCAACGTCTGGCTGGAGAGACGGAGTTCGCGTTACGGTATATCACCGTGATAGCCTCAATGTTGACCGTGGCCTTACTCTACCCCTGGGGCCGCCGGCTGGCACGTCCGGCCGTGGGAGTTGGTGCGCTCTGGTTGCTGGCGCTCTCGCGCTTCCATATCTGGTGGGCACAGGAGATGCGCATGTATATCCTGGCGGGTCTCTGCTCCCTGCTCTCACTCTATTTTGTGACCCGGCTAGCCACCGGACGCACTGAGCGGCGCAGTTGGCTGGGCTGGTTACTGACAACTACTGGCGCGCTCTACACCATCTACTCCTCAATCGTGCTGGTCATCATCGAAAATCTCTTTATGCTCCTCGTGGGTTGGCGGCGCCGCGACCGCTGGTCTTTCTGGAGAAGGTGGCTCGGTTGGCAGTTGGGCGTAGCCGCGCTGATGCTCCCCTGGCTGGCGTTGGCGTTACCCCGGATGCGCAGCTGGTCGGTGGTACAGGCGCCGGCCTCTCTCTCCTTTGTGCTCCAGTTGAACGCGGTGCTGCTCTCGCTAGGTATCTCCACCAATATCGGACGCTATCTATTCCCCAGCTTGGCGCTGCTGGTGGGGCTGCTAGGTGGTCTATGCTTGCTCCCTAGAAAAGAGAATAATTCTGAGGCTAAAATCGCTCTGGGGGAGAAGTTATTTCTTCTGCTGGCGAGCGTCCTCACGCCGCCGCTCCTGATCTGGCTGTTGACCCAACCCCGCTCCTTCTTCTACACGCCGCGCGTGGAAGCGCGTTACCTGCTGCCCTTCGCCCCGGTCTTCTATCTCCTGTTGGCCTGGGCTGTGATAGGATGGCTCTCTGCTCCCCGGCTAAAGTGGATCGGCTATCTGCTGAGTGGGGGCTTATTGTTCCTGGCTGGTTGGACGTTACCGCAACATTACCAGCCGCGTTACTTCCGCGATGAGTACAGCACGCTGACCAAACTAATTTGGACTTACGCAGAACCGGATGACGTGGTGGTATTGGTTTCTGGCAATCGCTACCCGCTCTTTCTCACTTATTATGAGCGCCGCCCCGCGCCGGCCAATCGCCCCCCGGTCTTCCTAATGCCCAATCCACCTGGAGAGGGAGAGCTCAACGCCGCTTACGTGGCGGAGCTCCTCCACGAATTGCAAACGGAGCACCAACGCATCTGGTTGGTCCAAGTAGAGCGCG
>DUEJ01000088.1 GCA_011192175.1 Thermoflexia bacterium
ATTTTCTTTCTCCTAGGTGGTGTCTATGCTGGTTAGGTGCTACTAGGTGCAACCCATTCTAGCTGGATTCGGGCTCCAGGGCCCACCCAACTGTGCGGGCTTGCTCCTCAAGACTAGTCCCCGGCGACCCAGCTCTGTGGCGGCCTGCAATTGACCTAGGCACGGACGGCCTGCCGGGGCCCATACTTATTTTATACCCTATTATTTTTTATCATACTAGGCACAGAAAACACGGAGAAAAACTAAAAAATTCGCGTTAATTGGCGTTCATTCGCGGTTGACTTAGGGTAGCCCCCTGATTGGCCCTCGCTCTCTGAGCAGTTACCTCGTCATCAACAGCAGATTGCCAACTTGACTTATTTGCGTTACACTAGCCCCCATGCCCAAAATCAAGACTACTTTCAAACGGATAAGCAGCTGGCTTACGCTGGGACTGAGCTTGTTAGGTCTAGTACTCTTCCTGATCACGGACAGCGCGCCACCCGAAACACAATCCCGCCGCATTGACCTCTTAAGCGCCAACTACACCTTCGATTTCGTCTCCTGGGAAATCAAGGCCCTCTACCAGAAATTTGCTTACGGATTGCTAGCTCCAGAACGCTTCATCTCCGATGCGGAACAGACCCGCTTCGTACTCGACTACCACGTGAGGATCAGCGAAATACACGCGCTGACCCACGAAATTGAGCGGACATACACGGACCCAGAGTGCCGCCAGCCAGCAGCGGAAACGGTTACGCAGCGGGAACAACAAGCGCAACTCCGCACCCAGTCGGAAAAAGAGAGAGCTATCGTAGAAGCAATTGTAACCGCACAGGTCCAGCAAACCCTGGCGGCCGGAGGATTCGGCACCCTCCACCAGATTTTCCCCCCGGTCAACGGCGTCATCTCCCCGCTCCCCTACCTGCTCATCATCTCCCCCCGCGACCATATCGAGAGCCTCTACCAACGCGAACTCCTCGCCGGCTTGACGACCGCGCAACAAGTCGCGCTAGAAACTCGCCTTGAAGCCGCAGAGCCGGAGCTGAGCGCCTACATCACAGCCATCGGTGGATTATCCGCCTACCCGGCCATGATCCAGGAGACCGGCTCCATCTCCTGGTTGACCAATGTGCTGGCCCACGAATGGACCCACCACTATCTTCTCCCGAGACCCCTCGGCTGGAACTACTCAGCTCTGCCCGAAACCCGCACCATCAATGAGACCACCGCCTCGCTAATCGGGGAGTGGGCCGAGGATGAGACCATCCGCCGTTGCTATCTTCCCCAGCTGGATTGGGAGAAACCGCTCCCCAACGCGCTGCCGTCCAACCAACATTCGCCACTCACATCAGCAGCAGAGGGGGAAACACCCGCATTTGATTATCACGCCGAGATGCACCAAACTCGCGTGGAAGCGGACCGGTTGCTGGCTGCGGGCGACATCACCGCTACCGAAGCGTACTTGGAGCAACGTCGCCGGCTCTTCGTAGCACATGGCTATCAAATCCGCCGGCTCAACCAAGCCTACTTCGCTTTCCACGGAGCTTACGCCGCTCACCCCGGAGGGACAGCCGGTGGCGCAGCGGGCGACGATCCGGTGGGGCCGGCAGTGTATGCTGTCTGGCGACTCAGCGCTACCCCCCGGCAGTTCGCGACCCACATCGGGCAGACGACGACATTAACTGAAGTGCTGGCGTTAAGAGAGGAATTGCTTGACCACGGCCAGTAGCTTCTTCAAATAGTTATCTAGGGTACGTTTTACTTTTAAGGGGGAGCCCACCTTCAAGAGCTTGGAGGAACTGGCCCGCCTGCTGTAGCGGTTTGCAATAGATGAAAAGGAGACCTGCCATGATAAACAAGAGACGTAACCACCTGATCTTTATAAGCATTCTGCTCACCCTGTCAGCGCTGCTCACACTCTCATTTCTGCCAACTCCGGCAGCCACCTTCCCCCCACCGCCTCTCATTCGCTTGTAATACACCACCTTTAACCCCCTGGCCGGTGAACCTGACGTCCCTGCCACACAACGGCTCACCGGCCAGCCCGGCAGCCGGGCTACCTACCTGCTCCAGTTCGCCGGCCCCGTGCCATAACGCCTGGAAAACACAGGTCGAGGCGGCCGGCGTCCATCTCTACGGCTACGTCCCCGATTATGCCTTCATCGCCCGCATGGACGGAGCCACGGCTGAAGCGATACAGGCGTAGCCCTTTGTCCGCTGGGTCGGACCCTACTACCCGGCCTATCGCTTGGCGTCTGCCTTGCAGGCCGCCAAGCTCTCTCAGACCTCGGAGGTTTGGCCCCTCACCGTACGGACCCTTCCCGACGCCGATCTGGATAGGCTGGCACAGCAAGTACAAGCACTGAGCAGCGACGTGCAGAGACAATCGACCAACGATTTTGCCGGCTACCTGCGGCTGACCTTGCCCGGCACTCATCTGTCCAACCTGGACGAGGTGCTCTGGGTAGAGCCTTATTTTGAGCCACAGTTGTACAACGATGTGGGCGGCGGCACGCTTATGCGGGCCAATGAAGTGCGCACCTCGCTGGCGCTCTATGGCCACGGCCAGAGCGTGACCGTGGCCGATACCGGTTTGGACGTGGGCGCCACCGGCCCGGCGATGAGCGACGATTTTGAAGGGCACATCGCGGCAGGACAAGCGATCTGCGCTCACTTTGCTAGCCCAAGTAAAAAGAGCATGGAGAGAACCCCATGCTCTTTTCGCTTGACGTTAAGATCACCAAACTAGGAAAACATCGCTGCCTACTACACTCATTCCACCGTAAGTAGCTATTACCTCTACGGTCACATTTTCACCGGCACCCACTCCCCGCACAGGGATAGAAGATATCCGCAGAAAACCGCGCTCGTCGGTGAATAAATTATCTAACTTAATAAGCGTAGCTCCGGCTACATCCCGCAAAGTAATCATCACTCTAGCTTTAGATAGCGGTGCCTTTTTCCCGTCAGTAACTAAAACTGATA
>DUEJ01000089.1 GCA_011192175.1 Thermoflexia bacterium
CAGACGATCCAGGCGCGCTGCGGGCCAGAGACGCTCCGGCGGTTGCAGAGCTCCGACATTGAGGCGCTGACACTGGAACGTTCCGGACATCTGGTGACGGCGGGCAGCGAGTGGGAAAGGGTGGCGGAGGTTTCTTATCGGTTTGTGGAGCGGTATGCTGGTGAGAAAGCGAAAAAGCGAGTGTCGAGCGTGCGGGAAGGGGAATCCACTAGCCGCCGCTCATAGCAATAACCGCCCCCTTTTTCAAGGGGGCGGTTCTCTTTGGCGGAGAGGGTGGGATTCGAACCCACGGAGCCTCGCGGCTCACGCGCTCTCCAGGCGCGCGCAGTAAACCGGACTATGCAACCTCTCCACAACAGACCGCATTATAACAGGGGAGCGGCAATTGGCAAATGCGCTAACCGCCTAAACTTCCGCTGTTGCGGCGACGGCCGCGGCTGCTACTTGCTCAGGTTGATGTTTGCTGGGCACATCCTGGATATCAGGTAAAGGATGTCCCTCAAAAGCCGCGATGAACTCTGAGGTGTACAGAGTTTCGCGCTCCATCAAGTGCTTGACTATCCGTTCTAATTCTTCTCGATGTGCTTGTAATACTTGCTGGGCTACCTGGTAAGCTCTGTTGATGATCTGTCGTACCTCGTGATCTATCTCCTCGGCCAACGACTCGCTGTAATCACGTTGCTCGTTGATCTCGCGTCCTAAGAAAACCAACTCCTCTTTCTTGCCATAAACCACGGGGCCTAATTTTTTGCTCATGCCGTAGCGCATGACCATCTTGCGGGCAGTCTGGGTGACTCTTTCCAAATCGCTGGAAGCACCGGTGCTGGCCTCGCCGAAAATGAGCTCCTCGGCGGCGCGCCCGGCCAACCCGTAGGCCATATCATCTTCCATCTTGCTGCGGATGGTTACGTAGAGATCCTTCTCGGGGAGCGTGAGCGTATAACCGCCAGCCATACCCGTAGCTATAATGGAAACCTTGCGTACCGGGTCACATTTGGGGAGCACGTGCGCGACCAGGGCGTGCCCGGCCTCGTGATAAGCGAAAATCTGACGTTCCTCCTCAGAAATCACGCGACTGCGACGTTCCGTCCCGGTAATCACCCGCTCGATAGCCTTCTGAAATTCGGACATGCCAATTTGCTGCTTGCCGCGCCGGGCAGCCAAAATGGCGGCCTCATTGATAGCGTTCTCGATATCGGCGCCCACAAACCCCGGCGTACCTTGCGCCAACACTTCCAAATCTACGTTGGGAGAGAGTGGTTTGCCGCGCACGTGTACTTGGAAGATCGCCTCGCGTCCGCGAATATCAGGCCGGTCTAAGACCACGTGGCGATCAAACCGCCCGGGGCGGAGCAACGCCGGATCCAAAATATCGGGGCGGTTGGTGGCCGCGATGACGATGATGTTGGTGTCGGTCCCAAAGCCATCCATCTCTACCAGAATTTGATTGAGGGTTTGCTCTCGCTCGTCGTGCGAACCGCCTACGCCCGCGCCGCGATGGCGCCCGACCGCGTCGACCTCATCAATGAAGACGATACAAGGGCTGTGGCGTTTGGCTTGCTCAAAGAGGTCGCGTACCCGGCTGGCGCCCACTCCGACGAACATCTCCACAAATTCGGAGCCGGAGATATTGAAGAAAGGGACCCCCGCCTCGCCGGCGACCGCCTTCGCCATTAAAGTCTTGCCAGTTCCCGGGGCGCCTACTAAGAGTACCCCGCTGGGGATGCGCGCGCCCAAGTTGATGAATTTCTCTGGTTCTTTCAGGAACTCCACTATCTCTTTGAGATCTTGCTTGGCTTCGCGCGCTCCGGCCACATCGTTGAAGGTGATCTCTGGGCGGTCGCCAGCGAACATCCGCGCCCGGCTCTTCCCAAAGGACATCGCTTGATTGTTGACGCCTTGGAACTGGCGGATAAACATGTAAGCAATCGCGCCCATGGCGATAATGCCCAAGAGCGTGCCCCCGACGTTAAGCACTGAGGCCCAGTCAGTAGGTTCTTGTACGTTGAAGGCTATCTTTTGTAGCGCCGCGTCCTCTACACCAAAGGCTTGCAATTGTTCGATGGTCGTGGAGATGGGTTCCTTGCGGGCCTCGGTGATCTGACCATCGTTGTAAACGACATTGATCGTATCTCCTTCCACCGAGAGGCTCTTGATTTGCCCCGCGTTAATCTCCGTAGCCAGAGTCTGGATCGGCAGCGTGGGGACGTCATTTTCTTCGGTGATGTAGTTGTAAATCAGAAAGATGACGGCGAAGATGAGGATGATGTAAATAAAGGTACCGTTCTGCTTTTTCATTAAACCTCCTGAAATACCCTGCTAAGCAAGGTTACGTTACGTTTCTGTGCAGCGGAAATTATACCATAGACTCATTAGAATTTCATTAGCGGGCGGGGGGGTGTGCGCAAAAGTTTCTGTGGAGGGATCAGAGAATTGGCCTTAGCACACACGCACTCTGCTACCGGCGTAACATTCCCCTCAAACTTGGGTCTGGAAACGTCATTCTACCAAGTAGTTCTGGTTGGGTTGCCACTCGAGGGCTACAGCCCTGCCGCTACGGCGCTCTCTAGGGGCGCACCTCTACATTGACTATGAAGACGCTCTCGGCGGCTACCTGCGTATGGCCGGAATCTATGATCTGCAAGCGCCCTTCAGCGGTGTACAGCCCCACGCGCAGCTGGTAACTTCCCGAGGACACGCCCTGGGGAATGGTGACTTGATGAGGATCAATGACAATCTCTCCTGGCGTCCAACTGGTGGTGGGATTCGTGCCATTGCCCGGTTCGCTATCGTGTTGCGCCGCCGGGGTGGCCGTCGCTGAGGCGGTGAGATGCGTGAAGATCACGTAATTTTTAGTCAATGGTTGGAGTGCGCGCCAGTAGAGCGTTACCGGGACGCTATCCCCCGGCTGGAAAGTGTACTGGGGCACGAGCGCTTCTTCCAAGATGATCTGGTTGTTGAAATTCACCTGTAAGGAGCGACTCTGTTCTTTGCCACCGCTTACCGTTAAAGTGAGCGTATCCCCGGCCTGGATTTCGCTCTCTGGCGCGGGGAGTTGGGCTAGAATTTTGTCAACTGGTTCGGTGCTCCAGATTTTTTCCGTTTGAATGGTCAGTCCCAATGCCGCTAGCGGTTCCACGACATCCGTTAGTTGTAACCCGAGCACGTTTTGCAACGGGAAGGGATGGCCTATGGCTTTGACAACCTGCAAGGTGCTGCTTACCGGTACCCGCGTGCCTGGCGGTGGATCCTGTGACAGGATAGTGCCGGGGAGGGCGTTGCTGTTCTCATCCTCGCGTTGGACGGCGAATTGGAGCTGGTAGCTGTTAGTCAGCGCCTCGGCATCGGCGGCGCTTAACCCTATCAGGCGAGGGACGCTCACTAGCTCTCCCCCCGGGGTCGTGACGGTGACGTTATTCGTGGGGGATGAAGCGCTAGGGGCACCGGACTCATTATAGATCTGGTAGACATAGCCCCAGAGCGGGATAAGTCCCAGCACCGCGATCGCCGCTATACCGAAAAGCAGCCATAAGAGCCAATCGGGGCCGCTCCGGGGGGCCTTTCCCTGGGTAGATTTCTTTGTCTGTGGTGAATGTGGCCGGGTGCTGGTCCGCTGCGGGGGGGGAGGGGCTACCGGATGGGAGGCAGTTTGCTCTGCTCCGTGGCGCATATATTCTTCCAGCGCCACGCCGAGTTGCTCCGCGTTGCGGTAGCGGCGGGATTTTTCCTTAGAAAGCAGCTTGCCTAC
>DUEJ01000009.1 GCA_011192175.1 Thermoflexia bacterium
ACGCATTCGCGCTTGGGGCAAAAAAGTCGCCCTCATCATCAACAAAATTGATATTCTGGAAACGGAGAAGGAGATCGAACAGATCGTGGATTTTGTCACCGCGAACGCGCAGACTTTACTCGGGTTCTCTCCGCAGATTTTCCCCATCTCGGCCCGCCAGGCGTTACGCGCCAAGGAGCAAGCCGACGCGGAGTTACGGGCCGCCAGCCGCTTCGCCGCGCTGGAAGAGAGCATCACCGCCACGTTGGACGAGACCGAGCGTCTGCGTCTCAAGCTGCAAAATCCCATCGGAGTGGGACAACGGCTGATTGCGGAGACAGGGCAAGTGATCAGCGGACGTTTAGGGCTGTTGGCGGCCGACGTCCAGGTTATCCGCGAGATAGAGGAACAGTTGGCGAGCTACGAACAGGAGATGCAACGAGATTTCCGTTATCGTCTCGCCGAGGTGGATAACACCCTACACACCTTTGAACAGCGCGGCATGAACTATTTCGATGAGACATTGCGGCTGGCTCGCCTTTTCGACTTGCTGAACAAGCAGCAACTTCAAGAGGAGTTCAAGCATAAAGTCGTCGCCAATATACCGCAGGTGATAGAGGAACAGGTCACAGAGATTATCGACTGGTTAGTAGCCCATGATCTACGCCAGTGGGAGGCGGTGATGGAACACATCCGCGAACGCCGCCAAGAACACGCGCCGCATATCGTGGGACGGGTCGGCGGCTCATTCCGTTACGACCGGGATCATCTGTTAGCAACCGTAGGGAACGCGGCGCGGCTTACGCTAGAGACCTACGATCAAGCCGCCGAGGCCAATCAGATTTCCATCGCGCTGCAACTGGCCGTCGCCGAGACTGCGCTGGTGGAAATCAGCGCGTTGGGCTTGGGCGCGCTGCTCACGACCCTCTTCACCACCACCGCCCTGGATTTGACCGGCATCTTAGCCGCCGGCGCGCTGGCCGCGTTGGGCTTCTTCGTCATCCCGGCCCGCCGCCGCAAGGTGAAGCGCGAGTTACGCGAGAAGATCGAGACTATGCGCCAGGAGTTGATGAGCGCGCTCACCAAGCAGTTTGACCGCGAGCTGCAACGGAGTCTCCGCCATATCCGGGAAGCCATCGCGCCTTACACCCGCTTCGTCCGCGCAGAACGCGACAAACTCAACGCCACCCAGAGTAATTTGGAGGAAATCGAGGAACAGCTGGCGGGGCTGGCGGCGCAGATTAGGGAGATCAGCGGTTAGCGAGTTAGCGATTAGCACGCATCCGCAGAGTTCACAAATTAGCAGCTGGAAGTAAAAATCTGCGCAACCTGTGTAATCTGCCGGACAACTGTCTGTCTACCGTTTACTGTCTACCGTCTCTCCCCCCACTGGCAACTTGACCGCTTTGATGTATCATAGCCCGGTAGCAGGGTAAAAAAATAGCCTTTAAGGAGGTTTTAACTATGTCAATTATTGAAGCAGTACACGCTCGTGAGATTTTGGATTCGCGCGGCAACCCCACCGTAGAGGTGGATGTAATCTTGATGGATGGCACGTTTGGCCGCGCGGCGGTACCTTCCGGCGCTTCGACCGGCGTCCACGAGGCGTTGGAGATGCGCGATGGCGATACGAGCCGCTATCGAGGTAAAGGGGTACTCAACGCGGTGGATAATATCAACAATAAAATTGCCCCGGAGGTCATCGGCTGGGACGCGATTGATCAGAAGGGCATTGATGAGCTGATGATAGAGTTGGATGGCACCCCGAATAAAGCCAAGTTGGGCGCTAACGCGATTTTGGGCGTCTCACTGGCGACGGCGAAAGCGGCCGCCGAATATCTCACGCTGCCGCTTTATCGTTACATCGGCGGCGTTTACGCGCATACGCTCCCTGTGCCGATGATGAATATCCTCAATGGCGGCAAACATGCGGCCGACGGCCCGGATCTACAGGAATTTATGGTGATGCCGGTCGGTGCGTCTACCTTCTCCGAGGCGTTGCGCTGGGGCGCGGAAACCTATCACGCGCTCCGGGGCGTGCTCAAGAGCAAAGGCTACGGCGTCGGGGTGGGGGACGAGGGCGGTTTTGCTCCCAGCCTGAAGACCAATGAGGAAGCGATTGAGGTGATCTTGGAAGCGATTCAGCAGGCCGGTTACGAGCCGGGCAAGGATATCTTCATCGCTATGGATCCCGCTGCGGCTGAGATTTACGAAGATGGCAAGTACAACCTGGCTAAGGAAGGCCGTATTCTCAGCAGTGAGGAGATGGTGGAATTCTATGCCGCTTGGGTCGCCAAGTACCCCATCATCAGCATTGAAGACGGTTTAGACGAGGATGATTGGGACGGGTTCCAGTTGATGACCGCGCGTCTGGGCGACAAGCTCCAGGTGATGGGCGACGATCTGTTGGTGACAAACACCGAGCGCATCAAGAAAGGTATTGTGACCCACGCTGCGAACTCTGTTTTGATCAAGCTTAACCAGATCGGCTCGCTGACTGAGACAATCGCCGCCGTGCGGCTGGCGCAGAAGTACAACTGGACCGCGGTGGTCTCCCACCGCTCCGGCGAGACCGATGACGCGACGATCGCTGACCTGGCCGTTGCGCTCAACACCGGGCAAATCAAGACCGGCGCGCCTTGCCGCATTGACCGCGTTGCCAAATACAATCAGCTCCTCCGCATCGAGGAAGAGCTGGGCGAGAGTGGCGTCTTCGCCGGGCTGGATGCGTTCCCGAATTTAAGGTAAATCGTTAGTCGGGTAGTCGTTAGTCAAGTAGTCGGGCCTTCTGGTCGCCAATGGCGGCTAGGAGGCCTTTTTCTTGGCTAGCCCTTGCCGGACCCCCGCCTGGCGAATAAATTCGCGGCTACCCTTGCGAAGTCTACCTTCGTGGACTAACCTTTGCTATGACCACTCGCCGTCTCGCTTCCAGTCGGTAAATCTGTTTTTATCAGGTAAATCCGCGTCCTCTTCCGCTTCTTCGCTCTCTCGCCTGCTCGCTCTCTCTTTGCTCTTGTCGTTGATACGACTATAATCAGAGAGGAAATTATTTAAGTGAGGAGGATTTATGGCTGGCAGATTAATTATCACACCGGTAGAGACGCAAGCAGAGCGGAACGTATTTATTCATTTCGCGTGGAAGGTGTATCAGGACGATCCTTATTGGGTGCCGCCTTTGCTCTCCGAGCAGCAGGAGTTGCTCACTACGCATCCCTTCCACGAGCATGCCACGGTCCGTTACTTCCTGGCGCGCCGCGAGGGAGAGGTGGTGGGCCGGATCGCGGCTTTCATCAATTATGGGCACAATAAACATTGGGACGAGCAAGTAGGTTTCTTTGGCCTCTTTGAGGTGCTGGATGACCAGGAAGCCGCGAACAAACTCTTAGAGACGGCTGAGGAGTTTGTTCGCGCGGAGGGGATGACGGCGATTCGCGGCCCGATGAATTTTTCCACCAATGAGGAGTGCGGGTTGTTGGTGGAAGGCTGGAATGGCCCGCCAGTGATCATGTTGACTTACAATCCGCGCTACTATGTTAACTTTATCGAGGACGCCGGCTACGTCAAGGCAATGGATCTATTGGCCTACATCGTGGATCTGACAAAATATCAGCCAGATGGTACCGGCATCAACCCCAAATTGTTGCGGGTGGCAGAGAGAGTGAAGCAGCGTTATAATATCAAGGTGCGGCCCATTGACATGCGGAACTTTGACGAGGAAGCCAAGCTCATTAAGGAAGTCTATAACGCCGCTTGGTCGCAGAACTGGGGCTTTGTCCCCTTCACCGACGCGGAGATGGACCATCTCGCCATGGGGTTGAAGCAGCTGCTTGATCCAGAAACGATCTTCATCGCCGAGAAAGAGGGCGAGGCGATCGCTTTCATCCTCCCCTTCCCGGACTTGAACCAACCGTTGCTGCGCGCTTATCCGCGTCCGGGGGTGCCGGAGTGGTGGACAATGCTTAAGCTGTTCTACTGGTGGAAGGTACGGCGCTCTGTCACCAGTATTCGCGGCGCGGTGGGCGGCGTCAAAGCGCAGTATCGGGGGCGGGGGGTGGACGCGGTGCTCTTTTTGACCTCGTTGTTGGCCAGTCTGCGCCGGGGCTATACGCAATCGGAGATCTCTTGGGTGTTGGAGACCAATACTCCCATGCGCCAGACAGCGGAAAACGTGGGCGGTGAGGTCTACCGGACGTACCGCGTTTATGAGAAGAAGTTGTAGGGGCTAGCTAGCAGCAATTAGCGATTAGCTGGGGCCGGTGTCCTCACAAGTGTGCAAATCAGCAAATGACTCACCGCTGCTAAGGCGGGGCTCCTGACCGCGGCACATCCTTATCATTCCGAGCCAGTGCGCCGTGCAACGCGCGGCATACGCCAGGCACACTGAGAATCAGCCAGCAGGTGTGGCCTACTTGATTTTGAGACTCTCCTGAGTACAATAAAGAGATAAAATCAGGTGGGTCACTACTCTATTCGGTATCCAAAACTTAGGAGCTCCCCATGCTTAAACGTATCTATGTGGATAACTACAAGAGTTTAGTCAATGTTGAGGTCCCCATCCAGGAGATCAATCTTTTTCTAGGCGAGAATGGCTCCGGCAAATCGGCTCTCTTTGAAGTCTTAAAAGGCCTCCAAGACTTTGTCTGCAATGGAAAGAGAATCAAAGAAGCATTCCCCACAGAGCGATTGACGCGCTGGCAAAATTCCCAATCACAAACCTTTGAATTAGAGATCACCGGCAATGAAGGTCAATACAAATATCAGCTAGTGGTCGAGCATAACCCCGACATTGATAAGGCTAGAGTAAAACATGAACAGTTGCTCTTTGATGGAAACCCATTGATAGAGCTGGAAACCAACGAAGTCCATCTCTTCCGTGACGACTTTTCAGCCGGGCCGACTTATCCTGCCGATGGGACTCTCTCGGCCGTGGGGGCTATCCCGCCCCGCAAGGATAACACGCGCTTGACGTGGTTCCGGGAATATCTCAAGCGCTTCGTCATCGTGCAAATCAACCCCTCGATGATGCACTCGGAAAGCCCGCGAGAGACTTCCGCTCCTACTATCCACTTCGAAAATTACATCTCTTGGTACCGCTACATCTCTCAAGATCAAGGTATGACCATGCAATTGATAGCAGCATTGCAAGCGGTCTTACCCGGCTTCGAACACTTCAAGTTTGAGGCGGTGGGAGAGAAACATAGATTGCTCAAGGTCTATTTTCAGAGCGAGGATGACGCCCCCGCAGTAGCTTATGCTTTTGACGAGCTCTCCGATGGTCAACGGATGCTAATCGCGTTATATAGTTTGCTATATGCGGCCCGTGCCGAACAAAAATATACCTACACATTGTGCATAGATGAACCAGGTAATTTTATCTCCTTATCGGAAATCCAACCCTGGCTGACAGAGCTCTATGAGAGCTGCACCGAGCATCAAATGCAAGCTCTGCTCATCTCACACCATCCTGAATTGATCAATTATTTGTTAGCCTCACCGGTAGGATATTGGTTTGAACGAGAGAGTAACCGTCCCACCCGCGTTAGGCGCATAACAGCGCAGAGCGAAGGGGGACTACCCAGCGCCGAGTTAGTAGCGCGAGGGTGGTTGAATGCGTAACTACACCCAGCTCGTCATCCTCTGTGAGGACCGCCAACAGGAAGTATTTGCGCGACATTTTCTAGTGACCTGCGGGATCAACCGCCGGCGTATCCGTTCTCTAGTTGCTCCGCGAGGGCTAGGCTCTGGCGAGCAGTACGTTCGCCAGCATTACCCAGCGGAAGTCAGAACCTATCGCGCTAAACGTCACCACCTCCAAATAGCCCTGGTCGTTTTGATAGATGCGGATACCTACCCCGTCACAGAACGTCTCCGGCAACTTGAAGAGGAATTGCAGCACGCAGACCTTCAAAAGCGGGGGAACGGAGAGCAGATAGGGCTATTCATCCCCAAAAGAAACATCGAGACCTGGATTCACTATCTGCAGGGAGAAACGGTAAACGAAATAGAAACCTACGCTAAATTGACGCGGGAAGGAGATTGCAAACCAGCAGTCGCCAAGCTAGCTAAGAATCGACGCCAACCGTTACCCCAAGATGCCCCCAACGCATTGCAGAGAGCTTGTAGTGAATTGTCCCGGATTCTGTGACTGAGACTGTAAATTGGCCGTCAGGTGTGGCCTCCTCAAATCAAGATTGACAGAATACTAGTCACCGCAGGGAGACTTTGCAACCGTAGCCGCGACTTCAATCGCCAGGCTTAAAATCACGGGAGAAGATTGTGTATTCTCGAACATTGATCCGCATGCGTGAAAAAATCCGCACCCGCCAGTATGTGATAACGATGCACGCAGAAGAAGAAATGGATAACGATAACTTTTCCATTTTTGATATCGAAAGCAGTATTCTTACGGGAGAAATCCGCGAGCGACAGAATGATCGAGACACAGGTGAATGGAAATACGTCATTGTAGGACAAACGCTTACAGGTGCATCTATGGCCGTTATAGCCAAAATCAGTATAACTAGAAAGTTAGTAATCATTACCGTATGGAGAGAATAAAGCTATGAATGAGAGCATTTGTGATATTTGTGGTAAGAACGGAGCGAAGATCCGTCGCATAACCAGAAGTTATGGGAAAGGGGAGAACTTATTGGTTATTGAGAATATTCCGGTCATAAGTTGTCCAAACTGTGGAGAAAGTTATCTTACAGCAGCTACCCTGCATGAAATTGAGCGTATCAAACTCCACCGTAAAAGTTGGGCACAAAGACGGAATATCCCTGTAGCCGCGTTTGTCTAAAACAGTATTTGATTTGAGATGGCGAATGTATCACTAGTCGCTGTGGCCACGAAATCCTTTTCGCGCCCGCCCACAAACCGCCCTGGTCATTCCAAGCTACTCCACTGGCGCCTGCTTGATTTTAAGACTCTCTTGAGTACAATAGGGAGATAAAATCAGGTAAGCTATTTTCATAGCCCCCCAGTCAACCAAGAGGAACACTACTAGCATGGCCAATTCAAGTAAGACTGTTGCCGAACAGCGAAGTTACGCCATCCTCAACGTAGATGCAGCCCGTGACGTTGCTCTGGCCTGGATAGCAGCGATGGATTTGGAAGCGGCCATCTCCTTTGGCTTACCCGAAATCGACGACCGGTACCATATCTGGCGGATTCCTCTACTGGCGAAAGATAGAAACACGTTGATAGGAGAAGTGGTCGTTGATGCTTACACCTCTTTAGTATATGAAGCCAAATCGACTGACAAGGAGATGCTTGAAAGACGGCTATTGCGCAAAAAAGAGCACCCACAATCACACCGAGTCAGGAAAAAACAGTACAAAGTTTCAACCTTGCGAAATACCATTGCGTGCGGTGATTCTGAAGATATTCTGCCACAATTACCAGCGGAATCGGTTGATCTAATTTTCACCTCTCCTCCCTACTACAATGCCAGACCCGAATATAGTGAGTACATCAGTTATGAAGAATACCTCCTCAAGATGCGTAAGATCATCCAACTGAGCCATCGAGTTTTGAACGAGGGCCGTTTTTTCGTGATCAACGTATCGCCAGTGCTTATCCGCCGCGCCAGCCGCAGCGAATCGTCGCGGAGAATCGCCGTACCGTTTGACATCCACAGGCTATTTATTGAAGAGGGATTTGATTTTATTGATGATATAATTTGGGTTAAGCCAGCGGGTGCGGGCTGGGCAACCGGACGAGGACGCCGGTTTGCCGCCGACAGAAACCCCTTACAGTACAAAGCAGTGCCTGTCACCGAATATCTGTTAGTATATCGCAAAAAATCAGCGCAGTTGATAGATTGGAATATCCGCACTCACCCACGCCAAGATTTGGTGCAAGCTTCAAAAATCAAGGATGGCTACGAAACCACCAATATCTGGCGAATTCAACCAGCCCATGACAAGAAACATCCAGCGGTATTCCCAGAAGAGTTAGCCGCTAAAGTCATTAGCTACTATTCCTTTATAGACGATGTCGTACTTGACCCTTTTGCCGGGGTGGGTACCGTGGGGTTAGCAGCAGTGAAAGCCCAACGACGCTTTGTCTTAATTGAAAAGAATCCAGAGTATACAGCTGAAATTTGTCAGCGAGCCAGAATATGGTTAGGGAAAAAAGAAGTGGAGGACGTCTTCCTTATTGATTGTCCCTCTATTTATGAAGATTATTCTTTTTCTTAGCGTCTTGGCGTCTTAGCGGCGAACTAACTTTTTCCATGAAATCAACCTTGGTCATTTCAAGAACAAAAATCCATCCACTCAATCAAGTTGCTGGATTTCTTATCTTAATCGGAGTACAACTTGGGCCGGCATCCTCATCAGGCCCCCTAGTGGTCGGAATACCATTCCGACTTACCCAATAAGGAGAGATTTATGAAGATCAATATCACGCTTAACGGCAAGGAAAAAGAATTCGAGATTGAACCCCGCGAGACGCTCTTCCATCTATTGCGCCGCTCCGGCATATACAGTGTGAAGTTCGGCAGCGAGGACGGTACGGGGGGCTACAGCACGGTGTTGCTTAATGGCAAGGTACGCAACAGCATCACCACCTTAGCCGCGCAAGTTGCTGGCGCGGAAATCCTCACCGTCGAGGGCTTGAGCGGTCATCAACGGCCCGGCTGGAACGTGAAGGCCAGCTGGCATCCCATCCAACGCGCTTTCATCGAAATGTGCGCCATCCAGAGCGGCTATGACACCCCCGCGCTGATTTTGGCCGCTAAAGCGCTCCTGGATCGCAACCCCTCCCCCACCGAGGCGGAGGTACGCGACGCCATCAGCGGCATCCTCTCCCGCGAGACGGGCTACGTCAAGCCGGTGGCAGCGATCTTGCGCGCCGCCGCCTATCTGCGCGGCGAGGAACCGGAACCACTAGAGGGTGGCCCCGGCAATGAGATGTTCATGATGCCCGAAGGACTCCTCCCTCCGCCGGAGGAACCGGAGCCACTGGCCGGCGGGGGCAGCGGCGGGACGCAGACCCGCGTGCAGGTGCAACCCAAGGTTATCGTCACCGCAGAAGCCACCGGCTTCTCCGTGGTAGGCAAACCGCTCCCCAAAGTTGACGCGCCCAAGCTGGCCCAGGGCAAGATCGCTTTCGTCGCCGACTTCGAACGGCCGGGGATGCTCTACGGCAAGATCCTCCACAGCCCACACGCCCACGCCCGCATCATGGATATTGATACCAGCCGGGCCGAGGCGCTGCCCGGCGTCCACGCCGTGCTCTGCTACAAGAACGTGCCGCACATCGTCTACTCGACCGCCGGACAATCCTACCCCATCCCCGGCCCACTGGACTACGTTAGTTTTGGGCAGAAGGTGCGCTACGTGGGCGACCGCGTCGCCGCCGTCGCCGCCGAAACGCCGGAGATCGCCGAAGCCGCGCTGGAATTGATCACGGTGCAATATGAGGTATTGGAACCGGTGCTCTCGATAGACGCCGCGATGGCCGAGGGCGCGCCCATTATCCATGACCAAGATGATTATGTGGATTTCGCTGCTAGCGACGCCAGCCGCAATCTCGCGGCCCAGGTAAAAATCGACCTGGGGGATGTGGACGAGGTGATCGCCAACGCTGACCATACCTTCGAGACGCTCACCAACACGCAGCGGATGAAGCATATTCCGCTGGAACCATGGGTCACGCTCACCTACTGGGACGAGGACGACCGACTGGTCATTATGACCTCAACGCAGGTCCCGTTTCATGTGCGGCGGATCCTGGCCCCCGTGTTGGGCCTGAGCGAGGGGCAGATCCGGGTCATCAAGCCGCGCATCGGGGCTGCGTTCGGCAACAAACAGGAAGTTTACGAGGATATCCCCGCGCACCTGACCATCGCCACCGGTCGCCCCGTCTTCCTAGAACTGACCCGCGAGGAGCAGTTCATCTACTCCGTCCGCCGGCACGCCATCCGCGTTGGCTACCGCATCGGCGTGCAGCATGACGGCACCATGGTCGCCCAAGACCTCCGCGCCTGGAGCGACACGGGCGCTTACGGCGGGCACGCCCTCACGGTGCTCGGCAACACCGGCCACAAGACCCTGCCCATCTACAACACGCACACGCTCCGTTTCTGGGGAGAAACTTACTACACCAACACCCCGCGCGCTGGCGCTTATCGCGGTTACGGCGTGACCCAGGGCGTCATCGCTACCGAGACATTAGTTACCCAAGCGGCAGTGGCGCTAGGTATGGATCCGTTGGAGTTCCGGCTCAAGAACATCATCAAGCCGCACACCGAAAACATTATGAGCAAGGTCTGGAGCGAGGGCCGTGAGGCGCAGGGCGAGATGATCGAGACCTGCGCGCTGCGGGAGGCGGCTATCCAGGGCGCAGCCGCTATCGGCTGGTACGATAAGTACGGGAACCCAGAGTGGCACACAGTGCCGGGCAAACCGCACCTCAAGCGCGGTATCGGCGTCGTCTTCCTGATGCAAGGCTCCGGTATTCCCAACTTGGATATGGGCGCGGCCAGCCTCAAGATGAATGACGACGGCACCTTCAACATGCTGATGGGCGCGACCGACCTGGGAACCGGCTCCGACACGGTGCTGGGCCAGATCGCGGCGGAGAAATTAGGCTGTGCCTTGAGTGATCTCATCATCCATTCCTCCGATACGGACATGACGCCCTTTGATGTGGGCGCTTACGCTTCCAGCACCACTTACGTCAGCGGCGGCGCGGCGGCGCGCGCGGCGGAGAAGGTAGCAGAGCAAATCAAAGCGGTAGCCGCCGAGATGATCGGCGTGGAACCGGCAGAGCTCACGCTCAAAGAGAGCCGCGTCTGGACGGAGCAAGGCGATAGCCTCTCCTTCCGCGAGGTAGCGATGTACGCGCTCCACCAGCACAACCAACATCAGATTATGGGGCAGGCCTCGTTCGTCAGCCCGGTCAGCCCCCCCCCCTTCGCCGCCCAGTTCGCCGAGGTAACGGTGGATACTGAGACCGGCCAAGTGACCGCAGATCGGTTGCTCATCGCACTGGATTCCGGCCAGATCATCAACCCGCTCACCGCCAGCGGGCAAGTCGAAGGCGGGATGCTCCAAGCCCTAGGCTACGGCTTGACCGAGGAGCTGCTCTTTGATGACCAGGGCAAGTTGCTCAACCCACGCTTAGACGATTACCGCGTCTTCCGCGCCGACGAGTCGCCGCCCCTGGAGACCATCTTTGTGGAGACCTTCGAGCCGAGCCATCCTGTGGGCGCCAAATCCGTCTCGGAAATCGTGGTCAACGGTTCCGCGCCGGCGGTCATCAACGCCGTCTACGACGCGACCGGTGTGATGCTCAAAGAGACGCCGTTGACGCCGGAGCGCGTCTGGCGAGCGCTAAGGGAGTAATTGGGGATTAGTAAGTAGGCCGTCGTTCTCTGGAAAGAGAGCGACGGCCTTTTTGGTATAGACGTTAGTTATAGACATCCGATTTTTTCAAAAAATCGGATGTCTGTTTTCGCTTTCTCGCTTGCCTGGCGACTGAATTCGCGGCCACATTGGCGAAGTCCACCGGCGTGGACTAGTCGCCTTTTCGCTTTCTCGCTTTCTCGCTTTTTTGCTTTCTCGCCTTCTCGCTCACTCGCTTTCTTTCACTGTTTTTTGGAACGCCGCCAAAGATTCCCAATCGCCCCAGGCAGCCCAGCGCGCCTGCACGAGCCACGTTTCTAACCAGCGCCGGCCACGCGCCAACTCACGCAGATATGCGACCTCCATCGCCGCCAGTTGCGCGAAGGTATAGATGCCCTCCGCGTTGAGTTGCGCGGCACTCCGCGGCCCGATTCCCAAGATGCGTTGCAGATCATCCTCTTCCACCATCGGCGCGGGCGCAAATTCACCAGGCGCGGCAAAAGGGAACGCGGGCGTTCTGAGCTGCCGGTAGGTTTCGTAAGCCTGCTCAATCAACCGGCCGTAGTTGTCCGCCTGGCCAGAGCCATTGTAAATCCCGGCGAACCCCACAAAATCATTGTTCCGCAAACATTGATCCGCATGTTGCCAGCGTATAAATTCAAAAAAGCCGCGTACCTGGTGCTCCTCGCCAGAGGCAAAGAGAGCGAGCATTTCCGGCGCTGAAGCGCAACCGAGCAGCTGGTAATGGAAGCCCATAATCTGCGGCCCGCCCATGCTAATTGAAGTACATGCCGCCGCGTCATCTAACCCCCGAGCGAACGTCAGGACTTCCCACTCACGCTGTTGGTTCCCGTGGAAGGTCTGCCAGGGTTGATCTGCCGCGCGTCGCCAGCGGTGCTCCAGCCAACGGCGCTGCGAGTTGAAAGTGAAGTGTTGGGCAAAACGCTCCGGATGATATTTTCCCCAGTAGTCAGAGAAGATATGGTTCTCGAAACGAACCGTCAAACGGCCATCCGGCCCAAATGGTTGCCCGCAAGATTCGACTTGCCAGACGGCGACCGCACTGCCCGGATTGATAGACAATTCCGCCGCCAACTCTTGGAAACGGCCTCCCAACCGGTTCCAGGTCAGGGCGATCTTACGTTGCAGGCTATTGAGCGCGGACGTTATCGTGATTTTATCCTCCTCAGCCGGGGCCAGCGCGGGATTGGGTGCCGCCGGCGCGGTCAGCGAGAAGTAATTGGCCGCTGCGTAACCTTCCCTCCCATCGGGGAGACGGACGTGGAGCCACTCCCCGGCCCGCCCTACCTTAGCGCGCACCTCCACCTCTGCCGCCAGCGCCACCAACTCCTCCTCATGCAGCACCTGGGTGATGCGCCCCGCACTCAGCGAGGAGGCTTGCCGGATATTCAAGCAACCGGCCGCCGGGTTATGAACCCAGACCGGGCAACTATGAGCATCGGAGGAGAGCAGTTGTAGATACCAAGCCGCCAGATAAGCCTCTCGCCCGTCTGGAAGCCGTACCCGCAACCACTCGCCTTGCTGGCCCACCTTAACCCGCACCGTCGCGGTAGGTTCCAATGCCTCAACGATGGCGCCATCCGGCAACTGTGTGACCAGCTCTCCGTAGGGTCGTTGCCGGGCATTCAAATATCCTTCCGGACTAACTACTCTGAGTTTTAAGAGTGTCATCTTATCCTCCTCTGAAAATAAGTTTAAAGTCGCAAGTCAAAGGTCTAAAATCTACTTTAAGACCAAGGTGTTTGCGTTAATGAAGCATTTTCGTTGTCGTTGGTGTGCCCAGGGCACATGGAGACTCCTATAAAAGCCCTCACCGCAGAGGGCGCTGAGATTTTCGTAATTTGCTAAACCAAGTTAGCGCCGGCTTTCAGCCGCGCGGGGATTGATCCCCGCGCTACGGAACTACGCCGACTGAAGTCGGCTACCAGAGGCTAAAGCCGGCTGTCCACCTACGTGGACTAGTCGCCTTCTCGCTTGCCTGGCGACTAAAGTCGCGGCCACATTTGCGAAGTCCACCTACGTGGACTAGTCGCCGGAGGGCGACTGCGCATCCGTAGGCGCGGTTTTAACCGCCAGCCAGGATGTCTGCCGCTGGTGAGGGCTAGCCCTCGCTCTTTCGCCTTTTCGCTCTCTCGCTTGCTTGGCGAATGAATTCGCAGCCACTTTTGCAAAGTCCACCTACGTGGACTAGTCGCCAGCCACGGGCGACGCGGCTCGGACAGAATCAACCGCGCCCAGTTACCGCAGCCTGTACCACGTCCCGTTATCCAACAACATATAGTCCAATCCCTGATCGTTCCGCAACATAAAGCCATTGGCGAATGTCTGCATCATAGCCTGGTAGCCACGCTCGCAATCCACCGCGTTTCCCAGCCGGTTCCGCAGCTCGGAGATGTCGCACCACATCATCCCAAAGCCGCGTATCGGCGTGGGGGGACATTGCGCCGGGGTGTGCTCATCAACGCAAGCGAAGTCGGGACTCCCCTCAACGAAAGGTGTATGCGTGTAGTAACGCCAAGTGCCATTGTTGAAGAGCACCGGCGAGCGCGCGGTATCGAACGCCTCCCGCCAGAACATCATGCCCCCCGCGAAGTGCTCTTCCGCTACGAAACCTTGAAAGGCCTGGCCAGTCTGGCAACCGATGTCCGACTGCACAGTAAGCCACGCTTGAGCAAAAACCCCCGTGACCGGTTCACAGGGCGGAGTTCGGCAGATGAAGTAGGGAATTGTCGCGTCGCTACCTTCAGCGACCCAACCGCTATCTCCCGTGTCGCTCCGCACCTGCCACCAGAGCCAAGCATCAGCGCAGATAGGCCCCGCGACGATTGTCAGCGCGGTACCCGACTCCAGCATCAGCACCTCGGCGCCGCTGCGTTTTGGCTCTGCTCGGAGCGTCAACCTATCCGGGTGGGTAGTACAGACGTAGACCTGCTCGCCAATCTGCAAGCCTTGTTGCGGCGCTGCCGCGCACTGGACGAGCGGATCCGGCGTTGGCGAGGGGAACGGGGTCAAGGTGGGCGGAGAGGAAGTCGGTGTGGGCGTCGCAGTGGTCTCTCTTGGGGACGGGATGGGGGTCAGCGTCATTTCTAGAGTAACCTCCGGCGTGGACTGCTCCGCGAGCGCGCTGGGAGTAGCAGTCGTTAGCACCGTGGTGGGACTAGTTTCCACCGCCGGGGCCGGGAGCACGCCACTTAGAAACAAGCCGCCGCCGAGGACGAGCAGCGCCACTCCYAGCCCCRCCCACCAGATCCAGCTGGGCGGCCCCACGTTGACCGCCGGCAAGGGCTGCCCACACCCTTTACAAAACTTGGCTTGCGCCGGATTCTCCGTGCCACATTTTGGACAATACATTTCTCTGCTCCCTGATTTTCCTGCGAAGTCAACCTGGCGAAGGTTATTAGCACTCTTCGCCAGGTTCTGTTTACGTTACCAGACTTACGCTGGCGAAAGATCAGCCCCACATTCGATGCAGAAACTGGCGTCCGTGTCATTAGGGGCGCCACACGCCGGGCACGCATTAGCTACCGCAGCCGGCGTGCTCAAATCTGCGCCGCACTGCGAGCAGAACTGGGCCTCCGGCACATTGAGCGCGCCACAATGAACACACGACACCTGCTCGCCATACCGTCCCATCTGGGTCATCTCGCCAGTGGCTTTGTCCACCTCGGTCGTGATCAGATCAACCAGTTTATCCGTGTTTCTGTACAGGGTAGTGACGCCAATCCAGAGCGGCAGTAACACGAGTGCCAGGAATACTACTTGGTAAATCCAGAAAGACTCCTTGAACAGAGTGCGTCCAAGAGGAGAAAATGCGTTATACGTAATCACGGTAGCGATAATGTACACCAGCGAGACGAGGATGACGCTGCTCTGCGGAAAGCGCGGCAAGACGCGCCGCAGTTGGCGTCCAAAATCGCGGCCAAAATTGACGAGCACAACCACCATCAGTAACGTGATCACCATTTCTACGATAGTGGGAGCGGAAAGGGATAGCTTCTTGATGGTCAATTCCTTGACCATCGGTAAATCTTTAAGGATGGCTCCAATCCCCCAGAGTAGCAAGAGCGTGATCCCCGCTTTGACGATGGGGATATAGAATCTTTTTGAAGTCTGTGACTGAGTCATAACAAACACTCCTTTGGTTTCATAAAAATACAAACGTTTTCTTGAGAAACTTTACATACAACCATACCAACTAACCTATGACTCTTGATATTTGATAAACTATCACCTCCTATCCGAACATGTACGCCTACAGCAATTTGTTAGTGTCACGAGAATTTCGCCACAGCTCTGTGCCGCGACTGAAGTCGCTGGCGGAGGCGCTCCGCGCCGGGCGTCGACCTGCGGCGACGTGCTCTAATCTCTGTCCACGCCGGTGGACAGACGGCTTTAGCCCCCGGCAGCCTACTTCAGTAGGCGTAGTAAAGCACCCTGCGCGATTGGGAAATAGTGCGAATTGATGGTAGTGTTAGCCATCCGGGCCGATGAGCCCCCCCCCGAGGATTTGCAACTGCGCCGCGGGGCAGGGCGGCAAGGCATCGCGCGTGTCCGCCGGGCACAACTGGCGCGCTTAGCCTGGGAAGCTGTGGCCCAGAGTGCGGTTCTGGCGGAAATTGACTCGGCTTTGCTGTTCAGTGTCAATACTGGGCTTGACTGACGATACCTGAGGTGCTCCCCATCTTTTAGACCACGAATGAGTGAAAATAAGTGAAAGTGAACTTTGAGCGCCAGAGGCGTTCGATGAAGACATTATCCCCGGCGCGCGCCCGTCCATCCATGCTAACACGAATTTCTGCCTCCACAACCACAAGGCGAGACGTAAACTTATGTGCGGTGAACTGTACTCCTTGATCCGGGTTGAAGATCTCCGGCTGGCCCTGCATCAAGCCCGTTTCCTGCGCGTCCAGGCAGAAGCGACCGTCCAGGGTGTTCGACAGGCGCCAGGACAGCACGTAGCGGCTGTCCTAGTCCATGACCGCGACCAGGTACATGAAGCCCCGGGCCAGCGGGATGTACGTGATGTCCGTGCTCCAGACCTGATTGGGCCTGGTGATCGCTAAGCTCCGCTGCGCATCTTCGGCCTCTCCCATTTCCTGGTGCTGGAAGTGAGCAAGAAAGCGAGTGAGGGGGCAAGTGGGGCTCCGGCCAGCCAGGCCGCTGAAGCGAGCTAGCCCCGTTTACGGGGCGTAGAATGGTAGCCGCGAAATCCTTTTCGCGCTCGCCAGCACAGATCGCGATTGGGAAATCGCGACTACTCGTGACCGGCTGCTATTACCATACTGTGATAGACAGCCTTCCAAACTACGTTTAACAGGGTATGGTATAATGCCTTGGCGAGTGAGTAAATGACAACTTAAAAAAGAGGGGTTTTGTGTTTAATCCCATTGATTGGCTCTTAGGGTTATTTTCACTAGATATTGGTATTGACTTAGGTACGGCCAACACTTTGGTTTACGTGCGCGGTAAAGGGATTGTACTAAATGAGCCTTCCTGGGTAGCCATTGATAAACGGATACCACATACCCCGCTGGCTATCGGTGCCGAGGCGAAGGCCATGGTAGGTAAAACTCCTGGATATATCGTCGCTATCCGCCCGTTGCGGGATGGGGTGATCTCCGAATACGATATTACCAAGGATATGCTGGAGTATTTCATCCGCAAAGCGCACCAGCAGGTCTTTATCCCTTTCCCGCGTCCCCGGGTTGTGATCGGAGTACCGAGTGGCGTGACAGAGGTGGAGATGCGGGCGGTGCGGGAAGCCGCGCTGGAAGCCGGAGCGCGGGAAGCGTATCTAATTGAGGAACCGATAGCTGCGGCTATCGGAGCCGGGCTGCCGGTCACGGAGGCGCGGGGGAGCATGGTCATTGATATTGGCGGCGGAACCACTGAGGTTGGTGTTTTTGCCCTGGGCGGTATCGTGGTCAGCAAAAGTCTCCGTATCGCCGGGGATGAGCTGGACGAGGATATCGTCCAATACGCCCGCCAAAAATATAATCTAGCTATCAGTGAGCGGATGGCCGAGCGCATCAAGATCAATATCGGTTCGGCGTACCCTCTACCAGAAGAAATGACGATGGGGATGCGTGGACGCAACCTCATTACAGGTCTCCCCGAAGAGATCGAGGTGAGTAGTATCGAGATTCGGGAAGCTATCTCCCGGACTATTGAGATCCTCGTCAACCTGGTACGCGATTCGCTGGATGAGACTCCACCGGAGCTAATCTCCGATCTGATGGAAACAGGGATCTGTCTGGCCGGCGGCGGCGGCCAGATTAAAGGCTTGGCCGAGCGCGTCGCCGAGGAAACTCACATCCACACCTGGGTCGCTGATGATTCTCTCACCTGTGTCGCCAAAGGGGCCGGTCAAGTCCTGGAAAACTTTGAATTTATGAAACAGACCCTCGCAGTAGATGATTACCAAAACCCCGGCGGCTCGGCAGCTTGAGGTATGGAGTTCTTATCGCGTTTTAAGGAAAGATAATTATGCAGCGGAGCAACCCCTGGGTCCCCTACGCTCTGCTGGTCGCAGCGTTGCTTATCTTGGCCTTTCACGAGGCCGGGGTTCTCTCCCCGCTAGAAAATTCCCTGGGCTTTATCATCGCGCCGGTAGAGCGCTTAGTTGCGAATATCACCGGTAACCTCTCCAAGCTCCTCTTCAACGTCAAGGATATCAACGAACTCCAACAGCAAGTGGCGGAGCTGGAACGCAGTAACGAGGCCCTGCGCGTCGAAAACATCCGCCTACGCGAGCAGTACGTGGCCGAGAATCAACAGTTACGCGAGCTGCTCAACTTCCAATCTGAAAATCCTACCTACTCCACGGTAGGCGGAGATATTGTGGAACATGGTTGTGAGGTCTTTCCTTGTGGCCAGGTACTAGGCGAAGATACTAATCCTTATCTCCGTTATCTGATTATTGACATCGGCTCGCGGGAGGGGATCGCCGTCGGGATGCCGGTCGTCAGCAGCGGGGCTGCGCTAGTGGGCCGTATCGCGCGCGTCAGCCCCCATCTGGCTTACGTGCGTCAGATAAATGATACCGGAAATGAGATCGCGGCGCTGCTACAGGAGAGCCGGGTCTCAGGGATGGTGGTCGGGAAACCAGACGGGACCCTCTTAATGACCGAAATTCTCCCCGATGAAGAGCTAGCCGAGAATGAGATAGCTATTACTTCGGGGCTCGGCGGACTCTTACCCAAAGGCTTGCTGCTAGGACAAATTGAGCACCATAGCTACCAAGAAGCCGCTCTCTTCCAAGAAGCCACTCTCCGCCCAGCCCTAGATTTTCGCCGCCTGGAGATTGTCTTAGTCGTTACCGATTTCAAGCGGCCCCCGCTAGAGGAATTAGAAGAAGAATGAGCCTCTACTTTGGCATTCCCATCTTGATGTTAGGCGCAGTATTGCAGAGCGTCTTAATTGAGCGAATTGAGATTTTCGGCGGGCGACCGGATCTGGTCCTGCTACTAGTGATCACCTGGACCATTATTCGGGGTCTCAACGAGGGCATGACCTGGGGCTTTATTGGCGGTCTCTTCTGCGACGTTCTCTCCGGAGGGGCCTTGGGCCTCTGGACCATCTCCTTAACCTTAGCCACCTTCATCGCCGGGCAACCTTGGATTCATACGCTAGGCCCCACCAGCATCCGGCTAGCGTTAATGTCCGCCCTGGGCACGCTCTTGGGGCATACTATCTTTCTCTCTCTGATGAGTATGCGTGGCTCCACAGTGAATATCTCACAGGCCTATGCCAACACCGTCGGGCCGGCGGCGCTCCTCAACTTTATCCTCTCGCCCTTCGCCTTTATTTTTCTGGTCTGGTTCCACCAACGTTCATTACAACGAGGGCGGTAAGCCATGCCCGCGCCGCTCCCCGCACAACGGACCGGGTACTCTCGCCCCAGCTGGATCCAACGCAGCCCCAGAGTAGCCTTCTTCGGGTGGCTCATCTTGCTGGTGGTGGGATTCTATGTGGTCCGGCTCTGGCAGTTACAATTTTTGGAGCAAGGTTTCTACCTCTCCGAAGCCGAAGGCCAGCTATCGCGATTAATCTTCATCCCCCCGCGTCGCGGGGTGATCTACGACCGTCAGGGGGAATTGTTGGTGCGTAACATCCCCGCCTACAACGTCACCATTACCCCCGGGTATCTACCCGAGGATGCTGAACGTGAACGGGCCGTCCTGCAACGTCTCTCCCGGCTCATCGATGTACCTTACAGCTCCCAAGAAGAGGTAGAACCATACCGGTTGGAGTTAGGGACTGTGGGGCGCGCCCATTTTCCCCCTTACGGCGAGTATCCGCCTCCCGGACTCTTGGAGAGGGTCAATGAAGTGCGCTATCTGGATCCCTACGCGCCGCTAATCGTGGCCGAAACCATTGACCGCGAGCTGGCAATGGTTATTGCGCAGGAAGGCGGCCTCACCCTGCCCGGCATTGATGTACAAATCATCCCCCGCCGGAGCTACACCACCGGCCCTCTCACCGCGCAGGTGATAGGCTTTCTGGGCAAGATCCCCCCCGACATGGTTGAGGAGTTACAAGCGCAGGGCTATAACCCCAACGTAGAACGCATCGGCTATGCGGGCATCGAATATGAAGTAGAGGAAAACCTGAGAGGGGTGCCGGGCCATAAATACGTGCGCAAAGATTTCTTGGGAAAAGAGTTAGGGGTGATCGGCGAGGTAATCGAACCGATTATGGGGGATAACGTCCACCTGACGTTAGATACCGAACTCCAGCAGGTGGCCGACGAGGCGTTGCGCGCGGAGATGGCGCAGGTCGGCTGTCAACGTGGCGTGGTCATTGCCATGGATCCCCGGGACGGGCAGATACTCGCGCTGGTGAGCCTCCCCACCTTCGATAATAACTTTTTCGCCGAAGGTATCAATTCCACGGAGGATTTGGAGGAGCTGCAAGCGTTAAACGATGATGTACACGGACCGCTTTTCAATCACGCCATCGCCGACCGCGTGCCCCCCGGTTCCGTCTTCAAAATTATCCCGGCGACGGCGGCCCTCCAAGAAGGACTCATTAACCGCCACACTATCGTCAACTGCCCTGGACGTATCTCACTGCCCAACAAACTGGCCCCCAACGACCCTGGCGCGGCCCAGCCTTTCTACTGCTGGATCAATTTGCTGACGGGCGGCGGACATGGCCCGACGGACGTTGTGGATGCACTGGCGCAATCCTGTGATGTCTTCTTTTACGAGATCGGGGGCGGCTTCCCGGATAGCCAGCTGGAGGGGTTGGGCGTCAAGCGGCTGGCCGCTTGGGCCGAGAAATTCGGGCTGGGCGCGCCCACCGGCATTGATATTCCGGGCGAGTGGCAGTACGATGTCTCCGTGCCGGACGATAAATGGAAACGCGAAGTCTATCAAGAATCCTGGACTACGGGAGACACCTACAATATGTCCATTGGGCAAGGATTCTTGGCGTTCTCCCCTTTGCAGATGGTCAACGCTCTGGTTGCCGTCGCCAACGGCGGGACGCTCTACCAGCCACAGGTGATCCACCACATCACCGACGCCGAGGGGAATGTCATCCAGGAGTTCCAGCCGCAAGTTATCCGTGAACTGGCGGTGGATGATGCGGTCTGGGCCATAGTCCATGAAGGCTTGGAGAGAGCCGTCACCGACGGCACCTCAACCGGCGCGCAGATCGAAGGGGTGCGCGTGGCCGGCAAGACCGGGACAGCGGAGTATTGCGACAACCTGGCTCAAGAAGCCGACCTCTGTCCCGTACCGGCCGGACAGACGCTCCCCACCCACGCCTGGTTCATGGCCTACGCGCCGGCGGAAGCACCGGAAATCGCGGTGGTGGCGTGGGTCTACAATGGCGGCGAAGGCTCTGAGGTCTCCGTGCCTATTACACACGCGGTGCTAGATTTTTATTTCAAGCGGGCGGCCGGGGAGCTGCCGGTAGCAGGAGAAGAAGTACCGGCGGTAGAGAACAGTGGGGAGTAGCGGGTTAGCGGTTAACGGGTTAGCCTCCTAACGGCTAACCCGCCTCTACCAGCGACTCAAAGCGCGGGCGCCCGTGTAACGCTGCCAGGTCAGGGTCGCGGCGAAATTCTCACGGCACCAACCAATCCACAGATTACGCAGATTAGCTGGTGGCTTCAGCGACCAACCACGGCCACAAATATCGCCAGTCGGTAGATTCCTCGCGGGCGCGTCGCTGCCGCTCCGCTGGCTCGGAATGACACTAGCGACGAGGTGACGGCCGGCCAGAGCAAGCACGGCGATAAATCGCCTACTACCAACCACTCACCTTTTCGTCTTCTCGCCTTCTCGCTCACTCCACCGGTTCTACGCGGAAATTATCAAAACGGGATTCCACGGGTGTCCAGTTAAACGCCCCGGTCAACAAACCGACCCTGTGATGATTTTGAAAATGGTCATTCACAAGCTGCGTCACCTGTCGCTGGGTGCCTTCGTCAACAATGTACAGGGTAGCGACATTATCACGTACCTCCACGCGCAAATGATTAGTGTGCTCAACTCCGTAGCTCTCTCTGGCTAGACCGGGACAGGAATGCCAACCGACCAATGGGGTTTCTTTCAAAGGATCCCCATAACCGCTAACGGGATAGGGAACGTCATCGTAGCGGGTAACAGCACAGTTGCCTTGGAAATTCCACTCCAGGACATACACGGTGGAGAAATCGTCGTTAGCCCCGAAGACCAAGCCGCCTTTACCATCAATAGGATCAACTACCTGATCCGTAGCGCGCGCGAAGTATTGGTCAACCGTAAGATTATAAGAGGTGTAAACATTGGTGTAAGGCGACTTTACGAACCCCATCTGTTGGTTATTCTTTCCATCGCCATCTAACAACACTTTCAGGCGATAGGTCTCATCAACGTAGTTGAGATCCATAAAATGCCCCCCATCTGCTTCTCGATTGTAGTAACGACGGGGCCAACCACTCGCGCCGTCCGAGAAATCATCCAAGAAACCGGGCGTCTCTACTACCTGCGCCCAATTATTGAGGACCGACGGCAAATAAACCGTAGAGCCGTAATTGGCAAAGAGCTCTAAATGATCCAACCAGACGCCGGTAGCTACTTGTCCATCCTCATTGCTGGTGAACCCAAAGGCAACCCAGAGCTGCGCAGCGCCCTCCCTTACAGGCCAGCGTAGTTCAGCCCCCGCCCAAGCAGGCAGCGTCATCTGCAGACTGGTCACACGCAGACCCTCGAAGTTCGTTCCATCAGTGGAATATCCCGCGATAAAATAGTCGTTCTCCCGGAGAGAGATAAAGTAATCAAAGAGTAATTTCAATTCGTAGACCTGCTCGCTACTAGCAATCGGCCCGTAGACCAACCAAGTATCCATACCATCGGTGTACACCTCGCCACTGTTAAAGGATGCCTGTGCAGCGCCGCCTCTAACCCAAGCGCCCCAATTCCCAGCGCCGATTTCGCCAACGCCCCACTGCTCGGAGCCGGTCTGGTTGTTTACAGACTCCCACGGCGGCAGCGAAGAGTTGGTGGGGAAATCCTGCTCGTTGAGCAACTGCCACCCTGAAGGGGGTGTGTCAGCAGCGGTGGTCGTGCGAGGCGGCAAATCCAACGTGAATGTTACCGGTTCTGCATACTCCTCAAAGGAGCTTCCCGGTGAGGAGAGTGATAACGCCGACCGCTGGCCTAAGATCAACAACAGAGCTACTACTACTACACTCAACATACGCATCCACTTAGTCATAAGCGAACACTCCTTTTTAGTATATTGATTTGGTTAACCTTGACAGCCTGGTGACTGCCCTTGCCAGACGGCTCTGGGCCGTGGGAAGTCGCGGCTACCATTGCCAAGTCGCCCTACGGCGACCAGAACCTTTGTTATTCCGAGCCAGTGCGACGCGCAACGCGCGGAGCACGCCGGCGAGGAATCTCCCTTTTCCGCTGCAAAACCCTCGCCAGATGTGGGAGATTCCTCGCTGTGCTACCGGCAGACAACGCCTGTAGCTGGCTCGGAATGACACTAGCGGCGGTGTAACGGTCGGCCAGATTGAGCACGGCGATGAATCGCCTACTACAAGCCCCGTCACGACGTGTGTTGGACTAACCGACTACCAGACCAAGCGACTAGCAGACTAATTCGCTCACTCGCTCACCTGGAAAGTGTCTCCCGCCGTCCGTCCCCAAACCTCCGGGAAGTACATCTCGGAAGCCGTTGCCGGTAAGACGCGGTACGTCCCCGGCAACGCAGCGCGCAAGAGATAGCTCACTTGATAAGTGCCGGGATTCAAGGCTTCCGCAAAAAAGA
>DUEJ01000090.1 GCA_011192175.1 Thermoflexia bacterium
CGCTACAAAAAGAGCACGCGCTAGCTTACCTGACCTTTTCCGGCAACGGCGAACCGACCCTCCATCCAGATTTCCCCGCCATCGCCGCCCAGGTGAAAGAGCTGCGCGACGAGTTCGCGCCCCACGTCAAACTAGCGCTCTTCTCCAACGCCACCACCCTCCACCGCCCAGAAATCATAGAGAGCCTTGCACTCTTCGACGCGCCGCTCCTCAAACTGGATGCCGGCGATCCCCAAACCCTGGCCCGCATTGACGCCCCCGTCCCGGAAGTCACCTTCGCGCACATAGTCGCCGGCTTAAAGCGAGTACCCCGACTCACCATCCAGAGTATGTTAGTATCCGGCGTGTTGAGCAACTCCAATGAGGCTTCGCTCAACGCCTGGATTGCCACACTCTCCGAGATCAAATCAGAGCGGATACAGCTTTACAGCACCGACTATCCAGTCCCAGATGAACGCCTTCAGCGCGTCCTGCCCTACGAGCTGGAACGTATCGCCAAACAAGTGGAGGCGCGTACCGGGATTCCTACCACGGCATACTATCCAGTCTAAGGTGTTTGCGAATTTCATCAAATCACCTAAAATCAAAGTAAATAGCCGGGAAGTAACCCATGCAAAAATTACCCATTGGGATCCAAGCCTCTGAAGTGCTCCGTTCACGGGGCTACCTCTACGTGGACAAAACCGAAACCATTCACCGCCTGGTCACGGAAGGTATGTACTACTTCTTGGCCCGGCCCCGCCGTTTCGGGAAATCGCTTCTCGTCTCCACCCTCAAATGCCTCTTCCAGGGCCGCCGCGAGCTCTTTGCCGGCTTGTGGATTGCCGCGCAGCGCGACTGGCACTGGCAGCCCCATCCCGTTATCGTGCTGGATTTCAACGGCATCGCCCACGACAGCCCGCAGCTACTACGCACGGAACTGACAAATTTACTAGCCACCATCGCCACGAAACATCAGGTTTCTTTTGAGGGCGTCTCCATCATCTCCCAATTCAGAAATTTAATTCTCGCCCTCCACCAGCAAACCGGCCAGCCGGTGGGAGTTCAAATGCGACCAGAGCGCGGACGTAGCGCTACGCCAAATCCACGCGCAAGGCTACCCCGAACGCTACCGCCGCCAGGGAAAAGAGCTCCTCCTCTTGGGGCTTAACCTCAGCACCGCGGAACGTAATCTCGCTACTTGGAAGATGGAACGGTTCGCCCGGAGCAGATGACCCCCACAAATAATTTTTCGGGTCTCTGGGACTGGGCGTGGTAAGCGCCCCGCGCCGTAAATTTTTTACCCCAGATTACACGGATTACACTGATTTTTTTACTTTTTTCCGGGCTAATCGGTGAAATCCAGGGGTAATTTTAACTCGCCTCCACGAATTCCCCAAGAGCCAATTTTTTTCTTCTGCTTTACAGGCAACAAAACGGGCGGCGGTGATTAAATCACCGCCGCCCGCATATTTGTTTCGCCAAGAGGGTTACTGTGTGCCGCGCAAACGCGGATCAAGCGCGTCGCGCAACCCATCCCCCAAGAAGTTAAAGGCAAACATGGTGAACGAGAGCGCTATCGCGGGGAAGATCGCCTGGTGCGGATAAGTGCGAATGGCTACCGCCCCGTCGGAGATCATCGAGCCCCAACTAGGCGTTGGCGCATTGACCCCCAATCCAATGAAACTCAAGAAGGCCTCGGTGGAGATATAACCAGGAATTGAAAGCGTTACCCGAATCATCAACGGCCCCAAAACATTCGGTAACAAGTGTTTGAAGATAATCCGGGAGTTACTGGCTCCTAACGCTTTTGCCGCTAGCGTAAACTCCTGTTCGCGCAGGGAGAGCACTTGCCCCCGGGCTAAACGCGCGGTACCCATCCAAGCAGTAATCCCAATGCCGATAAAGATAAATAACATACCGCCGAAACGTTGGTCAATAGAATTCATCACGTAGGCCAGCGTCCCCGGTTCACTCTCCGCAAAAGAGGAACGGAAGAAAGCCATCATCAAGATAATCATCAACATGCTGGGGAAAGCGTACATGATATCCACAAACCGCATCATCAGATTGTCAACTCTACCGCCAAAAAAGCCCGACGTCAGGCCATAAATGGTACCGATAAAGAGCGAGATCATCGCTCCCACAAAAGCCACCACCAGCGAAATGCGCGCTCCATAAATCAGGCGGCTGAGCATATCGCGGCCTACATAATCCGCTCCGATGGGAAACTTATCGCTAACCTCCGCATAGGGTTTGATGGTGGGAAATATAACCGTTACCCATTGTGGGACGGCATCGGTCAGCTGCCGATCCTGCTCCGAAAAGGAATAGGGAGCTATATAGTTGGCAAAAATCGCCATCAAAACCAACAGAACAACCATCCCGCCACCAATCAGAGAGGCTTTGTTTTGGGCCAGACGATAGAGAGCATCCATCCACAAGCCACGTTCTTTTTGTTGATCATTAGCCTCAGGTATCAGCATCTCAGAATTTGTCATAATCAAATCTCCTCACTCTACTCCAAGAAAGTCGGCTGCCCACTCAGTCATACCGGATGCGAGGATCTAACCACGCATAGGTGATATCCACAAAGACATTAGAAATCACCAAGAAGAACGCATACATCAGAATGGCACCCATGATAACCGGATAGTCTCGGTTGGTGATACTGGTAATAAAGTATTTCCCCATGCCTGGAATACCAAAGACCTGTTCCACCACAAATAAACCCGTCAATACGCCCGCAAACATCGGTCCCAAGATAGTGACTACCGGAATAAGGGCATTCCGCAATGCGTGGCGAGTGGTAACAATCCGCTCAGACAAACCCTTAGCTCGTGCTGTCCGGATATAATCCTCGTGGATAACTTGCAATAGACTGGCGCGAGTCAGCCGGGCGATAATAGCAGAATACCCAGTACCAACCGCGAAGGCTGGCATCAGAGTATGTTTCCAGAAATCCCAAGACCCGATGGTGTTAGGGATAAAGAATAACGTAAAGGGTGGTTTAGCTCCCCACCCGGTGGGGGGTAACCACTTCAACGCCACGCCAAAGATCCAGATCAATATCGGACCCATAGCCACTACCGGCATCGAAACGCCGAAAATAGCCACGCTCATCCCCAAAAAATCCCAAATCGTGTTCTGTTTCAGTGCGGAGATCACCCCTAAAGGCAATCCGATGGTGATAGCAATAGCCATAGAGATTACGCCCAGCTGAATGGAAACCGGCAACTGCTCTCGGAAGATATCATTTACTGTGCGGCTCCGGGATGAATAAGATGGCCCAAAATTGATCCACCGCAAATACCTGCCCCCCGGCAAGTTTATCTCAATCAATGCCTCATCTGTCATTTCCGGTGCGGCATCGCTACTAACATGCGGGACCATCACATTGTCTATGTAGAGCAAATACTGTTTCCAGTAAGGCTCGTCCAGATGGTATCTTTTTTCTAGATTAGCAATAATCTCCGGGGGCAGCGCTTTCTCTTGAGTAAAAGGCCCTCCGGGCACGGCGTGCATCATTGCGAATGTAATCATCGATATCACAAACAGCACGAGGAACATCCACAAAAAACGCTGAATTATATAACGCCCCATCGTCACTCTCCTTTGTGGGGGGCAGAGCCTCCTGAAAGAGACTCTGCCCCAAAATTTGGTGCAATGTTACTATTTAGCTAACTCAGCTTACTTCTCCAGTTCTAGACTCCATTTCTCGTAGTAGTCATGGCCGTGGTTGGAGTAGGTGCGGTTGACGTAAGGCTTGGTCACGTTGACCATGGTGTACCAATAAATGGGTAGCACAGCAGCATCTTCGTAAACAAGGATATTCTCAGCTTCAGCATACATCTCAACGCGCTTGGCGGGATCAGGCTCGACAGCGGCGTCCAAGACGATCTGCTCGAAGTCCTCGTTGAGCCAGTTCAAACCACCAACTTCGGGGTTGCCGGAGCCACCCTTGGCGAAAACTTCACGGGTGAAGTTATTGGCATCGGGGTAGTCCAAGCACCAGCCTAGGCGCCAGACGGTGGGGACTTCTTCGCTGCGGATGGTCTTCAGGTAAACTTTCCATTCCTGGTTGGTGACGGTGGGCTGAATGCCCAAAGTCTCGTGCCACATCTCAGAGATAGCTTCTGCGATCTTCTTGTGCCCTTCGGAGGTGTTGTGCATCAGCTGCACCTCGGGAATCTCACTGACATCCGTGTAGCCCATTTCTTCCATGTAGAGGGCCAGCTCTTCTTTTGCCTTATCGGCACTGGATTTGATGCCCAAGTCGGGGTGGGTTTCCATGGTGGGACAACCGGCCATACCGGGGCGGCAGAACCATTGCGCCGGTTCCTGACCACCTTTGGTGACATTCTCCACCAAATCGAGGCGGTCAACGGCGTAGGAGAGCGCGCGGCGCATGTGAACGTTATCCACAGGAGCCTTCTCCGTGTTGAAGCCGTAGTAGTAAGCGCAGCCATCAGGAGCAATGAGTAGCTCTTCAGAGAGCGTCGGGTCCGCTTTAACGCGGTCAATATCGGAAGAAGGTACACCTGCAACTTCCAAGTTCCCGGCCTCATACTCGGCGAAAGCCGCGGAGGCATCCAACATGGAGAACTGCACTTCTGTGATGGTGGGTTGAGGAACGCTTTCAATGCCAGGCCAGAAGGGATTGGCGATGATGGTCATGACGGAGTCATGCACCCATTCTTTGAGCGCGTAAGGACCATAGCTCTGGCTGAAACCAGGTTCGCTCCAGCGGTCGCCTTTCTCTTCAATGAGCCACTGCGGTTCAGCGCGCGCGACCCACATGCCAGCGATATTGAGGTTGTAGGCCGCGGGGGTCAAGAAGGTCATCTCCAGCGTGTAATCATCCAACGCCTTAATACCAACGCCATCACGAAGTTCTGCTTTCTCTTCGTCGGTCAGGTCATTCCAATTCTCGGCGTAGAGGTACTCATTTACCCCCGCCATAGCCATGCCCAGCACATAAGCGTAGCTGGAGCCGGTTTCCGGGTCAACGGTGCGCTTGGTGCCGTACTCAAAGTCATGCGCGGTCACGTAGCGGACGTTGCCATCCGCATCCAAGACCTCTTCTACCGCATTACCGTTCCAGCGCACCCAGGAGATGCCCTCAATCAGGTGGAAGGTGTAGACTTTGCCGTCATCGGAAACATCCCAACTCTCGGCCATCCCAGGATCCGCTTCCAAGGTGATTTCGTTCAGGCGAACCAGGCCAACGGTCAGCTCTTCAACTACCTGGATGGAGCTGGTGTCAGTCCCCAGGGAGGGGTCTAACGTGGGAAC
>DUEJ01000091.1 GCA_011192175.1 Thermoflexia bacterium
AAAGCGAGAAGGCGATAAAGCGAGAGAGAGAGCGAGAGAGCGAGAAGGCGAGAGGGCGAATTAGCGAAAGGTCAATGGAGCGGGGCGCAGGAGCGCACGGTTGCCTTGACTTTTCATCCCGCTAGGGGATAATCTCGTCAATGGCATTGAAAGAGCAGAGTAGCAGCGCACAATTCTCTACAGCGAATCTGGGATGGTGTGAGCCAGATAGAGAAGAGCGCAGCGAAAATCCCTCCGGAGCTGCCCGCTGAAAGTTAAGTAAGCTGGGCCGGGAAAGTTCCCCCGTTATCCTGAACCGGGCAGTGCTAGCTGCCGATTGAGCGGCTCCCTGGTAGGCGGGGAGCAAGAAGGGTGGTACCGCGAGAGTTTAACGCTCCCGTCCCTTGTGGGCGGGGGCGTTTTTGTGTAAGCAGTTGGAGATTGAGTTCATCTAAGGATGGATAATTATTTTGAGGAGAGGGCAGCTATGTCATTCAAACCGGTGAGCAATCAAGTTAATTTTATCGAACAGGAACACGAGATTTTAGATTTCTGGCAACAATCCCAAGCCTTCCAGAAACTACGCGAGCTCCGCAAAGGTGGCCCGCATTGGTCTTTTATTGATGGCCCTATCACGGCGAACAATCCCATGGGCGCACACCACGCTTGGGGTCGTTCTTACAAGGACCTCTGGCAACGTTTCTGGGCGATGCGCGGTTACCAGGAGCGCTACCAGAACGGCTTTGATTGCCAGGGTCTCTGGGTCGAAGTGGAGGTGGAAAAAGAGAAGGGTTTCACTTCCAAGCGGGATATTGAAAAGCACGGGCTGGCCGACTTTGTGGTAGATTGCAAAGCGCGGGTGCTCAAGTACGCCGCGCGCATGACGGAACAATCAATCCGCCTGGGCTGCTGGATGGATTGGAACGATCCCGCTACCCTGCGCGAGATGGGGGGGAGACTTCAGGAAGATCCCCAACAAGAGATCACCGTGGACGGGCCAGCTGGGCCGATCACCGGTCCGGTGGAAGAGCTGGTAGGTCGCTTGGGCACACCAGAACTGGGCGGCTCCTACTTCACCTTCTCCACCGAGAACAACTACACCATCTGGACTTTCCTCAAGAAGGTCTGGGAGAAGGGCTGGCTCTACAAAGGGCACGATGTGATGCCCTGGTGTTCCCGGTGCGCCACCGCCATCAGCCAGCATGAGATTGTGACCGATGGTTACCGGGAGCTCACCCATGACGCCGTCGTGGTGCGTTTCCCCTTGCGCGACCGCGAGCAGGAAGCCCTTTTGGTCTGGACAACCACGCCCTGGACGTTGACCAGTAACGTCGCGGCGGCGGTGGGGCCAGAACTGGACTATCTTCAAGTTAAGGCGGCGGACGGCTGGACTTACTATCTGGCGGCCGGAACTAAGGCGGTACTCCACGGCGAATATGAGGTTAGCGGGACGCTCAAGGGCACAGAGATGTTAGGATGGACTTACGCCGGGCCGTATGATGAATTGCCGGCGGTGCAAGAGCTCGATGTGCCCGCCGTTCACCGCGTCATCGCCTGGAAAGAGGTGGGGGAAGAGGAGGGCACGGGTATCGTCCACATCGCACCGGGTTGTGGGGCGGAGGACTTTGAGTTGGGAGCGGAACTGGGTTTGCCCGCCATCGCCCCGCTGGCCGATAATGGGGACTTCCTGGAGGGTTTCGGTTGGTTGACCGGACGGGATGTCCATGGGGTAGCTCCCGATATCTTCCATGATTTGGAAGATAAAGGCTTGCTCTACCGCTGCGACCCTTACACCCACCGCTACCCGGTCTGCTGGCGCTGCGGCACTCCGTTGGTCTTCCGGCTGGTTGACGAGTGGTTCATCAATATGGGCGAGCTCTACGCCAAGCCGCGCGCGGAGCTCTCCGCAGAAGAAAAAGAGCGCAGCCTCCGCTACCAGATCATGGACGTGGTGGACGAGATCAAGTGGGTCCCGGAGTTCGGGCGCCACCGTGAGATGGATTGGCTCCACAATATGCACAACTGGATGATCTCCAAGAAACGTTATTGGGGGTTGGCGCTGCCTATCTGGGTCTGCGATAATCCGGATTGCGAACATTTCGAGGTCATCGGTAGCGGGGAGGAGCTCCATGAGCGGGCCGTCGCGGGCTGGGAGGAATTTGAAGGGCACACACCCCACCGCCCGCACGTCGATAAAGTTAAGATCACCTGTCCGCACTGCGGCAGCACCATGACGCGCATTGAGGATGTGGGCAATCCCTGGCTGGATGCCGGCAGCGTCGCCTACTCCACGCTCCAATATCGCACCGACCGTTCCTTCTGGAAGGAGTGGTTCCCGGCTCAATGGATCAGCGAATCCTTCCCCGGCCAATTCCGCAACTGGTTTTACAGCCTCATCACCATGAGCACCGTTTTCGAGAACCGACCGCCCACCGAAATCGTACACGGGTACTCTACCCTGCTGGATGAAACCGGGCAGGAGATGCACAAATCCTGGGGGAACACCATCTGGTTTGATGATGCGGCGGAGAAGATGGGTGTGGACACCATGCGCTGGATGTACCTCAATCAAAAATTGGATCAGAACCTCTTTTTTGGCTACAACAAAGCCGACGAGACGCGCCGTCGCTTCCTCATCCCGCTCTGGAACGTCTATGCGTTCTTCATCACCTACGCGCGCATTGATGAGTGGGAACCGCCGGCGGAATTGCGCGACAATCCCGCTACCCTGGCGGAGGGCCAACCCAATCTCTGGGCGCCGTGGACCAAAGCGGCTGCGCCAACGCTATTGGATAAATGGATCATCAATCGCCTGCGCGAAACGATTGCGGCTATGACCGCCGGGCTAGAATCCTATGTGCCCACTAGCGTAGCCCACCCGGCGGAGGAATTTTTAGACGATCTGAGCAACTGGTACGTACGGCGCAGTCGCCGCCGCTTTTGGGCCGCGCGGGGGCAAGCCGCGACGTTAGACGCCGACAAAGAAGCCGCTTACCAGACGCTCTACACCGTGCTGGTGACGTTCTCGAAGTTGCTGGCTCCCCTCTTACCCTTTATGACCGAAACGCTCTACCAAAATTTGGTCTGTAATCTGATTGAGGACGCGCCCGCCAGCGTGCATCATTGCCTCTGGCCCACCGCCGAACCGTTGACGCCGACAGAGAGGCTTGGAATCGAGACCATGTCCGCCGTCCGTCAAGCCGCGGCGCTAGGGCACTCGATACGCTCCTCCAACCAGCTCAAGGTGCGGCAGCCGTTGGCCCGCGCCATCATCGCCACCGATCCCCGCCGCCGGCAGGTCTTGAGCCATTTATTGGAGCTGCTAGCCGATGAGCTCAACGTCAAAGAGGTGCAGTTTGTGGAAAAAGAAGGCGAGCTGGTGACGTATAAGCTCTTGCCTGTTAACCGCATCCTAGGTCCGAAGTTCGGGCGTCATTTTCCGTTGGTCCGTCAGGCTCTAGCCAAACTGGCTGCGGCGGGCGCCGTCGCCACTCTCAATGCCGGCAAGACATTGCATTTGACGTTGGCCGATGGACAGGAAGTAGTGCTGGATCCAGAAGAGGTCTTGGTGCGTACCCAGGCGCGCACTGGTTACGGGGTGGCCGGTGAAGACGGTCTGGTAGTGGCGCTGGATACCGAGATCAGCAAAACACTGGAACAAGAAGGGCTGGCGCGCGAGATAATTCGCCGCGTGCAGGAGCTGCGCAAACAGGCCGGTTACCAGCTCACTGACCGCATCAGCGTACAATATCACGCGGAAGGTTTATTAGCAGAAACTATCATGACCTTTGCCGCTAAAATCGCCAGCGAGGTCTTGGCCGACAAGCTGGAATCCGGCACCGCGCCGCACGGCGACGCGGTATTGGCAGACGAGATAGAGGGGATTGCAATCACCCTGGCGGTCAAGCGGATTTAGTGCTATTTACGGAGCGCGCAGATCTGATGCTAGGTTGTGCAATCTGCGTCCTAATAAAAATCTTCGACTTTCGACTTTAGACTTTTAACTTTCGACTTTCGACTTATTTTCAGAGGAGTTTACATGGGAAAATATACACGGCCTAAGGGCACCCAAGACCTGTTACCTGCCACTCAAAGATATTGGGAATATCTGCGCGCCACGGTCAGGAGAGAGGCGCTCCAGTATGGTTTTGAGCGAATTGACCTCCCGCTCTTTGAGGAGACCGCTCTCTTTACACGGGGCGTCGGCGAGGCTACCGATATCGTGGAGAAGGAGATGTATTCCTTTGAGGATAAGGGCGGACGCAAGATCACGTTGCGGCCAGAATTCACGGCGGGGGTGGTGCGCGCCTATATCGAAAACGGGATGCGCGTGCAACCCAAACCGGTGAAACTCTACTCAGTGGGACCGATCTTTCGTTATGAGCGGCCCCAAGCCGGCCGCTATCGCCAATTCCACCAGTTTAACGCCGAGGTGCTGGGCGTGCAGGAACCGTTGGCCGATTTGGAGGTCATGCTGTTGGCGTGGGATATTTACGCCGCACTGGATTTCCAGGGACTCGCGTTCCAGCTAAACTCCACCGGTTGCCCTCAGTGCCGCCCTGCATATATCCAAACGCTGACGGCCTACTACCACCAACATGCGGCTGAAATTTGCGACACTTGCCGGCGCCGCTTGACGACCAATCCCCTCCGCGTGCTGGATTGTAAGGAGACGCGCTGCCAGCCGGTGATTGCCGGCGCGCCTAAGATCGCGGAGCAGCTCTGCACGGAATGTGAAACGCACTTCACCGCGCTGCGCGGCTATCTGGACGAGTTGGAGAAACCATACACGCTCAACCATCGCCTGGTGCGCGGCCTGGATTACTACACCAAGACCGTTTTCGAGGTCTGGGCGGAGGGCATCGGAGCGCAGGCAGCGGTCTGCGGCGGGGGGCGTTATGATGGGTTGATCGAGCTGCTGGGCGGCCCCCCCACGCCGGCCGTCGGCTTCGCAGCGGGGCTGGAACGCATCATCATGGTCATGCAGCACCAGGAGACGCCGGTACCGGAATTGCCCACACCGCCCGTATTCATCGCGCATCTGGGCGCTGCTGCTAGTCGAGTAGCGGTACAACTGCTGGTGGATCTGCGCGCCGCCGGCATCGGAGCGCAGATCGCCATGAGTGGCAGTTTGCGCTCCCAACTGCGCACGGCGGATAGAAAGGGAGGCCGTTTCGCGCTTATCATAGGGGAACGCGAAATGGAACATGGTGAGGTCACGGTTAAGGATATGGCCCAGGGTTGGTCGCAAACATCCATCCCGCTAGAGGCAGTGGTGGCGTGGGTGCAGGCGCGGCTAAAGCGAGTGAGCGAGTGAGCGAGGAGGCGAGGAAGCGAGAAGACGAGTGAGCGAGAAAGCGAAACGCCCGTGGTTTTTAGCCACGGGCGTTGGTGCGTAAGGGCAAGGTGTCTGGTATTGAAGATTACGTAGCGGCCAACGTCACCACCGGTACGCGCAGCTCGCGCTTCACCTGCAACTCTTTTTCAGCAACGTGCATGATGCGATCCATCTCCTCCGCTACATCTCCCCAATAATAACGTTCGCCACACTGGTTACAAACTCCGGCGGGCACATCCTCAATCATAATAACGCGCCCGTTCCAGTGTCGGATCACATCCACCTGCTTTTCTTGCACTTGTCCACCACAAAAATAACAATCAGCGTACTCACGTTTCTTCATCAGAATCCTCCTGGAGGCCGCCGAGTGCGCGGATCTAACCACTTGGGCAAAGTTGGTATATACACCGTAATAAACAATACCACATCTATTGATAATATCGTCAACACCACATGCAAAGGCCGCCCATCAGTCATCGTTCCCAGTACTAGACAACTGGCTCCTCTGGAATCGTGGACATAATCCTCCAATAATTCCCCGTTCAGCACTGTGGTTTTGATATTAGCCACCGTTACGCTATCGTTTTCACGTTCCACCTCGGCGTGATGCGAAAACTGGTATTCGCCTTGCCGTATCTTCCGTTTAATTTTCTCCAAATCCATCTGAGCGCGTTCTCTCTCCTATGAAAGCCTTTTATATAATTGGGGGTAATTTGGATCTAATTTAGCGGAATGTGACATTTAATGAGATATTAGTCATAACTGACGGCGGGCTAAGGCTCGCCGTTTTTGGTTGGATGTTTGACAATTAGGACGAGTAGTCGCCGTAGGGCGACTTTGTAATCGTAGCCGCGAATTTATTCGCCAGGCTTTCATTGGCGCGGGTGACTGTTATCAAACAGTCATACCTAACTCCTTGCTACCTGGAACTATATTATAACCTTGATTTCTCAAGCGAGTAAATGGGACACAGATTGACGCTGATAAACACGAGTAAAGAAGGCGAGAAAGCGAGAAGGCGAGAAGGCGAAAAAGCGAGTGAGCGAGAAGACGAGTGAGCGAGAAAGCGAGAAAGCGAAAAAGCGAGTGAGCGACTACCTGACTAACGACTACCTGACTACCCACGCGCAAAGAAAAGCCCCCGGCTGGCTGGCCGGGGGCTTCTTTGCTACTAAACTAATACGTCAAAACTAACAGCGTCGCTTGCGGAGGATGACCAGCGCACCCAGCGCCAGCGCGGAGAGGCTGACGACGAGACCGACGGAGAACCAAATGTTGGAGGTGGCGGAGATATTGGCGAAGATGATGGCGTTGGGATCAACTCGCCCTACGGCATAGTACCCTTCACCTTCCTGGGAACGTCCATCAGCCGCACTCTCCCAACACTCATTGGTCATGGGAGAACAATGAGTAGCATCCATGAGCATCTTGGTCTGCGTCATACCGCCGGAGTGAGTTACAGCGGGAGTGCCATCAGTACGCACGGCGTAGAAAGCTGTTAAGTCACCATCGCCGGTACCGAAGGTGTAGGGATCATCGGTGAGCTGGAAGACGGCCTGGCTTGCGCCGCCAGTGAGCACTACGTCAGCGTAAGAGCTTGCCTCGGCCCACCCCTGGATGCCAGCACCTAGTTGATGATCAGTGTCAGCACAGTCACTGCCAGAAGACGTTGAGACACCGCCCAGGTAGTTGAAGGCCGCACCGTTGCCACTGACACAATCTATCTGATAGCCGCTGGCCCCGGTGACACTGTTGCCTAATGGTAAGGTTGAGGGTGTAACCAATAGTTGAATCCCCGTTGTGCCACCGCTGATGGTGTTACCTTTGATGACCGCGTCAGCATCACTGACCTTGATACCAATGGTGTTACCGGTGAAGGTATTATTGCCAACCTCCCCAGCGACGCCCACTGTAACCGTTCCAGTTCCGCTCTGGATATCCACGCCGATACCATTGTTATCAATGGAGTTTTTGCAGTTCTTAACGATTCCTGTTGCGCTCCCGGAGAATTCAATGCCGGTGCCACTGCTGAAGTCTTGGACGGTCATATTGTCCACGGTGGTCCCACCACTCTCAGTACTTTTGATGCCGGTGCCTCCAGTGCAATTCGTCCCATCCATAGTGCAGTCACGGAAGGTAATGCCCTTGGCATCCGTGATAACTGCGGTGCAGCCACTGGCAGCATTTAGAATTGGCGTGCTATCACCACGGATGGTAGTCACGTGATTGCTCCCTATCGTAGCCCCAGTAGCATCAGCCGTGAGCGTACCGATGATTACCACCTCTTTAGCGGTGGCGGTAGTAGCACTGATTGCTTGTTGTAACGATTGGAAACAAGATGTGCCAGGATCTCCGTACCCGCCACAGTCGCTTTGATCGGAGGCGTAGATGGTGGTGGGAGCCACGGGGGCAGCATTGACTGTATGCGCAATCGAGTCGCCTACGAAAATGTCCTCCTTTCCTCCAAAACCGGCAGTGTAGTTATGATTAAAGTAAACTGTATATTCGTCAGCCGGTAAGGTTGTAGTATCTGTGAATAGCACTTCATCTCCTCCGTCAGTACCAACGGCAGCCTGGAACTGGCTACAAGTATATCCAGAAGGTGGCGAAGAGCAGAGTGATGACTTGGTAACTACCGAGGTAGCTTCCCAAGTATTGCCGTATGTACTAGGAGATACGATGCCCGGTGACCAACCATTGGGAACAATGATTTCCACCGTCACAGTAACATTGTCTTTGAAATCAAAAAGCACCGTATGGGTTATTGTGTCGCCAGCAGTGCTTTCAGCTGGCCCCGTGAGACTTAAAACACTCTGTGGTGCTGGCGGGCCAGCATAAGTCACCCCGGTAACAATAACCAATAGTGCCAAGGCGATAAATAGTGGAATTAAAAAGCGAAAGCGTTTCATGATTCTAAACCTCCTAAGTTAAGTTAAAATGTACAAGTTAGTAAAGTAACGTTCAACCACCAGATTTCAGATAAGCACCCCCTTATGAATGGCAAATGTGCAAATGGCAGATGGCAAATCGGCAAATGGGTAAATGACCACCGTTTACTGCCTACATATATATAGTCGCCAATCATCCTCAAAAGGTTCAAAATTGGTCAGGGGAAAATGGCGAATCAGCAAATGGCGCATAGCAAACGATTACCTGACTATCTAACTGCTCACTATCTGGCTACTCGACTGCCTGACTACTACTGCCCAATGTAGCCGCCTCCTCCGCAAATGGCGACGTAGATATCAGCACCCAGGGCGAGAGGCTCTGCGCAAGCTGCACGCAGCACATCCGGGCGGGGGGCCAGACACTCTGCGGGTTGAGTGGCAAAAGAATCCCCCTCTTAGCCGTTGGCGACCGCCTGGGCGGTCGCGCATTGCCGCCTTTTTGAAGCAGGAAGGTTACTCGCGGCCATATAAGCACCATACTCAGCCACCCCAACCGCGAAAAAAGGACGTTGAACAGGTGCATGAGAAATAGGAAATGGAGGCGCAAGGAGTAGTTAACGTGGCGACCGTCGGGCGGGTTTCGCTCATCAACATCGCTGCCGTGCGCAGCCGCTTGAAAGTGGCGAGTTTGCCCTGTTTGGGCACCTCGCATCCCAACCGGGAACATTACCAGTTGCTCCTGCGGCGGGCTTTTCTGCACTAGGGGTTGCCGGCCCGGATCAGTCTGGATCACGATAGTGTCTTCTATGACAATGCCAGTCCCTCGCCCTTCCCGACGCGCTTGCACTTGTGGTTGATCGCTTTGGGTATCCCAGTGCGCTTTATTGAGGCCCCGCCAATTTGATGGGGGAATTGCCCCCCTTGGTTACTCTGCCGCGATATCAACTAGCGCTCCCTTTCACGCCAGCAGTCTGACGCGAGCTGCTGTTCTGCAACGACTTGACCGGTACGACTTTTCGAGACAATAGGGCGGTATGACTCTACGAGACTCAACGTGGCCAAGGTGCTGTACGGAAGTGGCTGGCGCATTTTTGAATGTTTGCGTTTGAGAATCAAAGACGTAGATTTTGGGCATTACCAACTCCTGGTTAGAGCCAGCCATGAAAGGCCGTCCCCAAAAGTTACATGACCGGGCTAGCGCCGCGCCGGTCAAAGTATTCATGACGCCAGACGAGGTATGGTATAATGCCGTCTCGAATAAAATTCTCGAGGAGATAGAACCTCTATGCTCTGCCGTAAAATCATTCTGTTGCTGGTCATCCTGTTAGGCATAGCACCGGCTGAAGCTATTCTGGCCGCACCAGGAGATGAGAATGCTCCACTCTTTGCAACCCACATCGAAAATGCGTACCTCTGCACATCCCGCCTGACCCAACGCCACCCCGAACAATGTCTGGCCTTTAGCCCCGGCGCATGGATGGTGCATATTGAGTACCTGCGGGCCAAATTGCCCGATCCCCTGCCGGAACTCCCGCTAGAAGAGTTGGAAAAGCCGGAGGGCGCGGTTTCCAGCTACACCTTCGCCTACGTGAACCACTTGCCCGCGCAATCTTACGCGCATCCGCTAGAGGCTGAACAGGGGTTGCCGCCCCAACGTACTTTCTACGATGGTTCTAACTGGGTCAGCATCCTGGGACGAGTGGAGCACAACGGTGAGGCCTGGTATCAGATCAATGCCGACGAATTTGTCCGCGCCGAGCATATCGCCATCGTCGGGCCTTCGCGCTTCCAGGGCGTGAAGTTGCAGGCGACACCGGAGTATCCCTTTGCCTGGGTGTTGGACACGGCCCAGACCTCCTCGCTGCCGGGCGGTCCCGCCGAGGGGCGCACCTACTACCGCTACGAGCGCGTCACCATCTTTGCCCAAGACCGCCTGGGAGAAGAACTCTGGTACCTGCTAGGACCGGATCAATGGCTGGAGCAACGCAACGTGGCGCGCGTGGATGTGCATCCGCGGCCGGAAGGCGTGCAGCCTGACGATAAATGGATCGAGGTCAACACCTTTGAACAGACTTTAGCTGCCTACGAGGGCGATCAAATTGTCTACGCCACTTTGGTCTCTTCGGGGCGACCAGGCGAGACTTGGACGCCCGATGGTCTGACGCGCATCTGGGGCAAAATAGCCTCCACGCCGATGACTAATCCAGACGATCCCCCAGAAACCCCGGAATGGTATTATCTAGAAAGTGTGGAGTGGACGCAGTATTTCTTCGAGGCGTATGCCTTGCACGCCGCCTACTGGCACGATTCCTTTGGTTTTACCCGTAGCCACGGCTGTGTGAACCTCACGCCGTTAGATTCTAAATGGCTCTTCGATTGGACAACTCCGCATGTAGCCGCGGGCACAGACCCCGGCAGCTACACCTACCTGCGAGAAGCGGGGAACGGCACCTGGGTTTGGATACATAAGACTCCACCGCTGGCCGAGGAGTAGCGCATGTAACCAACTCTACGCATTAGCTCCTTAGGATTTCGCATGGTTGAGTCAAAACCAACCGCGAATGGCGCTAATTAACGCGAAAAAAGTTAAAAAAATCTGTGTAATCTGTGGTGAAAATTTTACAGCTCGGTGAACCAACCATGCAAAGTCCCAGAGACCCACCGCATTATGATGTCGCTGCCGCCGTCATCATCCGCTCCGATGGACGGGTGCTGGTGGCGCAACGGCTACCGGGAGATACTCACGGCGGTTTGTGGGAGTTCCCCGGCGGCACCCGCGAAGCCGGGGAGACGCTGCCCGTGGCCTTGCGGCGGGAGTTGCAAGAGGAATTAGAGATGAAGATTGCAGTTGGTGAACGGCTAATCAGCCTCACTCACCAGCTACCCGAGGCCGCGCTCACCCTGACGGCGTTTCGCTGTCAGCATCTGGCGGGGAACCCCCGCTGCCTGGAGTGCGCCGCTTTCCGCTGGGTCTGGCCGGCGGAGCTGGCAGCGCTGCCGATGGCGGTGCTTGATCGTCAAATTGCCCGGTTGGTGAAAACAGAGCTAGCAGCGCGATGAAGGCTTACCCGCAACCGCCTGCTTCTTTGGGCCAGGTCGGCTTGGATTTGCGCTTGCACGCCTACGCGCCGGGCGGCATCTCGCGTTATGCCCGGCATCTGGCAGAGCAGCTGGCACAGTTACTGCCGCCGGATACCCTGCACCTCTCTTATCATCGCCAAGAACGGACTCCGTTAGCCCTCGCCGGCGCACGTGCGCACCGGCTCTGGACGCCGCCCCACCATCGCCTGGAACGTTGGACCTTAGGCGCGGAGATTTATCCCCAGCAGTTAAATCTTTTCCACAGCACCGACTTCATCCCGCCGGCTTGGGGCGCGCGCCATTCCGTGATTACCGTGCATGACCTCAACTTTCTCCACTATCCGCAGTACCTCACCGCCGAGGCCCGCCGTTACTATAATGAGCAGATCGTCTGGGCGGTGGCGCGGGCGGACGCCATCATCGCCGATTCCCACGCCACACAACGCGACCTGGAACAGCTCTTAGATGTGCCGGCGGAGCGGGTAACGGTGATTCATCTGGCGGCGGAGCGTGTTTTTCATCCTTTGCCAGAGGCCGAGGTCAAACAGGCGTTAGCTCGCCACGGCTTGGAGCCAGGCTATCTACTCTTTGTGGGAACCTGGGAGCCGCGCAAAAATCTACCGGGTCTGCTACAAGCGTTAGCTCTCTTACACGCCGGCGGGGATAATTGCCGGCTAGTCATCGCGGGGCGACCGGGGTGGCTCTGCGCTGAAATCTTCGCGCAAGTGGAACAGCTCGGGTTGGCACCGTGGGTCCACTTCCTCGCGGACGTCTCCCTCTCCGACCTGATCGCGCTCTACAACGGCGCGGCGCTCTTGGCGCTCCCTTCATTCTACGAGGGCTTTGGGCTACCGGCGCTGGAGGCGCTGCAATGTGGCACGCCCACGGTGGTGGCAGATCGCGCCAGCTTGCCAGAGGTGGTGGGGCAAGCGGGGCTGCTCATCGATCCAGAGTCCCCGGAAACCCTGGCCTCTGCTTGTCGCCGGTTGCTCCACGATGAGGAGTTGCGCGCCCGGCTACGCGAGGAAGGTTTCCGGCAAGCCGCGCGCTTCACTTGGGAAGCGACCGCGCGACAGACGTTGGCCGTCTATGAGAAAGTGCTCTCTCCCGTTAGCTCAAACGTCGCCAACCGCGTGTAGACGGCCCCGCTCCGGCGCAGTTCACTGCGAAAGAGTACCAACTCCGTGAGCTCCTCCGTCGTGAGCTGTCCAATGTTCAGCCCCCGCAGCACCTCGCCAATCTGGGACTTGGTCTGGCTAGCAGTATTGCGTCGCACGCGCCCCAACGTCAAGTGCGGGGTGAAGGGACGGCGTTCCGGTTCAAAGCCCACGTGAGCGAGAGCCTCGTTCACCACTTGATGCAAGAGAGTTAGCTGCCCCGCTGAGTCTCGCATCCCTACCCAGAGCACCGAGGGAGAACGTGGATTGGGGAAAACCCCCAGTCCGCCCACCGTGACGATGAAAGGCGGAATGTTACGGGCTACCACGGCCAATGCCTCGCGGATGGGGATTAAGCGTGCCGGCATCACATCCCCCAAGAAAAAGAGCGTCAGATGGATCTTTGACGGCGCAACCCACTTGATCACGCCAGCAGGGCAGGCGCGCTGGAGCTTCCGCTCTACGCCTTCCAACCGCCGGTGGGCCAGCGCAGAGAGGGGCAGTGCTACGAAGACGCGCAGAGTCTCAGAATTAGCCATCAAATTCTCCTATGAGGTGTTAGCGAGTTAGCGGTTAGCGACTACTCGACTATCGGACTAACTCCTTACTGCGCGGTGAAACTGGGCAACGGGGCCGCGTAGAGTTGGTTATCGGCTATCAGATAGAGAACGTCCGGTTCCTCGCTGCTGGTTAAGGCTTCTAGAGAGCGCAAAGTATCGTCCGTGACCCGGAATTGATGTTGGAACTCGCCCTCTTTGTTAAGCGCCACGATGGATTCGCGCTGGGGATCGCCGAGGTAAATCAAGCCCTCTGTAGTTGTAGATTCCAGGGTCATCAACGTGGGTTGGAAGTCTGCGCCAGGCGGCCTTTCTCCCCGAAAGATTCCCTCTCCACCGTTGAAGTAAGTGAGCAGCTCGCCGTTGCCAAAGAGGAGATAGAGTTCTCCATCAATGCTCAGCGCGAATACATTCTGCAATTGCGGCGCGGTACCGGCAGCGAAGTATGGTCTTGGCGGAGCGTCGTAGACGCCATTAACCGGCAGATATTTGAGGATCTGGTTCTGCTGGCGATTGAGCAAATAGAGCTGATTGCCAAAGGTCTCTACCAAGGTGATGTTGCTCGGTGAGAGCTCCCCTAACAATTGTTGCTCGTCACGGCTATGTGGCCCGATGGCCGGCTCGTAAACGTAGAGTCGCCCCCCATCCCCATAGATAAAGAGGGCGCCATCAGGATAACCGGTGTGGGGTTCCATCCAGGCGAAATCAATTAGTTTCCCGACCGGCTGAGAACCGGCGCTCAATACCTCACCCTCTTTTAAGATACGTTGCTGAGAATCAGCCGCGGGACTGATACCATCCTCGCTCAAGCGCAACCCAACCACCTCATTACTGCTCGGATTGAGCCAATAGAGCCAAGAATCGGCTACCAATAGCTGGTGCGGGCTGGGACTAGGATGAACTTCTCCCAGTTTGTGCAACTCCAAGATGGCGGCATTTTCCAACGCGTCAATTGCCAACTGCGCCTCGTTTTGCATCTCTTTAGCCAGCTTGTGCTCTGGAGCAAGATTTATAGCCTTCTCCGTGAGAACTACCACATGTTTCCAATCCTCGGCAGTTTGGGTCGTATAAGCGACTTCCCAAGCCGCTTGGGCCTCTTTGAAAATACTTTCGGCGCGTTCGGCCCCACTGAATTGCAGATAGGTGGAGGTAGTAATCAGGAGAATGATCAGCAAAAAGCCCAACGTCATGCCGCCCATAAGGGCTTTTTTCTCTACTGGTATCCGGTGGGAACGCGCTTTGGCGCTACTGCCAGTTACTTTATGCGGCAGTAGCGCGCTGAAGAAGCGTTTAAGCGAGCTATGCGGTAGGCGCCAGCGGTCTTTCCAGTTGAAGTCAATAGCGGGCCAACTCAATTTAGGTAGGTGAAGTTGCGGCCAATGCAGAGCCGGCCAGCGCCACTCTGGCAGCTTCCAACGCGCCTGCTCTTTCGGTAACTCTGGGAGAGGCGCAACTCCCGGCGCCGGCGTTTCGCCGGACGGGGTAAACGTTTTGCCCAAAACCATCTGGAGTGGTCGTCGCCACCAACGCGGCTTTTGCCGAGATACGGTTTCCGCTGCGGACTCTTCGCTAAAAAAACGCGCTAGCACCACGCTCCCGTTACTCTGATGCGCGGCCAGTTGTTCAGCCCACTCTTGACCGCGTTGCGCTAGCGTGGTGGAGGTAAACTCCGTCGTCAACTCCCCGGCTATTTCCACGGTAGCCAGTTGCAATATGCTTCCCGGCGTCACCTTAGCGTAACCAATGTGTATCAACGGAGGGCGAGTGCTGCCTAACGGTAATAAGGGCCGGGTAGTCTGGGGAAAGCTCTCTATCGGGTGGGCGGGGAGCTGCAATCTAGCGTAGGCCGGACCGACTTGTCCGAAGAATATCTCCTCCGGTAGAAAGACCACACAGGTAATCTGCCCAGTGGGGCGTTGTATGGAGATGCTTTGCATGTTGGTTTGAATTAAGTATCGATTAGCGGCGGCCAGAGCGCGACGCAAGCGGGCCACCACGCTACCCGCTGAATTCCAATAAGTTTCGGAAGCGATAACGCGGATTTCGCGGCTACGGTGTGGTAAAGGCGGCGCGAGGTCTACCAATACCGCGAGTTGTTCTCCCATCTGGGCCGGTACATTGTGGGGGGATTTTTCGACCGCAGCTTCCGGTGCAGCATGACAACTCCGCATGCCTTCTTGGAACCGCAATACTTCGCTCTGCCAGGGCATTTTTACGTCCCTGGCTGGAGAACGGTGCGATGAAAATCCGCGGCGAGAGTACCGAAAGAGGTCCGGGCCGTCAAATCCAGAGAGAGAGGCGTCACTGAGATCAACTTATCCACGTTGAGGGTGTAGATGTCGGAATCAGGGGCGGTCTGTTCTGGATGCGCCATCACGCGATAGCCTGGCCCGCTCTCTTCATTATCACATTGCTCCGGGGTGGCGGTTTGGGGGATATTAAGATTGAGAACGTGGGTATCATAGGGCCGCGGGGTGGAGAGTAAATGCTGAGCGAACCGCCTAGTGAAAGCTTGAGCTGCACGATAATCTACCTCTGCACCGGTGGCGTGGTTATGCAATGCGATGGGAAGGGCCAAAGAGACGGCTAAAGCTGGGATTCCAGCAGCTGCGGCTTCCAAGGCGGCGCCTACCGTGCCAGAGATAGTAACCTCGGTGCTAATGTTCGCTCCTAAATTGATGCCGGAGACGACCAGCGCGGGCTTGCGGGCTGCGAGTTCTAACAATGCGTGAACAACCACGGCGGCGGGGGCAGCGTTTACTGCATAAGCGATGAGTTCCTTTCCAGCTATCTCCCGAGTGAACTGCGTTGCCGCAGCTCTGAAACTGCCTAACATGGAGCGGCCTGCACCAGACCATTGTTGATTGGGCGCCACAACTAACACTTCACCCAGGGGCAAGAGTGCAGCTGCGGCTGCCCAGAGGCCATGAGAATGAATACCATCATCATTAGTAACCAGAATTAATGGCTTGTTCATAAAATAAGGATACCATGCAATTAAAGGGTGACAAGAGATAAAGAGATAAGTAAGTCTCTGGGACTTGGCAGGGTAAGCATCCCGCGACCTAAATTTTTTACCACAGATTACACAGATTTTTTATTTTTAACTCGCCCCCGTAAATTTCCGAAGAGTCAATTTTAATAGTTTCTGTTTGTAATTGGTTATGAAATTTGTTGGGGAATATTTTATTCCACAGAAATATATAGAAATTATAAGGTAGTAGTAATAGTAGTACTGTGGATTGTGGGGATAACGTCAAAATACCACTAATTGTGGTGTTTACGGTTGACGTGGGGGCTAGATATGCTAGTTGCCGGCAAGTATACCTGTGGATAACCTGTGGATAACTATGAGCGTTTAGGGGCGCAATAGGCTAAACGGGCTTGATATGGCGATTTGCCTGTGGATAACTAGGGTAGTTATCCAGTGGTTATCTAGGAGTTATCCACAGATTAACTGAGTTCTCCACAGCAAAAGAGAGGGTTATCCACAGGTTGAGAGCCATAGTTCCGCGCTTACTGGCTTCAGTAATGCGAAATCAAGTAAAAGAGAGGGTTATCCACAGGTCAAGAGCCATAGGGAGGTAAAAAGCGTTTCTACAAACATCAGTCCCCCTAGCGCTAGGGGGACTGATGTTCCGGGCTCTGACTGGTTGTAGTTGCAGGGGGTATGGAAAATTTTTTTGGCAACTTAGCTTCTAATTACACAGAGTAACGCGGAGTGTTTTAGAGAGAGAAAGAAGAGAAAAAATTTTGCCTCTTAGTTCTCTGAACCGGCTCGGCAGCTCTCTTTGCTGTTATTGCTTATGAATGCAGTACCACCCGGAGCTCTTCAACTCCAGAGACGGCTTTGATCTGTGCTTGCAATGTAGGCGTGTAGCGCGTATTCGCATTGGGAAAAGAGAGTTCGACGGGCTGCGCGCCGGTGAGGAGAAAGGTAAAGCGATCTTCACCCTCGGCAGCCGTTAGGCATTGATAGAGGTGGGCGATTTTCTCAAAATCCGCGGCTTGATCAGCGCTGCGCTTGAAGGTGATATGGAGGGTCGAGGGTGGCGCTGGAGGTTCTGGCGGTGGGGGGGGCGTGTTAGTAGCTTGCGGGGCAGGGGGAACGGGGG
>DUEJ01000092.1 GCA_011192175.1 Thermoflexia bacterium
CAAGTGGACGTCGCCAGCGCAGCTTTGGAGTTAGACGTCAGCCGCTCCGATCTCAAGGAGATGGTCTATGACCTGGTCAACAAGGGTTTCTTCGCGGGGTACATCAATTGGGACGAGGGGATGCTCTATTCTCAGGACGCCGCACAACTGAAAGCCGGTTCACGTTGTCCCAATTGCAGCGGTGAGTTGGAGCTCGTGGGCAAGGGCGTGGTGAGCTGCCCTTACTGCGGCACAGATATCTTCTTGACAAAGTAACCGGGCGTGATTCATGCCTCCCGGTCCAGATCCAGGCCGACCAGGGCATCCAGAGCGCGCAACCAGGAGTCCCGCTCGGGACCTTGAGGCTCATCGTGAAAACGGTAATCGTTTTTGCGGATGAACTCTTGTAATTCAGTGCGCAACGAGGCCCAAGCCCGCCGCTCCACCGCTAAGAGTAAATGTTTCGCTTCGACGGAACCGCGTGTAGTTAGCGTCAAGCGCAAGTGAGGTAGACAGAGTCCCCCAGCCTGCTCCAATGCCACGCGGACGCTCTCCTGGTGGATATCTTGCAACAGCACGTTGGCAAAACGGGCCGCTGTATCCGCCCCCCGCCGGCAGGCCGGACAAAGGGTTGCCGGTTCCAAATCCTCGGCGAGCCGGGCAGGCGTAGGACATGTTTCCCAGAACTTCAAGGGGGACTCTAGTTCCAATTCTGTATCGCGGAGCAGATCCTTGATGGTAATTTCGTAAACGATAGCGATGCCCAGCGCGCTACCATGCACTTCTCGCCAGGCGCGGGCATGGCGCAGACACATCCCCCGTGAACGTTTCAGTTCCTCACGAGTGCCCAAATCCAAAATCCGTTCGTAGGTGAGGGAATCCAAAAAGGCTTTCTCGGCGCGGGCGGTGAGACGACAGAGTGGGCACCCCCCCCGCTCCAACGTCTCCCGTAGTTCGGCTTGTAAGGCTTGTGATAGTTTTGGGTTGAACATGCGCACATTATAGAAGATTTAAGAGAAATGTACATTCCAGCCAATCCCGTTTCCAATGCGCAACGATCATTCTCTCGCTCACTCGCCCTCTCGCTCACTCGCTTTTCCGCGCTCGTCCGCGTCCCGTTAACCCTGCGGGATGCAGAGAAGCATTGAGCAACAGAGACACTAGCGTTCTGTCAGCCCTGATTTGAGTGGTGGCCAGTAATGTTAGCCGGGCGACTAAAGTCGCGGCTACCCTCGCGCAGTCCACCTCCGGGGACTAGTGAGCGGTCGGCGGATGGTAATCGACTGCTCATTTTACACTTGACAGAACACTAGAGATTCCTCGCTGGCGAGCTCCGCGCATGGCGCGTCGCTCTGGCTCGGAATGACACGCGCCTTTTCGCTTTCACTCATCCAAGATACGACGCACTGTCTGCGCCAGCACGTCGAAATCAAATGGCTTGTGGAGTACATCCCGGAAGCCGCTAGCACGTAACATCTCTTTCTGCCCTGCCACCACATAACCCGTGACGCCTAACGCCTTTAACGTAGGGTTCTTCCGGCGTAGTTTCGCTACTAGCTCTTCGCCATTCATTTTCGGCATGATCAGATCGGTGATCACCAAATCCAACTTCGCTGGCGAGTTCCCTTTTGACCAGCGCGCCGTCTGCCGGCTACCCAGAGCAGCTTCTCCGTTACTAGCTGTCAATACCCGGTAACCTAGCGACTCCAATAATTGCTGGCAAGCTAGCAGCAAGTCTGTATTATCCTCTACCAGCAAAATGGTCTCCCCTTGCCCAGGGGAAAACGGCCGCGCTGCCACTACGGCTGATACCTCCTCTTGGACCAGATGTACAGGTAGGTAGATGTAAAAGGTAGTCCCACGACCTAATCTACTCTCCAGATCAATGTATCCCCCATGGAGTTTGACAATACCATGTACTTGCGCCAGCCCTAGCCCGGTACCCTTATCCACATCTTTGGTAGTGAAGAAGGGTTCGAAGATATGAGTGCGCACTTCCGCCGTCATGCCGGTGCCGGTATCAGAGACGGTCAAACAGATCCACTCCCCCGGAGACAGCTCCGGCAGCGGCGGCGGTTCGGGAGGAGCAACTACCATGTTAGAGAGCTCGATGTGAAGCGTGCCTCCTCCAGGCATAGCATCGCGTGCATTGAGCGCCAAGTTGGTCAGCAGTTGCTGCAACCGTCCCGCATCACCCGCTAAGGTGTACTCGCCCGGGGCTGCGGTAAAAGTGAGTTGCACGCTCTCTGGGATTGTGCGCCGTAGCAGCTCCAACACTTCTACGATGAGCACCTGCAAATCTAACGGCTGGACGTCAATTGTGGAGCTGCGACTGAAATCTAAAATCTGCCCCACCAAATCAGCGGCCTTCTTCGATTCACCGATGATGATCTCTAAATTCTGCTTCATACCTGGAACCAGATCGAACTGTTGCTGGGATAGTTGCGCGTAGAGGATAATCCCGGCCAGCAAGTTACGGAAATCATGGGCGATGCCCGCGGAGAGTTGCCCGATGGCGGCCAGGCGCTCTTGTCGCTGCGCACGCGCACGCGCCTCCCACTCCCGCGTCACGTTCCGGATGACCAGCACCCACCCCTGCTGCTCCGCCCCCGGTTCTAGAGGCCGGGCGAGGAGCTCGAAGTATTGCGGCGTCTCTCCCTCTAATTTCAGCTCGTGCCACCCTCCCCCCGGCGCTGCAGAGGTAAGGAAAGTAGTCAGCGGCTTACCATGCAACTGCGTTAGCTCTTCTCCGACTTGTACGTCGGCTAACACCGCCAGATCTTCTTTCCCCAGCGGATTGGCCAGCACAATTTTCATCTGGGCATCCAATAAGAGCACGCCTTCCGGCACCGCATTGATGGTCTCTTCGATCTGCCGGGCTTGCTGGCTAACCTGCTCCAACAGCCGGACGTTTTGGATGGCGACCGCAGCCACATTGGCCACGCCGGTCAGCAGAGTCATATCTTCCGGGCAGTACGCATCCAACTCCACGCTCTGCACCTGCAACACCCCGATAGTCTTACCGGTGATCTTCAGCGGCACATAGAGCGTCGATTGGGTCACGGATTCCTCCGTCTCGGCTGGCGGCGGCCCAGCGCTAATGACGCCATTCTCATGAACATGGTACTCGGTGCTAGTGGCCGCCAGTGCCTGACGGTAGTTAGGGGCGTAAAGCGGTTCTCCAGTGCGAATTACCTGACTCTGGACGCCCTGTCCCGGTTCTGCCAGGGGGATAGGCGGGAAACTCGTGACGTCCAGCTGCGTACCCGCGAGCACCACGTACCCAGCCCGAATAAGTTCTGTCTCATCATCGTAAAAGGAGATGATAAACATCCAAGCATCCATCAATGTTTGTACATATTGATAAATAGTGTGGCAGAGCTGGTTGAGGTCTCTTGCCCCCCCCAACGCCAACGCCAACTCGTTGATAGCGACCTGTTGAGCCAACAGTTGCGCTTGCCGCTCCTCCGCGCGCACCCGTGCGGTGATATCCTGTTTGATAGCCGCATAGTTGATGGTCTCCCCAGCCGTATTTTTGATGGGAAAAATCGTCGCTTCCTCGTGATATAATTCCCCGTCCTTGCGCCGGTTGATAAAAGTGCCGTGCCAGGTCTGGCCGGCGGTAATGGTGTCCCAGAGTTTCTGGTAGAAGGCGGCCTCCTGCTGGTCGCTCTTGAGAAACCGGGGATTCTGACCCAACGCTGCGGCCACCGTGTAGCCGGTACTCGTCTCAAAATAGGGATTGGCGTAAACGATATCACCCTCTAGATCGGTGATAACTACAGTGACAGCGGTTTGCTCGATCACAGTACTCAGACGTCGGATTTCTTCCTCCGCCGCTACCCGCGCGGTGATATCCAAGGCAATCCCGCCCACCAATGGCGGCTGATTCGGGCGCGGAATAGGGAACTTATGAGTCTCGTAGTAATGCTCGCCACCATCTCTGTCAGGCAACCGATTAGCTAGCACTTGATATCCCTGGTCAAGAACCAGCTTATCTTCCGCCACCATTTTCTGGGCCAGCTCGAGAGGCCAAACCTCGGCCGGGAACTTACCCAGCAACTGCTCCTGAAACTTGAATACTCTCTGGTAATAGCTGTTGAAGTAGACGTAGCGATTCTCAGCATCTTTGATGAAGACTGCTCCCGGGAAGCGGTCCATGAAAGCCGCGAAACGTCCCTCACTCTCCCGGAGGGCACTCTCGGCCTGCACCTCGGCGGTGATGTCAACCACGTTACCCATGAAGTACGCCGGCTGCCCTTCCTCATCACGGATGAGGTTAGCATTAAGTAGCCCCCAAACTGTACGACCGTCCTGGTGTATAAACCGTTTCCGCATTTGATAGGATTCGATCTCCCCACGGCCCAGTTTAATCTGCTGCTCCATATTGGCGGGAACGTCTTCCGGATAGGTGATCTCTGAAAGTTTCTTGCCCCGCAACTCTTCCATTTTGTAACCGAGCATTTGCAGGTAAGCTGTATTGGCTTGGGTGATACGAAAGTCCAACGAAATTTTAGCAATCCCCACCACGGAAGATCCATACATCGTGCGAAATTTTTCCTCGCTCTCCCGGAGCGCCTCTGTCACCTGCCGATTCCGGGCGCTCTCTGCTTGTAATTTTCGGTTGACCTGAACGAGCTCAGCGTTCCGTTCCTGGGATTCTCTGGTTCTCTGCGCAGACTCTTCCTCGCTCTCCGCCAGTTTATCTAGCGCTAACTCTCTCCGTCTGCGTTCTAGATAGCCTATCGCGGCCATACTGAAGCCGCCATATAAGAGCGGCATGATGTAGCTCACCAGTTGAAAGCGGGCCTCTTTTGCAAAAAAGAATCTCTGTAGGAACGCGAGGCTACAGAGAAACAAGCCCCCCAGCATAAAACGGGCAATTAGCCAGAGTGCAAATTTGAATTTAGACGACATAGTTTTTCCTCTCCGATCTGATGTTGAAATCAGAAAACTGGTGCCAGTTTCTGGAGATCTCAGCTACTCGCGTGAATATAATTGCATTATATGTCAGCTAGGCAAGCTCACAAGCACGCACTGAGGAAACCTGGGCCCTAACTTGCTGACCGTCTTCTCTGTGTTAAAATAGCTCGCATGGATTTGGGCATTGTAGTGGTTAGCTATAACACCTGCGCTCTGCTGAGGCGCTGTTTGACCACCGTTTACGCCAGCCGAGGGCTGGCGTTTCGTCTTTGTGTGGTAGATAATGCTTCCCCGGATGCTAGCGCGGAGATGGTAACCCGCGAGTTCCCGCAAGCGCTGCTCATCGCCAATGTAGAGAACGTGGGGTATCCCGCCGCGAACAACCAGGGATTGCGCGCACTGGGTTTTGAGCAGGGGCAGACAGATGGGCCGCGCTACGCGCTGCTCCTCAATCCGGATACCGAGGTACAGCCAACTGCGCTGGCGCAGACGGTGGCGTTTATGGACGAGCATCCAGAGTTGGGGATACTCGGCCCCAAGTTGGTGCGGCCAGACGGCTCACTGGATTTGGCTTGCCGGCGCTCATTCCCTTCTCCAGAAATTTCCTTCTATCAGCTGACGGGTTTGGCGCGACTCTTTCCCCAGAGTCGCCGGTTAGGGCGCTATAACCTCACCTATCTAGACCCCGATCAAGGCGCCGAGGTGGATGCGGTGGTAGGCGCCTTTATGCTGGTCCGCCGCGCGGCGATTACCGCAGTGGGGTTGTTGGATGAGAGCTTCTTTATGTATGGTGAAGACCTTGATTGGGCCTATCGAATTAAAGCCGCCGGTTGGAAAGTTTACTACTATCCAGCAGTGACGGTGTTGCACGTCAAGCGGGCGGCCAGCCGCCAGAGCGCCAAAGCGCAGATAGAGTTCTGGCGTTCCATGGAAATCTTCTATCGGAAACACTATGCGGCGCAGACCGCGTGGTGGGTACATGGGCTAATCATCGGTACACTGTGGGTCAAACTACGTTTCACAACTTGGCGGGTCAGACGATGAGACAGATGAAATACAATCGGGCACGCTACTATTTCATGGCCTTCTTGATGCTCGGCGATTTGCTGATGGCGTCCGCGGCTTTTGCGCTGGCTTACTGGTTGCGCATTCAGATCCCGTTCCCGACCGTGGCGCAAGATATGAGCCGCGTGGAAGATTACCTGCCGATGTTGCTAATTCATACGGCCGCCGTGTTACTAGCTTTTGTCTTTGCTAAACTTTACACCAACCCTCCAGTCTCCCGGGTGGATGAGTTATACGAGATCATAGTCGCCATCACTTTGGGGACGTTTTTAGGGGTCTCGTTCACCGCATTACTGCTACGCGATTTTACTGTGGGGCGCGACTATTCCAGGGTGATGCTCTCTTACATCTGGCTGTTCTCCATCATGCTGATCATGTTGGGACGCTTATTTAATGCGTGGCTGCGCAAAATTCTGATTCGTAGAGGCTGGGGGCGGCGCCGGGTCTTGGTGATCGGGACAGGTGATATTGCGCGGATGATTTTGCAGAAAATCCTCTGGTCGCCAGAATTGGGTTACGATGTAGCGGGCGTTGTCTCTAATGAGAGTGTCGCCCCGGAATCCTTATTGGGCGTGCCTATCATCGGCTCTGTGGGATTATTGCAAAAGTTGATCGCCGCCCAGGGTGTGGAAGAAGTGATCATCGCTCTCCCAGAGGAGACCTCCCACCAGGAGATTCTCTGGCTGATCTCTGAGTGTGAGCGGGGACAGGTCACCATTCGCGTCTATCCAGACCTCTTCCAGATTATAACCGGGCCGGTGAGTATCGGGGAGCTGGGCGGGATGCCGTTGCTCACGGTACGCGATATCGCCCAACAGGGCTGGCGGCGGATCGCTAAACGGGGGATGGATTTGGGGGGGAGCCTGGTGGGGCTCTTGCTCCTCTCGCCTTTGATGATGTTGATCTCGATATTGATAAAATTGGAATCGCCCGGCCCGGTTTTCTACGTACAGGAGCGGATGGGTTTGGATTCGCGGCCCTTCCCCATCCTAAAATTCCGTTCCATGCGTCAAAATGCTGAACAGGCCGGGCCAGGCTGGACGAAACCGGGCGATCCACGACGTACTAAAATTGGCGCGCTGCTGCGGAAAACCAATCTGGATGAGGTGCCGCAATTCATCAATGTTCTATTGGGAGAGATGAGTTTGGTCGGCCCGCGACCAGAACGGCCCGTTTACGTGGAACAGTTCCGCCGCAGTATTCCCCGTTACATGGATCGTCACCGCGAGAAGGCGGGGATGGCCGGTTGGGCGCAGGTCAATGGTTTCCGTGGCGACACGTCGATCGTTGAGCGCACCAAGTACGATTTGTGGTACATTGAGAATTGGTCGTTATTGTTAGATATGCGGATTTTGATTCGCACTATTCTGCAATTCTTCCATTCGCCGAATGCTTATTAGGAGTTTCGCTGGCTAAGCAGCTAAACCGCAAATGAACGCTAATTCTAGTAATTTTTTGCGTTAATTTGTGTGGATTAGCGGTTAAAAAATAGCCCCCGAAATCGGCGCTCGGCAGTGTTCATCCGCGCCCTATAAAAAATCAGGTTTCATAGGAGAGTTTACGTGCGTTCTGACATTACCAATACCGTTCCTTCCGAGCTCTATGATGAAGACTATTTCCTAACTGCCTGCGAGGGTTATGCGGAATTTAAGTCTAGCGCGGGTGAATATCTCTCGCGGCGTTTGGAGGAGGCGTTACGCGTAGCCGGCGTCGCCGCTAATATGCGTATTTTGGACGTGGGTTGTGGGCGCGGTGAGATTCTCCGGCATATCCGGCAGTTGGGCGCGCAGCCTTTTGGGGTGGATTACGCGGCGGTTGCGGTGCGCATCTCCCGGCAAGTTATGCTGGCGGAGCAGGAGGATACTATCCACGTGCAGCAGGCCAACGCCCGGCAGTTACCCTTTCCAGCCGCGACTTTTGACCGCGTGTTGATGCTGGATATTGTGGAACATCTCTACCCACCGGAGTTGGCCGAGGCGTTGGCCGAGGCTTACCGGGTGCTCAAGCCGGGCGGTCGCTTGATCGTGCATACCGCGCCCAATGTTTGGTATGATCGCTATGCCTATCGGGGGGTAAGATTGGTGCGGCGGTGGTTGGGGCAGGGGGCGGATTACCCCCGCAATCCCCGCGCGTTTTTGGTGCCGGAGAATGTGCGGGTGCATGTCAATGAGCAATCAGGGCTTAGTTTATGGCGCAATTTGCGCCGGGCGAAGTTTACCCAGATGCGGGTCTGGTTGAGCACGCCAGAACAGCACCGCCGGGAAAATTTGCTCTTTCGTGGATTACGAGTGATATTATTCGATTGGTGGCCTTTC
>DUEJ01000093.1 GCA_011192175.1 Thermoflexia bacterium
CGTTCGCCCCAGGGACATCTGGCCCTGGTCTGGCAGGCCGCTCACGAGGACCTGGTGGACCTGGCCTACTCGGTCTATGATGCCAGCGCTGCCCGTTGGGGCGCGGACCAACACCTGATGAGCGACGACGCGGTAGAAGCGGCCCTCTCGCCCGCCTTTGCCAGCGATGGCACGCTCCACCTGGCCTACCGCAAGGCCGAGACGGAATACGTCACCGAGACCATTGCCATCTCCCCCACGCTGACCGTCACCATGACCGACATCCCCCGCCGGGGGCGCAGCGATCTCTACTTTCTCAGCCACACCATCGGGCGCGATTTAACGATAGAGAGTCTGACTCTCACCCCGACCTACCCGGCGGCCGGTCAGGCCGTCACCCTCACCGCGCAGGTTCGCAATGTGGGCGACCTGGAGAGCGGCCCAATAGTCGTGCGCTTTTCCGACGACGGGAATCCCACCGGCAGCGACGTTACCGTGGCGCTGACCTTGACGGCCGGCGCTTCCGGCACCGCAATCACCTCTTGGACGGCCCCCGCGCTGCTGGACGGGACACACTCATTGCAAGCGACGGTAGACCCCGATGGGGATATCGCCGAGACAAACGAGACTAACAACAGCGCCGCGCTGACTGCCTTTGGGCCATGCCTGGCAGCGGACGGGACAGCCCGCGCCCACAGCATCACGGCCATCACCTACACCCTCTACGTGCTGAACGCCGGTAGCAGCCCGGCGCAAGCGCCCATCAGCGTCACCCTGCGGGCCGGCGACCACGACGGAGCCATAATCGCCAGCGGCCTCATCGCCGCCGACGTCGCGGCCGGAGAGCGCGTCTCCGCGCTGGTCGTCGTGGATGATCTGTCGCTGTTAGAGGGCCTGGGAGACGCTGGCTGGCTGGCGGCGGGCGATCCAACCGCCGACCGTGCTAACGCCTGGCCGGTGGCCCTGGGCTTGTGGCCCGACTTAACCTTGTCGGCGGCCGATATTCAGGTTGGCGACCAGGTCAGCGTCACGGTACACAACACCGGTGTGCTGACTGCCACCGGCGCAACGCTGGCGGTGTGGCAGGATAGCCTGAGCGGCACGCTGGTCTACAGCGGCACGCTAGGCGCCATCGAACCGGGAGGCAGCCGGTCCGTCGCCTGGGACGCTATCGAGCCGGCCGAACTATGGGCTTGGACGGACCCCCACCACCTCATCACCGAAAGCGACGAAAGCAACAACCTGGCGGTGCGAAAGATAGCGATTCACTTCCGCATCTACCTGCCGCTGGTGCTGAGAAATTACGCGCCATAGGTTTCACGCTTTTTACATTTCACGAAGGAGGTCAAAATGTACATCCGCCGACTGTTTCTAATTAGCCTGATAAGTGTTTTGCTGCTGGCCGCCGGTTCTGTGCCGCTGGCCCCGCCCGCTGCCCGCGCCGCGCCGCCGGCCCAGTCCAGCCTCACCCCGCAAAATACATCCCTGCTCTTCATCGAGAACGTCGGCCAGTTCGCCGCCGGCGCTCGTTTCCAAGTGCGGGGCACGACCGGAGGCGCGCTCTGGCTGGCCGACGATGCTTTGTGGGTGACGACGATGGAGCACAAGCAAACCGTCAACCTTAAACTGAGCTTCCCCGATGCCAATCCTCACTCGCGCCTGGAACCCTTTGATCTGCGAGATACCGTGTTCAATTATTATCACGGGAACGACCCGGCCCACTGGTACGCGGACGTGCCCGTATGGGGCGGCGTGCGTTACGTGGATCTCTACCCCGGCGTGGATCTGGAGATCACGGGGCAGGGAAACCAATTCGCCTGGCGGCTGGTGGTCAGGCCCCCCTTCTCCTCGCAGGGGGAGGGCTGGGGTGGGGGTCTGCGCCTGTCGGTGGAGGGCAGCGAGACCGTCACTGTCCAAGACGGCTATCTGAGCCTGACCACCGCCGCGGGCGACCTGGCCCTACCGCTGCTGACCATCAAAAACGCTATACCAGATGGCCAACCACAGGTCTTGAATGTAGAAGAGCAAATTTTCGATGTACTAACTCCTTTTTCTCCTTTTCCCTCTCTCCCTTCTCTCCTCTCCGCCAAAGACAATCCCAGCGATCTTCTGTGGAGCACCTTTCTGGGCGGGAGTAGTGCGGACGAGGCTAAAGCTCTGGCTGTAGGCCCGGATGGCACGATTTACGTGACGGGGGATACATCTTCGTCAGACTTCCCCACAAGCCCAGGCACATTCGATTCCTCGTTTGATGGGGATGACGAGATGTTTGTGACCAGATTGAACGCGAACGGTAGCGACCTGCTCTACAGCACCTTTTTGGGGGGAGCAAGTGCAGTCACTGACCGACCTGATGAACGCGCGTGGGATATCGTTGTGGACGGGGACGGCGCGGCCTATATCACCGGCGAAACCCGTACCGATGATTTTCCCACGACGCCCAGCGCCTACGACACCACTTACGATCCCGGCTACGCCATACCGGGCGATCCCCCGGAGACCAATCCGTTTGTCACCAAGCTAGACAGCTTGGGCGCGTTGGCCTATTCCACGTATCTGGGGCCGACCAGCGAGGGGATGGGTATTGCCGTGGATGGTGCCGGGATGATCTATGTCACCGGGCGTACCGGCTCAGAGTGGTTTCCGACCACGGACGGGGCCTACGATCGGTCTTTAGCCTTCAGCGGCGACTTTTTTGTGCTTAAATTGAATCCTGCCGGCCAGGGCCAGAGCGACCTGCTCTACAGCACTTATGTGGGACTGGAGGCACAGGACTTTCCCCAGGACATCGCCATAGATGAGGCGGGCGTCGTTTACGTGACTGGCTATACGCAGGGCGAGTTCCCCACCACCGCCGGCGCCTACAACACGACCTCTGGCAGCGTGGTCTTTTTCAAACTGGACCCCGCCGACAACGGCGCGGCCGACCTACTTTATTCCACTTACCTGGGTAGAGAAACAGGGCTAAACGAATGTGGATACGGCATCGCCGTGGACGCGGCCGGCGTGGTGTATCTCACAGGAAGTACTTGGAGCACGGATTGGCCCACGACGGCGGGCGCATACGACACGACCTACAACGGCAATGGTGATGCCTTCGTTAGCAAATTGAACCCCGCCGGCAACGGCGCGGCCGACTTGCTCTACTCGACCTATTTGGGTGGCGCATACACTGACAACGGCGGCCATGCCATCGCCGTGGACGATGCCGGCGACGTTTATGTCACCGGCGAAACCTACTCATCCGATTTCCCGGTTACACCCGGTGCCTTTCAGGCGGCCCTGATTGACTACGCGGACGTTTTCGTCACCCGTCTGCGCCCCCAGGGTGCCGGTCAGGCGGACCTGGTCTACAGCACCTTCCTGGGCGGCCACGGAGTGGACCGCGGGCGCAACATCGTCGTTGGTCAGGATGAAACCGTCTACGTCGCTGGACAGACTCGTTCCTTGTACTTTCCCACCACTGAGGGGGCCTATGATACCATCTTTGGCGGCGGAACCTGTCATGGCTATCCTTGCTACGATGTCTTTGTGGCGAGATTGCAGGTCAAGCCCAGTTACAGCATCACCGGCCAGGTATTGGACGGGGACGGTCAGCCCCTATCCGGCGTGCAAATTTCTGCCGGGGGTACGTACAGCGCCGCCACCGCTGCTGGCGGCGTCTATACCCTCACCGTCCCCGCCGGCGCGTACACTCTCACGCCGCCTCCCGGCTACCTCTGGTCGCCGGAGACCCGCACCGTCACCGCGCCCCCCTCAGCCACCGGGCAGGACTTCACCGGGCACAGCATCCTGAAGGAAAGCGCGGTTCCTTCACAGCAGGCCCTGGGTTACGGCGAGCCGCTGACCTACACCGTGTACCTCAGCGCTCCAGAGGATCGCGCGCTGGTGCTCTACGACCCGGTACCCACCTACACCGCGTACATTTCTGGCTCACTGAGCGCGTCGGCCGGCGTGGTCTACTACACGGCTACCCACGCCATCAGCGGTACGCTGCACCTGACCGCGAGCTGTCTCACGACAGTCACCTTTGCCGTCCAGGTAGCGGTCACCGGCACGGCGGAAGCGGCCCCGCGCATCACCAACCGGGCCTGCGTCTATCCGCCAGGCGGGGGGTTGGCAGACTGTGAGTGGTCGAACGAAGTTCTCAATTTTACCTACGTGTGGCCGGTCTACCTGCCGCTCGTGCTGAAGAACTAAGAACCCTGGCAACAAAAAAGCCGGTAGCGGATATATACATCCGCTGCCGGCTGCTAGTGATAGGAATAGCTCAGGGGATGAGCAGTTCTTGTCCCACGCGAATCGAGCTAGGATTTTTGATCTGGGCCTGGTTGGCTTTATGGATCTCGGGCCAGCGACTGGCATCACCGAGTAATTCTTTAGCAATTTTGCTCAGGCTATCGCCCGACTTTACCGTGTATGTGCGCACCTCGGCAGCTTTAGCAGCCGCGGCGCGTTTTTCGGCGCGTGCTTCCATGCGGAGACGGGCTTCCTCGCGTCTGGCTTGGGCAGCGATGGCCCGCTTCTCTCGTTCAAGCTCTTTGATTCTGGCCTCGGCCGTAGCCGCAGCTTCCTCGGCAGCTTTAGCTTTTTTCTCGGCGGCCCTGGCCTGAGATTCAGCGGCTTGCCGTCTGGAGGCTGCCAGGATAGCTTTCCCTTTGGCTTTAGCAGCTTCTTGCTCGGCAGCTTTAACCGCCTCTTTCTCATCACGAGTGCTCACTGCATCAATCGCTCTGCCCAAGAATCTTTTCCTCTTTTTCTCTTTTGCCATTTCTTACTCCTTTTTGTGCTAGATTAGTTGATAATTCTGAATAGTGATTCGCGGATCATCTCCTCATCAAAAATATAGTACCGCTATTAATATCGCTGTCAAGGGATGTGAGTGAAACACCTACCCTATCTGCATCAACAACTCCCCAAGAATAGCAAGCAGTTCAACCACCGCTATGGCTCCTCGCTATCTGCAATACACGGCCATCAATAATAGCTAGCCCCAAACCAATCAATCCCAAGCCCATGAAATGGTGCATGTCCAGTTGTTCGCCTAGAATAGTTATGCCCAACCAAAGAGCGCTCACCGGTATCAGCAAAGTGACCAGCAATACATTGGTGGCGCCAGCGGTAGCTAGCAAATTAAAGTAGATTGTGTAAGCCAAAACAGTACTGAGCAGAGCCAAACCCAGTATGGCTCCCCATATTTTTAGACTGGGCAGCGGCAACAACCACGGTCGATCAACCACTAACGCCATGGGAATCATCAGCAATGTGGTGCAAGTGATTTGACCCGCTGATACCACAATTGGCGGAGTGTCTTTGAAGCGTTTACCATAAATTCCGGCAAAGGCATAAGAAACCGCGGCCCCCACTACAGCCATTTGAGCCAGCACATTTAACCCGAAACCCTGCAAAGCATCCGGACCAATCATCACTACAATGCCCCCCAGCCCCAACAAAACCCCAGCCAGCCGATTGGGCGTCAGCCGTTCGTCCACGGTTAGAAAATGGGCCAACAAAACAGTCCAGAGGAGAGCGGTGGCATTGAGAATAGCTGCCAGCGAACTGGGGATTTGAGTTTGTCCCCAAAAGATCAAACTAAAGGGGAGTAAATTATTTAGCAACCCCATTACCAGAAAGGTTAACCATATTTTCGGGGAGGAGGGCATTCGATAGCCGGTGGCACGCACCATCAAATTTAGCACGATAGCGGCAATACTCACCCGACCCAATACGACGGTAAAAGGGCATAATTCCGACAAGGCCACCTTACTGAAGAAAAACGAGCCGCCCCACAAAAGCGAGAGAAAAATCAGCTGGAACCATTCCCTCGGTCCCATGGACTTAACAGTAGAAGTACGCATGCCAATCTCCAAACGTAGACTCCCTGGCAATTCACGGGGTCAAGTTAAAATTAACCACGGATTAGCTCGGGAAAAAGTAAAAAATCAGTGTAATCCGTGGTGAAAAATTTACGTCGCGGGGGGATTACTGGTCTAGCCAGATATTCTCTTCAACACGATGGTACCAGAGACCGATAGTTTGTAACTCGCCCTTTTCGTTCTCGAAGTGGCTCACGATGGCCGTGGGGGCAAGCGCAGTCGGGATAAGGGGATAGCCCTCTGGCACCCAGTTCTGGCGACTATAAAAATAGACGTCTTCTCGTGCCGAATCGGCGACCCAGATAGGGCCGTGGATGGTGGGGGTAGCCACGGCAAAGAGCGCCTGCCAGCGTTCACTCCGGAGGCCATGCCGTTGGGCTACCGCCTGGGCATAATCACGCATAATGGTGGTAGCAAAGTATTTCGGCCCCCGGTAGTGGATTTGCTCCCAGCCGCCATTGTAAGCGGCCAGCGCATTGAAAACATCCCCTTCGCTCTGCTCCAACACCGTGGCTAAGGTGCGTGTGCCCCAGAAGAGATTAGTGTCGGGGTTCAAGAGCTCTGCCGTGGAGGGGCGCCAAGAGAAACCGGCCTCACTAGGCATAATTTGCATCAAGCCAATCGCCCCGACCGGGCCCACGGCGTGGGCGTCGCCGCGCGACTCCATCCAGACCAACGAAGCCAGAAAATCCGGGTCAATGCCCCGATGGTGGGCTTCCTGGATAATCTGATCGGCCCATCGCTGTACGCGGGGGGACCAATAAGCTGAGAGCCTCTCCGGTTCACCTTCGCCGCTCACTGATTGGGTCGGCAAAACCAGCACGCCCAGGGTGATCATTAACAAAGTTATCAATAGTAATCTCAAGGGTCTCATATTCCTCCAATTACACTCAGAGGGCATTTATAAGGTATTTAGGGGGATTTGTCAAGCGAGCGTATTTTGTCATGTAAAATCTTACCGCAGTAATGTAAAAGCTAATAAACGATTAAAATTCCCCATAGCTAGTCTATCCAGGAACTTTTTCCGTGGCAAGAGCGTCTTGCCAGTACTGTTCAAACTAGAGGAGGGATAATATGAGCAAGTTACTTAGCTGTTTACTCTTAGTCGTAATTCTAACCGGAGTGTTGGCGGATGTGGTATTGGCCGACGGGATCATCATCATTGATCCGCCCCCAGAGCCGCCACCAGATTGGCAACCGTGGCTAACGATTCGTTATCATCACGTGCAGGTAACAATCAAGGATCAGGTGGCGACCACGCGCGTAGATCAGGTTTTTTTAAATGAAGGCCGTTGGGATGCAGAAGGGCAGTATATCTTTCCGTTGCCGCCCGGCGCGGTGGTGGATAAGTTCACCATGTGGGTAGATGGCAAACCGCAGGAAGGAAAAATTCTGGAGGCCGATAAGGCCCGTGCTATCTACGAAGATTATGTGCGGAGGCAGCAAGACCCGGCACTGTTGGAGTATATCGGGCGCGACGCCGTGCAAGCGCGTATCTTCCCCATCCCCCCTGGCGAGGAACGGCGGATTGAGTTGGAGTATTCGCAACTCCTGCCTGTGGAGGAAGGACTGATGCACTACCATTATCCCCTAAACACCGAGCGTTTCTCTGCTCACCCCCTGGAGCAGGTCAGCATCTTTGTGGAAGTTGAGAGTAAAAATCCATTGCGAGCGCTCTACTCCTCCACGCACCAGGACGAGGTGGTAATTAATCGCGACGGGAGTTACCGCGCCACGCTCAGCTATGAAGCCAGCAATATTTTTCCAGAGCGTGATTTCGAGCTCTATGCCAGTTTTGGCGCCGCAGAGATCGGCGGTAACCTCTTGAGCTATCAACACGGTAGCGAGGATGGTTTCTTTTTGCTGATGCTCTCGCCCAACCTGGCGGCGGATAGCAACCAGATAATCCCCAAAGATATGCTGCTAGTGCTGGATACCTCTGGTTCGATGGAAGGCGAAAAACTAGCGCAGGCGAAGGAAGCCCTGCGTTACGTCTTGCGACACCTGAACCCAGAAGACCGCTTCAACGTGATCTCTTTTAGCAGCATGGTGTACCCTTACGCTGACCAGCTGCGTCCCAGTGGGGAGAGCACGAAAGCCGCCGAATGGGTAGGCAAGTTAGCAGCTCTCGGCGGCACTAACATCTATTTGGCTCTCTCGGAAGCTCTCCGGCAAGTTGATCCGGAACGCACCACGGTGCTCATCTTTCTCACCGATGGACTACCTACGGAGGGAATCACCACCGAGGAGACGCTTTTGACGACCCTGCAACAGGAAGCCCCGGACTCGGTGCGCATCTTTCCTTTTGGCGTGGGCTACGATGTCAACACGCGCCTCTTGGATCAACTGGCGGAGGAGCATAAAGGGCGTCCAGCTTACGTGAAGCCAGACGAGCGGATTGATGAAGAGGTCTCCAAGTTCTATGCTCGTGTGCAAAGCCCGCTGCTCACCGATATTGCGTTGGATTTCGGCGACGTCCAGACCTACGATCTCTACCCACAACCCTTACCAGATATCTATGCCGGGACTCAATTGCTCTTGGCCGGACGCTATACCGGGCATGGACCGCAACCCATCACGTTGACGGGTAACGTTGCGGGAGAGAGCAAGCGTTATCACTACGAGGGCCACTTCGCCGCGCAAGCTGGCCCGGATTTCATCCCGCGACTCTGGGCGGCGCGCAAGATCGGATACCTGCTGACTCAAATCCGGCTCCACGGCGAGAATCAAGAGTGGATTGACGGCGTGGTGACTCTGAGCCTGCGCTACGGCATTATCACCCCCTACACCTCTTTTTTGGTTGAGGATGAAGATGTGCTCCACTCGGAGCAGCGTGAGAAAGCCAGCGAAACTTTCCGCGCGCTGCCTACCCCGGCGGCCTATGGAGAAGAAGCAGTCGAAGATGCCGCACAGCGGTTAGGTTTAGGCAGGGCCGAGGCACCACCCGCAGCTGGGGAGCAGGCACAGCCGGCCGCCAGTAATGGTGTAATCAGCACCCGTCAGGTGATCCGTTACGTAGGGGAGAGGACTTTCTTGTGCAAGGATGAGAGCTGCACCGATACCACCTTTATCCCGGATAAGATGACGGCGCTAAAATTCCAGTTTGGGTCGGAGAGCTACTGGCAACTGGTCAGCGACGAACCGTTGTGGGCCAAATACTTGGCGCTCGCGCCAGAGGTGATCTTTGTCAGCGCGGAGGGGACCGCCTACCATATCCTGCCCGGCGATGATTTCACAGAAGCTGAGTTGCCGGCATCTCCAGATGAGAAAGCGACAGCTACTCCCATAGCTAAACCGGATGCTACTCCTACGCCGGAAGACCTGCGCCGCGAGACTTCAACCGGAACTGGCTTGTGCAATGGTTCCCTGGCTTTGATGGTACTGGTCTGGTTATGGGGTTGGTGGCTGGTGCGCCGCTGAAAAAAAAATTATCTCACCACAAAGACACAGAGGGCACGGAGAAAATTAAAATCTCTGCGCCCTCCGTGGTGAAATCCTTGTTCTTCGAGGGACATTACCTCAGCTTTCCTCGAAATTCTAATCTCCGTAGCACACCTGCAACGTAGCTTCTCCATCCACACGGAATTGGATGGCCCAAATACCACGCGCGACAGCCCGCACCGCCTCCGCGCCAAGAGGCTCCGCGTTGAGAGTCGCACGGCCAGGGGCAGCTGGTAAGGAGAGCCAAACCTCACCCGCGGCCCGGCGGCCCAACTGTAATGTGAGCGTAACCGTAGCCCCGTCCACTTGCCACTCCGTCAGCTCACCTCCCTGCGAGATATGGAAGGTGGTAGCCACCAATTGCGGCGCTCTCTTTACCGGACGTACTCCCAACAATACCGCTCCGTGCGGGGCCAAACGGTAACGGGGAAGGGGGGCGCCATGGTTGAGGCGTAGATAACGACGCTGCCAAAAATCCACGATGTGATAATCTTCTGCCAGATCAAAATTAGGCAAAGTACAGGGCAGAGGTCGCTCTACCAGCTCCGTGCTCCAATTAAACAAACCCACCAGCTGCCAATTGTCCCAGGGCTGCACCAGCGGTGACGCCACTTCAACCGGCATCTCACGACTAAAGAGATCCAAAGGATCCATCCCCTCCACCAGAGCAGGTAAGAGTGCAACCGCGAGCTCCCGTTGCGCAGGTGAGAGAGCAGGGAGATCATCAGAGAGCACAAACAACCCCCCGGTCAAACCTTGCAACGTCAATTGGGAGATAATCTCAGCCTCGGTCAACGCGGTCTGGCTATCCCGCACCATTAAGTTATCCGGATCGTTCTGCCACCACCGGTTATGCATCCAGGCCCGGGTCGCCACATTGCGCAGACTATTACGCAAGCTAGGCAATGAAGGGGCTCGCTGAAAAAGATCACGTATCAGCGGAACTCGCGGCGCCCAATACGGCGCGGTATCCGGCCCAATACGCATTGCATCCACCAATCCCACGGAAGGTCCCAATGGCGCGCCGCAACCCACCAGATAAGTATCCTCGCCGGCCGCTTCCCGCATGATGCGCAGCGCGTGCCGGTAAGCTTGCGCTCGGGTCAGATGCGGATTATGGTGCTCCCCTGGCAGAGCGCCAGCATAGAGAAAATCCAATTTAAGATAGCTATAACCCCATTCCTTAACGGCTACGGAGATCAAATCGTACAGATATTGCTCCACCTCCGGATGCGTAGGGTCCAGGGCCTGAGCTCGGAAGCGACCCGCAATCCAACCGGCAGAAACAGGTCGCTCATGTGCATCCCGCAGCAACCAAGCTGGATGCTCCTGCGCTAATTGTGATTTAGGATGGACGGTGAGCGGCCCCAACCAGAGACCCGGTCTGAATCCCGAACCACGAACGCGTTCTGCCAGCCAAGCTAGCGGATGTGGAAAACGTGCGTTGCGTTCCGTCCAATCGCCCCAGAGAGGCTCAAACCCTTGATCTAGCTGGAGCACTTGCAGCGGCGTCTCATCCGCTAACATAGCCGCACTTGCCAAATTAGCCATCACATCCGTCTCCGCGACTTGATCCCCAAAAATATACCAGGAAGACCATCCGGTAGGCGCCGAGCGAGGTTGCGGAACTCGCATTTGACGGGCCACGGCATAGGCATATTGAGCCAGGGGATCAACCCACGCGGGCGCGATCAGAGCGGCGCTCTCTCGGACAGCTGGCAAGGGTACCCACTCCAGATAGAACCATTCAGAGCGGCGAGATTCTCCCACTTCCAGAGGGACATCATCCAGTTGCGATTGTAGGAGAAGGGCTAAATTGCCGGGACGCAGATCAGCATACAGTTGGACAAATTGCTCCGCCAGGGAAACTGCTCCCGCCACCAGGGCCTCGCGCAGCGTAACCACCGCGCCCACCGATTCGCTCCAGAAACACCCGCGTTTGCCAGACCAGGGAGTGTTAGCATTGTGTATCATGGGGCCGACAAGCGGACGTAACAATAGCGGAGCGGTGTAATCGCGAACATCTCTGGCTAAGAAACCTGCCGGCGACCAAGATTGCCAACCAGTGCTGTAAAATCCGCTAAGTTCTCCAGCCAGTTGCACTCCCTGGGGAAGAGTGCGGAAGAAAAAACGCCGCAACTTAACTTCAGCTGGGCCTTTATTAAGTAATCCAACTTTCAGTAACAAGTAAGGGCGCGCATAATACACTCGAATCCACAGAGAGAGCAGCAACCCGCCGACTTCTTGATAACGGATATAAAGTTCCTCGGCGGTGCCATGAATATCATCCACTTTCCGACGCTTAACAGAGATAGGAGTTAGGTCCGAAGTTACCAGGGAGACAACGTGTCCCCGTTTCACCACCACACTCCCTAGCTCCCCCTGTAACGAACGTCCAGGGCTTTCCAGGTGAAACCCGCTCTGCCCCTCGTCCCACTGCACGTTGAACGAGGGACTCTGTAACCAGCGAGTCATGTTTTTCGCTCCTCGCTTCCGCCGGGATGCTCGGCAGTGGTTGAGGATGCAGTCTGACGTTCACGCTGCCAAACTAACTGTTCCGCGATAAAAGCTATTCCCAGCAATCCCCAGAGCAGTTGCGCCCAGAGCCGCTCATCGGTGGCCGCCAGGCCGCCACAAAAGAGAAGCAGCCCCCCGGTGCTGGCCCAGCGGTAGCCTAAGCTGGCCCAGACGGCGCGAATTCGCCGCCCAGTGCGTTGGGATTCATAGTACGCCATACTCCAAACCGCCAAGAGCACAGATAAACCACCAATCCAGAGTGAGTTAGCAAAGACTCCATACCAATCAATCATAGCTTCCGGCTCCAATCCAATACCCTAGGACTAAACGTAAAGTTACCCTCTCCGGCCGAGTTATACGCCCAAGTATACCCAAGAGTTTGCAAGTTGAAAGTTGTCAACGATTATTCATTCTACGATTATTTGTTATACTGCGCCCATGTTTTAGCATCAATCCTGGAGGGAGTGTGCATGTCGGACTGGCTGATAGCTTCACTCAAAATTATCTTATTGGGCGGTATGGTATTAGGTTTATTGGGACTGATCATCCCCGTATTTCCTGGCATCACCGTGATTTGGCTACTCATTGCCCTTTACGGACTCATCTATGGTTTTGGGACGCTAGGCGGATGGCTCTTTGCCCTCATCACCCTCCTCACCATGGGGGGATTGTTAGTCGATAATTTTCTGATGGGCGCGAAAGCTAAACAGGAAGGGGCGCATTGGGCTTCCCTGGCCGCCGCCTTCAGCGCTGGATTGGTGGGTAGCTTCATGCTCACCCCGCTGGGAGGCATCGCCGCCGCGCTGTTAGCCCTTTTTGCCATGGAGTATTACTATCAGCGAGACCATGCAGCCGCGTTCGCCGTAATGAAAAGCATGCTCGTCGGTTGGGGGTGGGCCTTCGTTGCCCGCTTTGGAATCGGAACCCTTATGATCGCGCTTTGGGCTATCTGGGCCTGGGGATAACAGCGTTTACCGCGCAGCAATTAAAAGAGGAGAGCTGAAGTCGTTTTCAGCTCTCCTCTACTTATATTTATCGGAGTACCCCCGGTGGGATTTGAACCCACAACAACCGGATTAGAAGTCCGATGCGCTATCCAATTGCGCTACGGGGGTAAGTAACACCACGCAACTACCGCGTTGGACGCAAACCTTTGCGCACTTTGCGTCCTGCCAGGACTCGCAAGATCTGCCCCGCTGGATACTCTATCTTGCCTGCCAATTGCTCTGGAGTCAAGGGAGTATTACCATTAGCTAGAAAAACCCGGAAAATGGTTCCTACCAGAGTTGCCGCATGAGTAATATAACCAGGTTCCTGGCTACAATGTGTGGTGATGACATACTGGAGCCCGGCCACCTTTTGAACTTCCCCTGTGACCCAATCAATCCAATCAATCTCTGCCCCTGTCTGCTGCTGTTGATAAACTTCGCGGTGCGTGGGGCACAGATGCGCTAAAAGCTCGATATTGATGTCCAAAGCGTGTTTATCCCACCAGGAATAATCAATGTGGAAGGGCGTATCCACCGTAGGCTTGATAAAGTGCATCAATTTAAGATCAGGTACCAGCGCCACCATTAGTCCTCCATTTCCTGATATGACCAATAATTATTTCTTAACGAGACATACTGTTGCCCGGCTATCAGAATCGCCTGAACGGGGGCGGGAGGAACGCGACGGAGTAGGTTCAAGACGCTGTAGAGGGTGGTCACATGGACTGCGCGCTGCATACTCAAGACCACCAATTCGCGGAATATCTGATCTATCAAAGATTCCAGGGAACGATGTTGCAAACGCTCTCTGAGTACATCTACTGCCTCTGGATCAGATATGCCCAAGGCAACCATCTCACTAAATTCACAGAAGACAGGATACCGAGTAACCTCAAGCGAGAAGGTGTCCTCGCCAACGGTAATAGCGCGTAACCATTCACCGCGCTTGCTGCGCAACAGCCGGGCATGCACCACAATCGTACCTAGTTCTTCGCCATGTTGCAAATCCACGTAAGCTCCCGGAATCAAATGGGAGTCTGTATACCACCCCTTCAGCCCGTAAACATAGCGCCCGCTACGGACTACCCAACCAGGGAATTTATCTCCCGTCTCGCCATCTACAAATGTAAAGCGGATATGATCGGTAAGCCGCGCGGTAGGAAAGAGCTGCGCTAAATCGGGAGTCAAGGGTAACGTGCCGCTACGCCAGTGAGGATAGAGGAGGGCCACCGTAATCGGCTCCTCTCCGCGCTCCATCTCGCTCTCCGAAGGATACTCAGCCCACTCATCCTGAATTTGCAGAGCCGCATTAAGCGCGGCTACATCTACTAAGGTGCGATTGTAGGAAGTAGGTACATAGCGCAGCAAACGCGGTATTTCCAGCACTCCTTGAGGTTCCATCGCCCGCAGATACCAGAGCGCCTGCCCGGCCGGGCCTACCTCATCAAAACGCCGATCCCGCAACATAGCATATTCTAGTGAAAAAGCCTGTAATGCCGCCGGAATCTCTGGCGGGAATTCCATCTCCGCCATGAATTCCTGGGTGGATAACGGACCGCCAGCCGCCATATCCAACATGGCCTCAACAATGTTTAGTTGCAGCGGGGGGATATTCATAATGAGCTCGCGCACAAACCATGCGTCTCCCACCATGGTAAAATTCGTATCGTGGCGTAGCTGCTCATCAAGCGCAGTCGCTATTCGGGGGCCGTAATTGGCTAAGATCTCCTCGGGATCAGCATCATCGGTTGGCAGATAGGTCACTTCATCCAACGGATGCTCCACCGGCAGATCCGCCGCAAACTCACGCTCACTGGCATCTGTGCGCACCTTAATCACCGAGAAAGAACCATACTCTGGATTCTGACCCTCTCGCACGTCAACCACTTCACCCAACAGATTCCCCAAATGTGGGAAAATAATCTTTTCGCCCACCTGATAAGATTCTTTAGGGCGATAAATGCGCCCCTGTGAGAGCGACTCCTCTGCCAATTCTACCAACTGCTGGTTGCGATGTTGAATCAATGCCCAAACTAACGTCTCTAGATCCTGTGGCTCTTCTTCCTCCAACAGAAAATTGGTCAGATACTCCGCATCCACCGGCAGGACAGAGAAACTGTCCCAATACTGATCACTATTCACTTTCTTCTCCAAATTTGTTCGCTATTTGCTAAACCAAAATGAACGAAAACAATTATACCAGGGAAAAGATGGTTGACAAATTTAGCAAATGAAGCAAACTAGGGAGAGGCAAGATAAATCTAAACTTAGCGTGCTTATTACACTTACTTTTAAGGAGATAGATGATGGACACCCAAAAAGAAGAACCTACCGGACTAACAACTATCTATATAGCCGAAGGTATCCTCCGAGCCATGGTAATCCAAGGGGTGCTAGAAAGTGGCGGTATCCCTGCTGTGTTAAGCTACGAGGCCGCCAGTCGCGCCATCCCGGTTACAGTCGGTAAAATCGGGCGGGTCAGAGTGCTGGTACCCATAGAATGGGAAAAAGAAGCGCAACTTCTTTTGGAGGCGAAGCCTCTCAAGGGAAAGGTTTTCGCCGTCCCGCCGAACGTTGCAGTGCAGAGCTAGGCGGTTCTCCCCATAGTTCTTGCGCCAGCAACGGCATGAATTTCACCAGAGGCCCGCTCAACCGCAAGGGAACGTTGAAGCTTAGCTGGTCAAGGCAGATCTGGCGTATTCTAATTCTGCTCTGAGAGGCACCGGTCTTCCATACAAGTTGCGCCTATACCACCAGACCCTAAAAATAAAACCTGAAGAGTTGCCGTTAATGGCAACTCTTCAGGTTTTATTATCTCAATGCTAATCCTCCGGACGCTCTCCCAGGGTTAGAGGAATTGTCAGCTGTGCATCATCACGCCACACGGTGACCTCAATAGTCTCTCCCACGCGCGTTTCGATTTCCAGATAGGTATTGAACTCGCTCCAATTAGCAAAGGCTTCTTCATTGATAGCTACGATGACGTCCCCTCCCACTTGCAGCCGCGCATTGCCAACTATCGCGCTCTCCGTTCCACCGCGTAACCCGGCCTCCGCAGCCGGGGAGTTGGGGAGCACTTCTAAAATTAGCAACCCTGCGTCAGGCACATCGAGATTCGCCTGCTGCAATAAATCCGCCCAACGCCCTAGGTCAAGGAAGGAGACCCCCAGCCAGGGATGGCCGTACTGTCCGGTAGCAATGAGCTCCGGCACCACCCGTTGCACCGTGTTCACCGGGATAGCGAATCCGATACCGGCATTGGCCCGGCTGGGACTGATTATCTGCGCGTTCACCCCGATCACCTGCCCCTGCAAGTCCAAGAGTGGGCCACCAGAGTTCCCGGGATTGATCGCCGCATCGGTCTGAATAGCTTCCCCGATAAAGCGTCCGCCCTCCGGGCTATCAATGATCCGCCCCAAGCTGCTGATAACTCCAAAAGTCACCGTCTGTTCCAAGCCAAAGGGGTTACCAATCGCCACGACAAATTGCCCCACGCGCAGAGTGCTAGAATCCCCCAGCTGCACCGGCTTGAGGGAATGCCCATCAGTGGCAACCTGAATGACAGCCAGATCGTTAGCGGCATCGCTGCCTACCACTTCGGCCGGCAGCGTAACCCCATCCGCAAAGATAACCTGGATATCCTCCGCCTCCTGCACTACATGCCAGTTGGTGACAATATGGCCTTGTTCATCATAGACAAACCCCGAACCGGTCCCTTCTTGCGGCACCGGATTCATGAAGAAATCGTGTGCCAATGTGGTGACAGAGATATTCACCACTGAATCTCCCACGGCCTGATAGACTGCTTCTATTTGAGATTCTACCGCCAGTAAATCCGCGTGGGGTTGCACGACGTTCTCTGATTGGCCGGCCGTGGGAGTGGGCGCCACTGTCGCAACTGGGGTAGACCCTGCTGGCAACGTCTGCAACGCTACACATCCTAAAGAACCACCAAGCAACGTTACAATGATCAATACTAGATAAATTTTCCGCATTCCGCCCTCCTCGTTTCTCTATGTTTCTCTATAACCTTAACCATTTCACAAAGACACGGAGGTCCCTAAGAAAAATTAGTTTTTTGCAATAGAGTCAAGTTTCAAACCGCTACGCACTCCGTACCATCGTGGTGAAATTCTTGTTTTTTCAGCAGGCTTGAGCTAGGGCACTAACAAAACCGGGCAATGAGCATAACGCAACACCTCGGTACTTACGTCTCCCAAGAGCATCTCTTTCATACTCGCCGGTCCACGTGTGCCTAGTACAATAAGCGTTACTTTTTCTTCCCGCGCAGTCTCCAAAATGACCCGTGCCGGCTCGCCAGAACGTACCAACCCGCGCGCGTTGAAACCGTCCGCCCCTAGATATTCCACAAAATCTTCTACCACTGCCTGACCCACATCTTCTAAGCTCTTCACCAACCGCTCATAGCCTTTAGTACCTGAGTATTGCTCCGGCGTGTGATAGACATGCAAAATCAAAAGCTCTGCCTTCTCGGCTCGTGCCAAGTGTTCCAAATAGGGCATGGTTTTTTCAGCCGCCGGGCTAGCATCATGCGCAAAAAGTACACGTCTAAACATTGATATTTCCTCCTATTAGTCTGATAGTCAATTAGTCGAGTAGTCTCACCGCAAATCCTGCAACTGCTTCACCAGAGCTCTTTCTTCAGCTGAGAGCTGCTTCGGCAACTGCGCCTGCACTGCGACGTACAAGTCGCCATGTTGCTGCGGGTCTTTCAACTTTGGCATTCCCCGGCCCCGCAAACGAAAGCGCTGCCCGTTTTCCGTCTCCGGCGGGATATGCAACATCACGATCCGCCCATCCAGGGTAGTCACGGGGACTTCGCCGCCCAACAACAGCGTGTAGAGATCTGCCCCAACGGATGTCTGCAAATCGTCGCCCCGACGCTCAAATTGTGCGTCCTTACTCAGCGATATTTTCAAGTAGAGATCCCTGGGCAGGCCCACTTTCGCCCCGGCAATCCGCACCCGCGTACCATCCGCGGCCCCTGGCGGAATTGTGATCTCCAGGCGGCGTTCGCCAATTTGGAGCAACCGCTTAGCGCCATGATAAGCCTCACGCAAGCTGATCTCTACCGGTTGATCGTTGGCCGGCTGGGAACGCGCGGGCTGTGGCATCCGCCCGCTAAAACCGGCAAAAGGATCGCTCGCCCGACCAGCAGCCGGCGCTCCCATCCCGCCGCCAAAGAGCTGTTGGAAGAAATCAGAGAAGACCCCGCCGCCAGCGCCAAACAAATCCTGGAAATCGCCAGAATAGACGCGCCGCTGCCCGCCGGGACGCGCCCGCCCGCCGCCCCATTGGCTCCAATCAAAATCCTCTGAACTGCGCCCAGAACGTTGCCACTGTTTCCACTGCGAGCCGAACTGGTCGTATAAACGCCGTTTCTCAGGATCAGAGAGCACCTCATAAGCCTCGTTGATCTCTTTGAACTGCTCCTCGGCAGCCTTATCCCCGGCATTCATATCTGGATGATATTTACGCGCCAGACGCCGATAGGCTTTCTTAATCTCCGCTTTTCCCGCCTCACGCGCAACCCCTAATGCCTGATAGTAATCCTTAAATTCCATTTGCCCTCCTCGACCGCTAACCAAGCAGCACAAGAGAGGGGGCGCCTAAGAAGCCGCCCCCTCTTACTAATCGCTTTTAACTCTTACCTTATATTTCGCGATATTCGCCGTCCACCACATCCGGGTCCTCATCAGCCGCGGGGCCTACATTAGGGCCCACGTCCGGACCGACATTCGGGCCGCCGGGCTGAGCATACATCTGCTGCCCCATCTTCATGGAAGCCTGCCGCAAATCCTCGATTGCCGCACGAATGACCTGGGCGTCATCGCTCTCCTTAGCCTGCTTGAGAGACTCAATCTGCCCCTCGATTTCGCTGCGCATATCGGCGGGGAGTTTTTCGCCCTGCTCTGTCAAGAGCTTTTCGATCTGGTAAGCCAGCGCGTCGGCCTCGTTGCGGGCGTCTACCAAATCACGACGCTGGCGATCATCGGCCTCATGTAACTTGGCTTCTTCGACCAGCCGGTCTACCTCTCCCGGGTTCAGGTTCGTAGAAGCGGTGATCGTGATGTTCTGTTCACGCCCGGTCGCCTTATCCTCCGCTGAGACGGTCAAAATGCCATTGGCGTCGATATCAAAAGAGACCTCAATCTGCGGGATGCCGCGCTGCGCGGGCGGAATACCATCCAACCGGAATTGGCCCAACAACATATTATCCGCGGCCATCGGGCGCTCACCTTGGTAAACCTTGATGTCTACTGCCGTCTGCCCATCCTGGGCCGTCGTGAAAGTCTCGGCCTTGCGCACTGGGACGGTGGTATTGCGCTCGATTAAGGGTGTCATCCGATTACCCAGCGTCTCCACACCTAACGAAAGCGGCGTCACGTCCAACAGCAAGATATCGTTCACCTCGCCGCCCAAGACGCCACCTTGAATAGCAGCTCCCACGGAGACCACCTCATCTGGGTTGACGCCTTTGTGCGGCTCCTTCCCATTCGTCAACTTGCGCACCAACTCTTGCACCATGGGCATGCGCGTCGCGCCGCCGACCAAGACCACCTCGTTCAACTTGGCGGGAGTGATTCGCGCGTCCTTCAGAGCTTTCTCAAATGGTCCCCGGCAGCGATTCACCAGATTTTTGGTCATCTGCTCAAACCGCGCGCGTGTCAGACGCAGGAGCAGGTTCTTGGACCCGGATTCGTCCGCCGTGATGAAGGGCAAGTTAATCTCCGCCTCCAACATAGTGGAAAGTTGGACTTTGGCTTCCTCAGCCGCCTCACGGAGACGCTGCATGGCCTGACGATCGCCGCTCAAATCAATCCCCTCTTGCGCCTTGAACTCCTTCAACATCCAGCGCACGATTTGCTCATCCCAATCATCGCCGCCCAAGTGCGTATCGCCATTGGTGGATTTGACCTCAATCATCCCCTCGCTGACCTCGAGGATAGACACATCAAAAGTACCGCCGCCCAAATCGAAGACCAGGATCGTTTCGTCAACTTTCTTATCCAACCCGTAGGCCAACGCCGCCGCTGTCGGCTCGTTGATAATGCGTTTTACCACCAGACCGGCAATCTGGCCGGCGTCTTTCGTCGCCTGCCGCTGGCTATCATTGAAGTAAGCCGGCACCGTGATGACCGCTTCCGTCACCTTCTCGCCTAAATAAGATTCCGCATCCTTCTTCAACTTCTGCAATATCATCGCCGAGATCTCCTGCGGCGTATATGCTTCTCCGGTAGCCGGAACAGCCACCCGCGCATCTCCGTGCGGTCCCGCTTCAATGTTATAAGAAACCATCTTGCGGGTGACATTTACCTCCGGCTCATCCGCCCGGCGGCCCATCAACCGTTTGACCGAATAAACTGTATTTTCCGCGTTCACCACCGCCTGCCGTTTCGCCGGCACGCCCACCAAACGCGCCCCTTTCTTCGTAAAAGCCACCACGGAAGGGCACAAACGCCCGCCTTCAGCCGTAGGAATAACCGTCGCTTGCCCACCTTCCATAATAGAAACAGCCGAGTTAGTCGTTCCTAAATCAATCCCAATAATCTTGCCCATCTGCAACCTCCTCTCTTCTAAATCTCTTAGCCACTATAACTTCTCAACTTTTTAGAGTATAGTAGATAAGTATTAGAAATTCATTAGCAAAAGCACAGAATTTCATAAATTCTGATTGGTTGGGTAGTTGCTTAGTCCGGTAGTCGAGTGATTGATTAGACTGGTAGTCGTTCCCGCGCCGGCTAGCCAAGTTGCCATTTGCTGATTTGGCAGCTCATCGCACCCAGACGCGCGCGCTCAACGGGGCCAGTTGCAAGACCGCTCTGTCACCCTGCAACGCGAGCTCCGCGCCGCTCCAGGCATCTACCAACGGTTGCGCGCTGGCCGGCAACCCCGCCAACTCCAACTGGAGTTCGGCGGCCTCCCCCCCCACGTTGAAAGCTACCACCACCAGTTCCTCCTCCGCGTAACGCGCGAAAGCGTAGAGCTCGCCCTGCGCGTAGAGAGTCAGATATTCGCCCCGGCGCAAAACTGGGTGAGCCTGGCGCAGCGCAATGTACCGCCGCATATCCGCCAGCAAGTCCTGGTCCCAACGCTCCTCCTCCCAGGGGAAACCACGCCGGCAATCAGGATCCTCGCCGCCCTCCATCCCGATCTCGTCGCCGTAGTAGATGCTGGGCGCACCGGGGAAGGTCATCTGGAAGAGCGTCGCCAGCTTCAACCGCCGCGTCTCCCCGCCCACCAATGTGAGGAAGCGCGGCTCATCGTGACTGCTCAGTAAGTTGAATTGCGCCTGCGTGACCTCTGGCGCGTAAAGCGTCAACATCTCGTCCACCTGCCGGGCAAAATCCTCCGCCGTCAAAGCTTCCAATGCGAAGCCACCCGGCTTAAACTCCGTATCCAACACCGCGCCGCCAAAGAAACCCAGACAAGCCCGGTTGAACGGATAGTTCATCACCGCGTCGAAGTGCTCGCCCTGCAACCACTCGCGCGCCTCATGCCAAATCTCCGCCAGAATGTAGGCCTCTGGATTGATCGCCTTCACCCGCCGGCGGAACTCCTCCCAGAAGCCGGGCGTCGTGATCTCCAACGGCACATCCAACCGCCAGCCGTCGATGCCCTGCTCTAGCCAATACTCCGCCACCTCAAAGATAAATTCACGCACCGCTGGATTTTCAGTATTGAGCTTGGGTAATTCGCGATTATCCCACCAACAGACATAATTGGCTCCCTCCTCATCCTGGAAAGCCCGCAGCGGAAACCCATTGACGACAAACCAATCAATGTAGGGCGATTGATGGTTATTTTCCATAATGTGGTTGAATTGGAAAAAGCCCCGGCTGGCGTGATTGAAAACGCCATCCAAGATCACCCGGATGCCGCGCGCGTGAGCCGCCGCCAGCAACTGTTGAAAAGCCTCATTCCCGCCCAGCAGCGGATCCACGCGCAGGTAGCAATGTGTATGGTAACGGTGATTGGCCGCCGATTGGAAGATCGGGTTAAAGTAGAGCGCCGTGATACCCAGCTCGACTAAGTAATCCAAATGTTCTTCCACGCCCAGCAGATCGCCGCCCTTGAAGCCCCGCTTCGTTGGCGGCGCATCCCACGGCTCTAAATTTTTCGGTTTGAAGACGCGCTCACTCTGGGCAAAACGATCTGGAAAAATTTGGTAGAAAATAGCATCCTTGACCCAATTTGATGTTTCGATTGACATGCTAGCTCCTTAAATATAAGTCGAAAGTCAGTAGTCGAAAGTCGCCAGGCGCGCTAGCCTCCGCAGGAGGCTTCCAGCTCGTAGCCCTGGCACTTCATGCCGAGGCGTTCTTAATTTTTTTCTTAGCGTCCTTTGCGTCTTTACGGTAAGCTATCTTTTTTCGGTGGAGTCAAAGTTGAGATGCATTGTACCCTCATCCGAGGATTTTGTCACGGGGTTTTTGCGAAGCTAGATTCACGCACGGCGGCGCCGTTACCTGTGCCGCCGCCACTCTCTGGCATAGACGTACCAGAAGCCTCGGCTTCCGCGCGCTTGGCGGCGCGCTCTTCTTCCGTCATATCTCTGCCCCGCAACGAGGTCGCTTCAGCCTCTAGAGCATCAGGATTCGGGGTAGGCATTTCGAGGCCTTGCTCCGTATAGAAAGTTATGAGAGCAACGTTGGTGAGCTGTATCTCACGAACAGCTGCCAATTGTGAGCCGGTCATGGTCGCCATGATCTCCACCTGCACGGCGGTGAGCTCCTCCGATCGGGTTGCCAGCCAGTGCCAAAACCAACGTGCTGCTTGCGGCTAAATGTGCCAGTAACTGCTGGGCAAACGGGATGAAGTAAACCTCGGGCGCGACATTGGGATTCTTGCCCCCCCGGCGCAACCGTTTCTCAATGTTTTCATTCTTGTCATTACTGACGACGACAGCGATGAGTAACTATCGTATCTACTTACCTTTGGTGACAAAGAACCACCCCTAAATACCCCTAAACGCAAGCGCGTCCGGCATTTTGAAAGCGCCGGACGCGCTTATCTGTAGCGAGATAAGACCTCGGAGGTCTCTGGCAGCGCGGTGAATTCCTGGCGGGCCAGGGTCAGATAAAACCTTCAAGGTCTGGATGGTGGCTTAACTTAATGCCATTGACAAAGCATTAGCCTCGTGCTTGAGAAACAGATAGCGTGTCTCCCAGTCCCCGGATGCGTTCCTTCTCCGCAAGTGGATTCCCTTCCTCGTCCACGGCGAGGATAGCGCCATTCACGGCGCGGGTGCGAATCTTCCCTCTGGCGAAGCGGTTGCGTTGCAACTGCGGCGCGTCCAGCAAGCCTACCTTGACAGCGCGGGCCAGCGTCGCGGGATCGCTCAACGGATCTGCGGCGGTCTCCTCTCCCAGGCGGCGAATGGCTGTGATGAGGGCCTGCGCCTCGGCGACCAGTTCCTCCACGCGGGTCTGGATTATGGGGTCAATGGTGAAATCAGGCTGCCCGGCGATGGCCGTCTTGATGACCTGCTGGGCCATGAGAGCCGATTCAATGACTTCGCCGGCGGTGGCGGCGTGATCGGCCTCGGTGTAGCCAACGACGTGGACGAGGGCGGGGTGGAGTGCCATCTGTAAGTAGATTGATTCCGCCAGATGTGCGCGGGCGCGGGCGGGGTTGACGGGATAGCTGAGCAGTCCCGTCCGTGTCTGTCGCCAGATGTGGAAAGTGGTATCGCTGAACGCCTCGGCCACGCGAATCTGGGCCAGAGCCTTGGCCAGGTCCATGCGACTGGAGAGGGTGGGGGGACTTTCAAACATGTAGGTGGTGATGTAATCTCGCACCCCCGCTTTTTTGGCATTGTAGGCGTAGAGGTACGAGACGGCGACAGAGATGACATCGGGGGCATCGCGCATTCCCCAGTGGTAGGGTTCGTTGCCCTCGACGGGGATGTTCCGCTCGCCGTGCCAGGCCAGCAGCGCGAGGTGGTCGCGGATGGAGTGTTCCAGACTCAGCGGGCCGCGGCCATCCATGGCGTTGAACCAGAAGAGGGAGGTGGCGCACCAGGCGTTGTGGAGGGTGCGCACCAACATACCGGCGTAGCGGAGGAGCTCGGCAGTGCCGGAGTAGGAGCGCATCAGCGGGTAGTTACCCCGGCGACTGGCAGCGTAGAGGCGGCGCAAGTCATCCTCGCTGCGCAAGGGGACGCCACCCGCGCCGGTGCTTTTGGGGTTCTGGAGGTCGGGGCGGAAGAAATGCGCCTGCGCATCCTGATCCGCTCCTAACGAGATGACATCTAACGCGCCGGCCTCAGCGATGCGGGCGACGCCGGCCACGGTCGGCTCAATGGTCCGGGCGGGGATGCCGAAGTGATGGCGCAGGAGGGGGTAAGGAGCCTTCCAGTGAATGCGCTCGATGAGAGTCTGGGGAGGCGGCGCGGCGACGTGATCGCTATCGCCGGCGCCTTTGAGGTAGGCGATGACGGCGGAAGGCGGCTCGCTGCCATCGAAAATGGCCTCGAAGATGCCCATCTCGCGGGCCACGGCGGCGACGGGCGGCGTGCCACCGAAGACGAAGCGACGCTCCGCTAGCCCGGCGGCTTTCATCACGGCCCAGAACTCCTCCAACGCCAGACGGGCGTTCTCCGGCGTCAGGCGGTAGCTCACGCCGATGACGTCGGGTTGGAATGCGTGAGCCATGTCGGCCCAGCTCTCCGAGTCGGTGGCGGGGCCGGTGAAGAGCGTCTCGTGCCCCAGACGTGCGGCCAGGTTCAAGAAATGGGTCACGCCGGCGACGTGGACGCAATCGCCTAAAGCTCCGGCTAAAATACGCATGTTTTTCAACCCCTTACAGGACGATCTCTCTGGCCCGTTTCTACGTAGGTGTGCAGCTCCTGCACCGACATACCTTTGATCCCCAATCGTTCCAGCGTGCGGCCTCTGCGCCAGTAATCGGCGCCGTGGATGATGTTGGCAAGGTGGATCAGGGCGCGCATGGTCGGGGCGTCCACGCCGTACTGCTTGCCGATTGCCACAATGGGCACCAGACTGCAGGGAATTTCCTCGAAGAGATAGCGGTGTTGAAGGCGGTTGGGGGCCTTGATGCCTTTGTAACCGGGATTGGCATGCATGGCGGCGTGGAGATTGTCTCCCTCGGCGGCGTAGGCCCGGTAGAGCCATTCCTGCGCCGTCTGGGCGCGGATGCCGAGGGCGGAGGCCACCGTCACGCGCTCGCGATCCAGTGCTTCCAGGATTTTGGCGGTAGAGGGCGTCACGCCTTCCATGTAGAACTCGAAGTTTCCTTGCGTGCTCTCGATCCGGCCGGCGTTGAGCAGGGTGAGGGCGGGGTGGAAGATCGCGCCCATGTTGTTCAGGCTGGTGTGGAGGATGTTAGCGGCGGGGATGAATTGAGGGTAGACTCGCTGGAGCAGTGCCAGCGCTTCTTCCGTGCGGGTGGCAGGCAGGGCGGCGACGGGGACGGAGTATTTGGTGCGGAAGATGCGCGCCTCGGCCGGCCCGATGCTCCGGGAGGCAAAGAGGAAGGTTTCTGCTTCGCAGATGGTGGGATAGCTCGAACAGCCACCCTCGCGTAGTCCCTGGATGAACTCCAGCGCGCCGCCGGTGCGACCGGGGTTCAGCACGACCGTTTGACCGTCTCTCAAGTGGGGTGCGGCGGTTAGGGCGACGCTGCGGTGCCCGGAGGACGGGATGACCACCATGATCAACTCGGCGTCGGAGAGGGCTTCTTCCATGTCGGCGGTGACTCGTTGCAGCGGCCCGAAGACCTGGCGGCTTTCCTCGGTGAGGAGCTCGATCCCTCCGCACAGCTTGATGACTTCGATATGCTCGAACGTGCGGTTGTAGAGTGTGACCGGGAAGCCGCGTGCGGCCATTTCTGCAGACATGGCTTTCCCGCCATGCCCGGCTCCGATAACTGTGATGTGTGGTTTATCTGTATTCATCCGATCTCTCCTTATTCCCAAGACTAGGTTAAATATGAGTGCAGGGAACGCGAGATAGTGATATACAGAAACAAAGGGGGGGCTGATCAAGCTGCCCTGCTTAAGCGCCGAAGATGTTACTAATGTGGAACATTTGCAAGTATAGCATGAAGCAGCAAATAGGCGAATGTGTGAAGGCGCGAGAGAAGAAGATAATCAGCGCCGGCGACGGCCTTTCAGCAAGAAAACGTAATAGAGCAAGTTGGAGAGCGCCTGAGCCAGTGCGGCCACGTAAGTTAGGGCCGCCGCCGTCAGGATGCGCCGCGCGCCTTGTCGCTCCTGCGGGCTGCACAAGAGACCACTCTGCTCCAATAAGCGCAGACCACGTCGGCTAGCATCAATCTCCACGGGCAATGTGACCAACGCAAAGATAACCGCGCCGGCAAAGGCGAGAACTCCTAACCAAGCCAGTGAGTAGGAGTTGAAAAACATGCCGGCTAGAAAGAGAAGGGGCCCCAGCCAAGAAGTAAAATTGACCAGCGGCACCAGTCCTGTCCGCAAGCGGAAGAGGGAGTACGCCTCAATGTCTTGTTGAGCATGACCCAGCTCATGGGCTACTATGGCCATGGAAACCACTGAAGCGCGGGTCGCTACATCAGCCGAGAGGCGCAACACGCGACCCCGGGGATCATAGTGATCAGAGAGCGTCCTCTTCCCGGCGCTCTCGATATTCAACCCTAGCCCTTCCATCCGCATAAGACGCTGCGCGACTTCAACGCCGGTAACGCCAGCTCCGTTAGGTACGCGCTGGTACTTCCGGAATGAGCTCTGTAC
>DUEJ01000094.1 GCA_011192175.1 Thermoflexia bacterium
ATTTGAACTCTAGCAGGAGATCCAGTACCTCGAAGCGCCGCATGTCGGGCCGAATGAGCATCACCAGATCGGCGTAGCCGCGCTGCAACTCCGGCTCCGAATCCATGATGTAGAGGATGTCGTTGAAGAGCAGGGAGAGGAACGCCGTCTTGACGGTCAACTCGTTCGCCCAACGGTAGTCCCGGTTGCTAAAGACGCGGAAGTACGTCTGCTCCACAAAATCGCAGAGCGGTTGCAGGTCGCCCGTGGTATACAGCCCCTCTGCCACGGTTTCTATCTCGTCTCGGGTCACGTCGGGGAGCAATAGTTCCCGCAACTGCTCGGCGTAGAGCCGCCGCACCACCAGGTTGGGGATGCGCAGCGCGTGCCGCCCCGATTTGGTGCGGCCGGCCAAGGTCAATACCCCCAGGTAGTAGAGCAGCGCGACAGCAAAGGAAGTATCTTTCTTCGCAAAGAGCATCCGCTGCACCCCGAAACGCTGTGACAACTGCCGCACACTCAGCGCCGGCGACGCACTCAAGGCGGCCATAATCAACTGCCCTCCGTGCGGCAGCTGCGCGACGTATTCCAGTTCATGGCGATCCATCTCCAGGTTGGAGTCCAACATTTCCTCCGGATAAGCGCAAGTCTCTTGAAATTGTTTGAGGAAATAAAGCACCAACGTGGGATTATACACCAGCTCGCTAGCCTGATAGCTAAAGCGATACCCGTTGTAAAACGTGCGCAGCATCTCCAGCGCTGCGGCTGCCTGCTTAGAGTGCAGGTCACATTCTTCAGCAACCTGCTGGAGCACCGTGCGCACCTCCGCCTCGGTGAACCCGCACAAAGTATTGAGAGCTGGTTTGAGGAAGAGGTCCTCGGCAATATTGAAGCCGCTGGTGATGTCGCTCATCACCACTGGAGTGACGCCAGTGATGAAGATGCGGTCGAGACCTAGCCCCCCCGTGCCCTCTTTGGCCGCTTTGAAGAGTGTCTTCAGGACGCCGGCGCCGCGGACCAAGCTTTCGTACCGCGCCGTGTCGGCCGTCAGTACTTCATTGGCAAAGTTGTCGTATTCGTCTATCAACAAATAGAGGCGATAAGGGGAACGCTGCACCGCGGTCAAGACCGAGCGGAATGACCGCAAAGCATCTTCCCCCAGGACGATTTCATGCTCTAATCCTCCTTGGTACTGAGCTATAAACTGTTCCACACAGCCGTTGACATGATTGAATAACGACTGCCGGATTTGATCGTAATCTCCGCTGGGGTCCACCGCCGAGAAGTTCCAGCGCATTATCAAATACTGGTTGTGCCACGGGGTGGGCTCCTGGCCGATAGCCAGCTGGCCGAACAGGGACTCAAATTCATCCGCCTTGGCCACATCATAGTAGTTCTCCAGCGTGGAGAGCCACAGCGATTTGCCAAAGCGCCGCGGCCGCAGGAAGAGCAACACTGGTCCCACCTCTTCCACGGTACGAATGTAGGCGGTGCGGTCCACGTAGAAATAATCCTCAGTTATGAGTTTATGAAAATCGCTGATGCCATACGGAAATTTCATCTCACCCCTCCTGATTAAATTTGATATTACTATTGTACCTATTTTGTGGGGAAGCTGCAAGACTAGTCAAACCAAACGCGGGGAGGCAGGTGTTGGTTCTCCTGTCTCCCCGTGATGTTGCTGGGCAACGATTATGGGCTAGTTCTGCCTGAATATCTGACGAATCACTGTAACCATCCTGCGAGGATCGGCTACAGCAAGCGAGAGGGCGTCGCTGGGCGGTTGGACAACCGCAGCATGTGACTTTAACCGCCTTGTTACTACCCGTTCCTACACGCCATCTGCGCCATCAGCTCCTGCACCTCGTCCAGCGAACCAGCCCACGGGCCAGGTTTCTCTTGCTTCAACGTGGTGATCGCGGCCGCAAAGCGACACGCCTCGGCCGGGGACGCGCTCAAACGCCGGCTGACGTAGGCGGAGAAACAGGTGTCGCCGCGCCCGGTGCGCCCGGCCAGCGACTTCGGCGTGAACGGCGCGTCGTAGAATTCGCCATCCGCCAGAACGGTGACGCCGGAGGATTGCGTGACGACGATCTCCCGTGGCCCATAGCTCGCCAATTCACGGGCGGCGGCCCGCAGATCTGTCTTGCCGGTGAGCAACTCCGCCTCGGCGCGATCCACCTTGAGGTAAGTCACGCACGCCAGCCCCTCGGCTACCTCCGGCCATTGGCGGAAGACGAGTGCATCGCCCTCTGGGACGCGCACGAAGCCTTGCACATCCATCCCCACCGGGCCACGCGCAGAAATCCATTTGAGCAGCGCCAAATCCACCTCACCAGCGATAACGGGCACGACCAGGTAAATCTGGGCCTTGATATCAGGAATATCCGCTTGCTGAAACGGCCCGGCGAAAGCGCGGAGTTTGCAAATCCGCCGCTCCATATCGGCCGAGTCATAGATATTTTCGATGCTGGAAGAGACCGGCGCGTCGGCCACGAAGACCTGGACCCCCTCCGCCCGCATGGCGTCCATAAAGCGTCTCTCGTCGGGATGCGCGCGGGTCGCCACCGCGACGTCAATCCCCTGGTGGCTCAGAGCCACGCCGCCGTAGTAGATGGCTCCTCCCGGCGCGATCTCGACCTCGCCATCGACCACCAAACGGTCTTTAGAAAAATGCCCAATCATCAAGATATCTACCTCATAATTCTTATTCATGGTACATGTTCTCCTCTATTTTTTGATTTTTTCGCGTTTATTGGCGTCCATTCGCAGTTGATTCTGGCTTGACCATGCGAAATCCTAAATTAACAACTGGTACCACCATACCACAAGCTGCCGACTTGCACCACTGGAGCAGGTGTCAGCAATTTGCGCTATCAGGACAATATGCCTGCGGTGTGTACTTTTCCAACTACTGCGGAGCGGAAAGAGGCTCAAAGCGCGTGAAGCGTTGCAACCCGGCGACCAGCGGCACGTGGGGCCAGCTCTCGCCGATCAGTGGACGAGCGTAACAGACAAAATCAGCGGTGACATCGGTGCGCGACGGAGTGATCCACGCCTCCGGGAAGCGCCGCTCAGAGTTGGCGACCAACGCCAGCGGGACTTTGTCGTAGTACGCTTGATAACTGGGGCCAGCCTTCCGGAGGATGGTAGCCATATAACCGGAGCCTTCCTCGGCGTCGGCCCGCCGGATTGGGCGATGATAACATTTCTAGCGTGAGTCATGCATACCTCCAAGTTAGTAGTAAATGGCGAAAACCTAAAGACCCTAATTCATTCGCCATTTGCCCATTTGCACATTTGCCATTTGCCATTTAGAATTTGGCTGGAGGCAAGATTATTATGGATTTGCAAAAGGCAGCAAAACGAGGAAATCCCTCATTCGTCTGGCGCGCCGGGCAAGAGCGACGGTTGGATTGGGTGCGACGTTACATCCCCTTACGTGACCGGCGCATCCTGGATGTGGGGTGCGGCGTAGGGATGTACACGGCCGCTTTTCGGCGCTACACCCCGCACGTCTTCGGCATCGAGGTGGAATTGGAACGCGCCTTCGAGGCCCAGGAGCGCGCTCAAGGCGTGGCGCAAGCTCTCGGCGAGACGTTACCCTTCACCAATGATACCTTTGATCTCGTTTTTTCCCACGAGGTACTGGAACACGTCACCGACGATCGACGTTGCGCCCAGGAGCTGGTGCGCGTCACCCGTCCCGGCGGGCGGATTGCGATTTTCGTCCCCAACCGGCGCTACGCCTTCGAGACACACGGCCTCTATTGGCGCGGCGAGTACCATTTCGGGAACAAATTCGGCGTCAACTGGCTCCCCACCCCGTGGCGTGACTGGCTAGCACCGCACGTCCGCGCCTACACCGCGCGCGGACTCCGCCGCCTCTTTGACGCTCTCCCCGTGCGCGTCATCGTCCACACGCAAATCTACCCCGGCTACGATAACATCGTCGCCCGTCAGCCCCGGCTGGGAAAGGTTCTCCAAGAATGCACCTACGCGCTGGAGAAGACTCCGCTGCGCATCTTCGGCCTCTCCCATTTCCTGGTGCTGGAAGTGAGCAAGAAAGCGAGGGGACAAGTGAAAAATCAAAAGTCAAAGATCGAAAGTGGGGTTCCGGCCAGCCAGGCCGCTGAAGCGAGCTAACCCCGCTTACAGGGCGTAGAATGGTAGCCGCGAAATCCTTTTCGCGCTCGCCAGCACAGATCGCGATTGGGAAATCGCGGCCACGACCTGACTTTTCCCCCATAGTTGACCAGCGTGCCGGCATCGGTCAGCCATTGCTTGACCCGTGGTTGCTGTAAGGTTAGATAGGATACACCGGCACAGAGGAGAAACACCACGGCATAGGGCAGATCTTGTAAAATACTAATGATGGTCGAAAGTGTAAGGATAGACATGCTACTCCTTTACTTGGCTAATTGGTGGACTTGATGACTTATTACTTCCTTCAGAAAGTTAACTTTTTGACTGGTATCATTAAATATTCTTAACCCAAAACTAAATTTTTTCTTAGCGTCTTGGCGTCTTAGCGGCGAATGAGCTTTCTTCAAAGGATAACCTCCAACTGCGCTTCTAGATAGCGCATCAGCGAGCGCGCGGAGGATAACCCGACCGCCAAAAATATCAACACCGCTACGACGATGATCGGCGGGGCCACAAAAGGCACCGTTACGCCGGTCAGCCCGACCAACGAGAAAAAGATAAGGGTCCAAACTAACCAAGCCCCCGACATCACCACGCCCCGTCCCCACTTTTCCCAGATGAGCCAGCCAGTCCCCCACATCAGAAATTCTGCGAAGACGGCCATCCCCGCCCGAGGGTTGGTTTGCGCCCACCGCAACACTTTGCCAATACCCTTCTTCAGTTTCCAGAGTTGGTAGAGGGCGAATGTCAGCGCAGCCACGGCCAGGATGAAGACCAGCACTCCCAACGCCACTAACAACCAGGGATTGACCTTAGAGAGGAGATAAGCTAGCGTCATCAACACCACGGAGGAGCTATTTTCAAAGGTGGCATTGGTGGGAGCGGCCAGATAACCAGAGGTTCCAGAGACCGCGCCGACTAATGGCTTGGTCGCAAACTTAATGCCGCCCACCGAGGAGGCGAATAACGCGCTAGTTCCGGCCATCAACCAACCGTTACGCGCCAGACTGCCTTCCAAATTAAAGAGCTGTAAGGTTTCTAACAACTGTTCTAATTCCGGGTGCATACCGGTGAGCACGCCGACCGAGGCCAGAGAGATAAACGCGGCTGAAACCGGCACTAAGAACCCGCTGAGGAAATTTATGAAGGTATTGACGGCATTCAGCACGCCGGGAGCCAGCGTCGCCAGATAAGCCGGCGCAACAGTCAAAATCCAAAATAGCGCCACGATTGATATGAACCACCAGGATTCCATAAATTGCATCTTAGGCGTCAGCGTGACCCAGCCTATTTTGGAGATGATGGCAAAAATTAGCAAACAGAGATATTGATTAGCGGCGCCTACCAAACCGCCGGCCGAGATTGCTGATAGTACCAGTTCCATGTTAGCCTCCATTGTTTAGCTAAAGTGCTCAGTAGTGAGCACGTGTTGTACCAAACCTAGTCTTGGTATTTAATTGACATTCAGATAACATGCGTGGGGATTTCTCCACGCCACAACGCCAATAATCGCTGATGGTCACAGAGTGGCAGGCAACGCGCCGCGCGTTCTAACCTCCCTCGCCGGATGTAAGCCAGCGTCTCCTCTTCAAGCGGGGAGACGCGCACAGAGAGTTCCTCCAAATCCACGCGGCTCTCAGTGACGGTCATAGTGGGAACCCAGGTCGCGCCTTCCCGGCGTTCCAAATCGGCCATCACTTCAAAGAGTACCCCCAAGATCTCAAAACGTCCAAAATGTGAACGGTAAGTCTCGCCTTCTCGCCAAGCAACCGGAAGCAACGCAAATTCTGCAAATAGCTCTTGGAAACGATAGACTGCCGCCTCCGGCATCTCTAAATCCACATCGTTGACCGGCACGGAAGGGACGCCCTGTAACACTACCGCCATCCCGCCCACGACCTTGTAGGCAACCCCCTCCGCATCCAGCCGCCGGAGCACATACAGTAACGCTTCCCGCTCTTGCGCCCCGCAATGTTTTTTTTCAACAGTGAGTTCCATGTTAGCCTCCGTTATTTATCTAAAGTGCTCAGGGATTGGGGATTTGGCGGGGAAGTCGCGGCTACGCCGACTGCAGGCGGCTACCGGAGGCTAAAGCCGGCTGTCCACCTGCGTGGACAGGTACTAGTGCCGCGTTGTCATTCCGAGCGTAGCGCAGTCGAGGAATCTCCCGAGCTTGCTTGGAGACCCTCTTTAGACGCTAGAGATTCCTCGCTGACGAGCTCCACGCCTAGCGCGTCGCTCTGGCTCGGAATGACAAACTAATTGTTAGACATCCGATTTTTTGAAAAAATCGGATGTCTATTTTCGCTTTCTCGCCTTTTCGCTCACTCGCTCCAACGCTCGTAGCGGACCAACTCGGCCAATGTTTTACGCTGGGGATGAGGGTGTTCGACGGCGGGGTAACCCAACGGCGTGAAGACGATCGGTTCCACGTCCGCCGGTAGGCCGAGCACCTCGCGCGCGGCATCTGGATCAAAGGCCGCGATCCAGCAAGTACCCAAGCCCTGCTCCGTCGCGGCCAAGATCAGATGGTCCATAGCGATGGCCGCGTCCACGTCCAAGTAACATTTGCCATCCGAACGCCGTCGCTCCC
>DUEJ01000095.1 GCA_011192175.1 Thermoflexia bacterium
CCGCCGAAGTAATAACTAGATTCCACTAACACGCGCGCCGTTTCTCCCTGCAAGAGGTCATCCACCTCCGGCATGACCGTGACCTCGAACTCCGGTTTCCGGTAAGCGGCCACTGCAAAGGGCAACTCCCAACTTCGTTCCACCCCTTCTAGCCGGGCTTGGATAGAGTACTCTCCCATTTCCGCCACCGAGGAGAGCTCAAAGTTAGCCTCGAAGCCCCCTAACTCCGAAAGTGTCGCGGTCGTCGTGTAAATAGTATCCCAATTAGGATCGCGCAGGCTCAACTCCACAGTGCGTTCCAGATCCGGCAAACTATAACGGACATCGCGCTCCGCCCGCAAAATACCGCGTAGCCGTACCGTCTGCCCCGGCCGGTAGATCGGTCGATCCGAGTAGAGATAGACGTTGTAAGGCACCAAGTAGCCATATTCCGAGTCGATACCGAACTCCCAGGGACGCGCGCCCTCATTCCAGTTGCTCACGGAGACGCCAAAAGTAGGCTGACCCGGTTCCCCCAGCACGGCCAAGTACCGATCCCAAAGGGATTCCAACGGGCCAATGCGCAATTTTGCCAAGCCATCAGCGTCGGTGGTGCCCGCTGCGATCAGGGACCCGGCCTCATCCAGTAACCGCACTTCGGTCTCCGTGATCGGCTGCCCGCTAGCGAGATCCGTGGCCCAGATCAACGCTTCGTCAACGCTCATCTTCAACGTCAGGTGACTATCCACCACCGCAATGCGGAGAGTAGAACGCCAACCGCGCGCCTCAGGTAAATCCCAAGAGAGTTGATAATAGCCCGTCGGCAACGCCGCGCCGCGCTTGGTTAGCTCTACCGGGGTGAGCTCCACCGTGTTGGGGGCGTTACGCAGATACTCACTCCACTGCCGCAAGGGAGGGCCTTCAATTTTCTCATAGCCCAGAAAATCATCCGGGGTGATGGTGTGGAGAGCCAATGAGACTAGCTTGGCGTTGCGGGAGAGGACGTAAATCTCCGGCGTCTCATCAGCATCTAAGGTGATGGTATCCAACGGCGTGGTAGCAGCAAAAATCGGTCGCAAGTCGCCGGTAGTGAAACAAGAGTGCAACTCGTTCCCCGTCTGGTGGCCGTAGATATCGCTAATTCCGGCCGGTACTGACACACAGTATTTAGTCCGGGGTTCTTTGCTCCAATAAAGATGTAATGTCTGCCCTTCCCAGCGTAGATAGCGTTCCTCGGCGGCCAGAGTAGGGGTGATCACCAGTTGCTCTGCAACGGAATCCTTATCCAGCGCACCTATAAAAGTAATTTGCACCGCTGGGTAGAGTTCCACGTCGTCACTACCATCCTCGGGCGTGATGCTCCAGGCGACTGGATAGGAGATGGTGGTGAAAGCCCAGTGGAGAGGTGCCTCCAACGGCGCGCCAGTCAAGGCGCGGGCTTGCTCGTTTACCGTCGCCAGATAGCGGGTTCCCAGCGCTAGCCGCTGAGTAGGTGTAAAGACCAACTCGGCGCCTCCATCAACCCAAGTCAATGTGCCGGGGACCGGTTCCCCATTCTGAGCGAGTAAGGAGAAGGCGCTGCCGGTCGCTGCTGGATCCATGGGAGTGCTGAAGGCTACCCGCACGCCCACAGTTAGCAGGACATCCTTGTCCCCGTTCCCCGGTTGCGTGGTGAAAATACGTGGTTCAGCCGGGGTGAAGCTCCACCGATAGGGGTTGGTTAAGCTGGCCCCGGCCACGCTAGTGAAAGTGCGGGCCAATTCCATAGCATACTCTTGCCCCGCATCCCAACCCAAGCGCGGTTCAAAACGATAGAGCGAGGTGTTTACCCAGAACCCTTCACCGCTGATGCGCGGTGTACCCCGGAGCGGTAAGGCCGGACAGGCCGGAATTTTGCCGGCTACCTGCCCGGTGCAGTTGAGGGCCACGATGGGTTGGTTAAAAGCGATCAGCAGGGGGGTATCTGTCCGGAAACCTACCGCTCCGGCGGTAGGGGTGAGTCGAGTCACCTCCAACGGGCCTCTGGTGGAGAAGGAGAAAGCCAACGCCCGTCCCAATTTAAGTCCTTGTTGGGAACGGGCCCCCGTCCCCAGAGAGAGCTGATACTCTTTGGCCGCCGCCAACACCTTGGGCGCAAAGTATAGTTCACGGTCATTCTGCCAAGAGAACTCCCCCTCCACTTCTGGAGTAATGTGTAACGCCTCTTCCACGCTTTTACGATCCATGGGCTGATCAAAGAGTACAGAGAGCACCGCGCCCTCGGTAGCCAGCACCTGGCCGGAGCGCGGCGTGAATTCCACCACGGCTGGCGGCAGCGTGATCGCATCCAACTGCACTCCAGGCGTGGGGGCATCCGTCGCGGTCGCACTCTCGGCATCCTCTGGCACCTTTGTCACCGGCAGGATGTCAGGTAATTGGGAACAAGAGACTGAGATTAACAACATGATTATTAATAATCGCCATAGTGGGGACCGTAAAGCGCGCATATAAACCTCCCGGTTTGGGGGATTAAAGAATTAATACTCAGTAACCAATCGCTACATTTTCAATCATAGCACGGTGATGAGGGGAAGCAAGAGGCACAAGCGAAGTCGCAGGTCAAAGGTTGAAGGTCGTAGGTCGAAAGTCAAAAGTCGTAGGTCGAAAGTCAGAAGTTAAGGCCCGGCGGTTAAAACCACCGGCCACTGTTATGAAGTTAGCCGGTGCCGGCTAGTCCACATAGGTGGACTTCGCAAAGGTAGCCGCGACTTTAGTCGCCAGGCGGAGACTTATCCACTGCAATTCATTACTTGACATTATCACCAACTCCTTTTATCATAATGACCTATTTTTCGCATATATCAATTTCTGTTAAGGAGGAATCACATGAAGAAGCTGTTAGTAGTTGTGGGGTTGGTAGTGGTAGTGAGCATGTTGCTCACGGCCTGTGGGGGGGAACCTGAACTAGGTACCGAAGAGAACCCCATCGTCTGGTCCTTTGTCCCCTCCGGGGAGATGGAACGGGTAGCCGGCGGCGCGCAAGATGTCGCCGACCTGTTGCACGCAGAGACCGGGCTTTATTTCGAGACTAACGTTGCGACCGAGTACGCCGGCGTAGTCGAAGCGATGTGCGCGGAACCAGCCGAGGCCCACATGGCCTCGTTGGCTACCTTCTCTTACGTATTGGCCCATGAACGCTGTGATGTGAGCGCGGAACTGGTTTCCGTGCGCTACGGCACCCCCACTTATAACGGGCAGATCATTGTGCGTAAAGATAGCGGCATCAATTCCATTGCTGATTTAAAAGGCAAAACCTTCTGCCGCCCCGATCCGCTCTCCACCAGCGGCTGGATCATCCCCAACCTAACCATGAAGAGCGCCGGCATTAACCCCGAAACCGATTTGGATGAGATCGTGGATGCCGGTAGCCACGACGCGGTCGTCTCCGCCGTCTACAATGGTGATTGCGATGCCGGCGCCACCTACGTGGACGCCCGTGGCCGCATCGAAGAAGATCACCCCGACGTTATGGATGAGGTGATCGTCATCGAAGTCACCGCCGATATTCCCAACGACGGCGTGCAATTCATTCCCGGCATGGACGCCGAGATGAAGCAGCAGATCGTGGAGGGTATTCTAGCCATTTCCCAAACCGAAGCGGGTCAAGAAGCCCTGGATACCGCTTACCAATGGGCCGGCCTGGAAAAACACGGTGATGAATTCTATGATATTTTCCGCCAGGTGCTGCAAGCCGCCGGCATGAGTATCGAAGAACTACAATAGTAGATTGCTATAACATCGTTGAATAACACCTAAAACGTAAAACGTGGAAATCTCACGTTTTACGTTTTAGGTTTTTAGTTAGGGGGAAGCATGTTAGAAATTAAAAACCTCACCAAAGTATATGCTGATGGCACCGTCGCTCTCCGGGATGTCAGTTTCAAAGTGGAAGATGGCGAATTTTTAATCATCATCGGCCTCAGCGGTTCCGGTAAATCTACTCTGTTGCGTTGCATCAACCGCTTGGTAGAACCGACCACCGGGCAAATCCTCTGGGACGGCCAAGATATTACCGCCGCTGACCAGACCGAACTACGCCATATACGTCGTAAAATCGGCATGATTTTTCAGCAATTTAATTTAGTTAACCGCTCCAATGTCCTCACCAACGTTCTCACCGGGCGGCTAGGATACGTGAAACAACGCCAGAGCCTCTTGCATCGTTTTCCCCAAGCAGATCGCGAGCTAGCCTTTAAGGCCCTGGATCGCCTGGGGATTCGCGATCAAGCCTACAAACGCGCCGACGAGTTGAGCGGCGGCCAACAACAGCGCGTCGGCATCGCCCGCGCCCTGATGCAGGAACCGCACATCATTTTAGCCGACGAGCCGGTCGCCAGTCTCGATCCGGTATTGGCGCACTCAATCCTAGAGCATTTGGAAGTTCTCAACCAAGAAGAGGAGATTACCGTGCTATGCAGTCTGCACTATATCGATTTGGTGCAACGGTACGCTTCCCGCGTCATCGGGTTGCGGGATGGGGAAATTGTCTATCATGGCAGCCGCGAAGATATCCGCCGGATGACCGACGCAGAGTTCAAAAATATCTACGGTCAAGAGGCCGTGCGCGTAGGCGGCGGTCTGGAAGGCTCGGTAGGAGGATCAGATGACAAAACTATATAAACCCGAACAACCACGTTCAAGTCTTGTAACGGGACCGGTCGCAGCGTTCGCCTCATGCATCATCCCCGGCTTGGGGCAGCTGTTGGCGCTCCAGATATGGCGTGGATTACTCGTGCTGGGTTCCATGGCCAGCATATTGGGCCTGCTGGCTTGGAGGGCCGTCGCTCTGGCACCCAGGGAAACTGGACTACTGGCTATTTTCAGCAAGGCCCTAGCAAGACGCCCATTCTTTATCGGGGGCGTCTTGCTAGGCGCTCTCATTTTATGGCTCTGGAACGTCTGGGATGCTTACCAGCAAGCAGAACCGCAGCGCAGAGGCGGCGTCGCCATTTTTGCGCTGATCCTGTTCCTCTTCTTCACGTTAGGTTGGCAGATCAGTGAGATCAACCTCTACAAAGCCGTGACGGAATTACCAGATGTCTGGCCGTTACTTTCTAAGGTGCTCTGGCCCTGGGAGGCCGCTGTCACCCGCGATACTGAAACCGTAATAGCCACAGCCCCAATCCAGATACCTTGCGAGGGTTCCGCCCCAGAGTCGCCAGCCCCAATCGCCGGTCAGCCCTATATAATCGCCGCTCCGACCTGTGGGGAACTTTCCTACATGGACGAAAACAACGATCTTGTCATGGGTACCCCCCTCCATCTTGAGGGTGAGGGCTTCGCCCCGAACATGAAAACCCAAATCTACTGGAAAGATTCCGTCGGTCAGGAATTTCACGTTCGTTACCAGGGAGAGTACGTCGATGTCCAGACCGATAGCGTGGGGGAATTTGAAGTAGATCTGGTTATGCCCTACCGCCTCCAACCACCCAGCGCCAAAGGCGTACAGCTGCACGAGGTGCAGGCGCGGCAGGTTTCAGAGGTGGGGGGCTTAAAGCCCAGCGAGCCGCTCTTACTCAGTGTGGAGCGCATGATCGAGACGATCTTCTTAGGCATGATGGCGACTGTTTTTGGCATCGTCTTCGCCATCCCGGTCAGCTTCTTAGCTGCTAAAAACCTAATGTCTGGCTCCAAACTCACGTTGAGCGTCTACTACTTGACGCGGACCATCCTCAATATCATCCGTTCCATTGAGCCGCTTATCTGGGTCATCATCGCCGCCCAATGGGTCGGGTTAGGCCCTTTCGCCGGCATTATCGCCCTCACCGTACACTCGATCGCCGCCCTGAGCAAGCTCTACTCTGAGGCCATTGAAGGCATCAACACCGGGCCCATCGAAGCCATCGAAGCAACGGGGGCCACGCGCTTACAGATGATCATGTATGCCGTCATCCCGCAAATGATCCCGCCCTTCGTCTCCTTCTCCATCTACCGCTGGGATATCAACGTGCGGATGTCCACCATCATCGGTTTGGTGGGCGGCGGTGGCATCGGCTTCCTGCTGATCTAATATATCCGCTTGCTCAACTTCCGCGCGGCAGGTATCGCCGTCTGGTTCATCGCCATCACCGTGGCGCTCTTAGATTACATCAGCGCCGAAATCCGCGAGCGTTACACTTAGACATTGCTCACTTCACCACACCCGACCCGCAGCAAAAAACCGCTGCGGGTCTTTTTGCATCATTCCCATTTTCGCATATAGTAGGGCTAGTTGTTAGCGGTTAGTTGTTAGCTCACTCGCTCACTCGCTTTCTCGCCTTCTCGCCTTCTCGCTTTCTCGCTATTCTATCGAGGTGCTGAATGTCCATAGAAATTATCTATATGCTACTCTTAGTCGCAGCCGCCATGGTGCTCTTTTCACTGGAAAATCTGCCTGCTGATCTGATTGCGATGGGCATCGTGCTGGCCCTCACGCTGACGGGGTTGCTGCCGCCAGAGCAAGCCTTCGCCGGCTTCGGGAGCGATACGGTCGTGATGATCTTCGGCCTGCTGGTGCTCACGCGCGCCCTGGTGCGGACCGGGGTAGCGGATAGTCTAGGCAAGCTGATGTTGCGCTTGGCCGGAGACCGTCAGGATCGCGCACTGCTGGTGCTCTCTGTCGCCGTCGCCATTCTAAGCGCCATTATGAGCAACACCGCTTCTACCGCGCTCTTCATCCCCATCACCATAGAACTGGCCCGCCGCCTGCGCATGTCCAGTTCCAAATTGCTTCTGCCCATCGCTTTCGCCTCCATTTTAGCGAGCTCCGTGATGTTGGTGAGTACCTCCACCAATATCGTGATCAGCGGCTTGCTGACCCAATACGGACTGCCGCCCATAGGAATGTTTGAGCTGGCCCCAGTGGGTATTCCCGTCGCCGTGTTCGGCGTCAGCTACATGGTGACGCTAGGACACCGGCTGATCCCCAACCGGGACGCGGACGCCACCGACGACGCAGGCGGTAAAGAATTCGGCATCCACCCTTATCTCGCTGAGTTGTTGATCCTGCCCGATTCGCCCTTTATCGGCAAGACTCTTATCGAGGCTGGCTTTGGCCGGGAGCTGGATTTAACAGTGCTCCGCGTAGTGCGTGATAAAACCCACTATCTCACCCCGCGCGCGCATCTGCAATTGGAGTCCGGAGATGAGCTACTGGTCAGAGGGCACCATGGGGAGATACTGGGGGTACGGCAGATTGAGGGACTTGCGTTCAAGGCCGACATCAAGCTCTCTGATCCACGTCTGCAAGCCGGCGAGACGCAATTAGCCGAAGTGATTCTTCTGCCCGGCTCACCGCTCATCGGGCAGACGCTGAAAGCCCTCCGCTTCCGGCAGCGGTATGGGTTGCAAGTATTGGGCGTCAGTCGCCACGGGAAAAATATCTTTCGCAAATTAAGCCAAACCCCCCTCCAAATCGGCGACCAGATGCTCATCCAAGGGCGCCGCACCCGCATTAGTATCCTGGATACGAATAACACCTTCCAAGTGCTGGGCGCCGTCAACCATCAATATCCCAAACGCGAGTTAGCCCTCTGGACCATAGGCATCTTCGTCGCTGTGTTAGTATTAGCGGCTCTCAACGTGCTCTCATTGCCGGTCGCCGTGTTGACGGGGACCTTGGCGGTCTTCCTGATAGGCAGTATCACGCCGGAAGAAGCGTATCACGAGATCGCCTGGGAGACGTTGATTGTTATCGGCAGTATGTTGGCGCTGGGGGCAGCCATGCAACATACCGGGGCCGCCGAGTTTCTGGCAACGCAAATTGTGGAACTAGTGCGGAATGCCAGCCCCACCCTCATGCTCTCAGCTTTCTTCTTCCTCTCCCTCCTCCTCACCCAACCGATGTCCAATCAAGCGGCGGCGGTTTTGGTCGTACCCATCGCCATCCAGACCGCGCAACAACTGGGCCTGAATCCGCGCACCTTCGTGATGATGATCGCGGTGGGAGCGAGCTGCTCCTTCATCACCCCGCTGGAACCGGCTTGCCTGATGGTTTACGGTTCTGGCAATTATCGTTTCACCGATTTTGTCAAGGCCGGATCGCCGCTCACCATCTTAGTTTATCTGATCGCCATCTTGCTCGTACCGGTCTTCTGGCCGCTGTAGACACAGCGTTAGCAGCGGTTCAGCGGCTTAGTATCGTGACAGCTCGGAGATTCTTAGATTCTTAGTGTCCCATCCTGGACATAACGGAACACGCAACCCGCTAAATACACCCATATCCTGCAAGTAACCAGAGAGGTAAATCTATGACCACCACCCGCATCATATTAAAACCGGGACGTCAGAAACCCGTCCAGCGACGGCATCCCTGGATATTCTCAGGAGCCATCCAGCAAGTGGCCGGCGCGCCAGCTCCTGGAGAGCTGGTCGCCGTGCAGAGCCACCGGGGGGAATTTCTAGCCTGGGGACATTACAGCCCGCATTCACAAATCCGCGCGCGGCTCATCTCCTGGCGAGAGGCAGTGCAACCAGAGAGCGCGGATTTCTGGCGCGCGCGGTTGCGACGCGCCATTGACGCGCGAAAACCACTGCTGGCCAGCGGGCAGACTACCGCCTGCCGCCTCATCCACGCCGAATCCGATGGTGCGCCCGGCCTGATCGTGGATCGTTATGGTGACACCTTAGTCGTCCAACTCCTCTCCGCCGGAGCCGAGGCGCGGCGCGAGCTCTTCACCACCTTGCTGGCGGAGTTACTCGCCCCGCAGCGTATCTACGAGCGCAGCGACGCCGCTGCCCGTTACAAAGAAGGGTTAGCTTCACAAGTAGGGACGCTCTACGGCCCAGCGCCCGCAGCACCGGTGATGATTCTAGAAAACGGACTCCGTTTCCTGGTAGACGTGCAAGCGGGGCACAAGAGCGGCTTCTACTTAGATCAACGCGCCAACCGCCAACGGCTGCGGGAGACCGTGGCCCGGTTAGCAGCGAGCCGGCCAGCACCGCCCACCCTCCTCAACGTCTTTAGCTACACCGGCGGTTTTGCCGTTTACGGGCTAGCAGGAGGCGCCGCCCACGTAGTGAACGTGGATAGTTCCGCTGCCGCCCTCGCGCTAGGCCGCGAGAACCTGGCCCTCAACGGTTACGCCGCTGCCAGGGTTGAGGATCTTACCGGCGACGCCTTTGAGGTACTCCGGCAGCTGCGTGCAGCCGGCCAGCAATTCGATCTCATCGTCCTCGACCCGCCTAAATTCGCCGTGAGCAAACGCGACGTGCAACGCGCAGCCCGCGGCTACAAAGATATCAACCTGCAAGCTTTCCACCTGCTCCGTCCTGGCGGTCAGCTCTTCACCTGCTCCTGCTCCGGCGCCATCTCCGCCGACCTCTTCCAAAAAATAGTCTTCGGCGCGGCCTTAGATGCTGGCAGCGATGCCCAGATTATCGGGCGCCTGACGCAAAGCAGCGATCACCCCGTAGCGCTCACCTGCCCAGAAGGGGATTACCTCAAGGGCTTAATTTGTCGCAACCTTAGCTAAGATCAAACCAAGGATTGACCCATGCAGACCCTCAAAATCAGCTGGCAGAGCCTGACCACCTACTATGAAAACATTCTCACCCTCACATTGCTGGGGATGGGCACCCTCCTAGCCACCCTCCTCCTCATCCCCGTGCCCTTTGCCTGGGCCGGCCTCTGGCAAGTCGCCCGGCAAGCCGTCAAAGGTAACGCTATTTCCTGGCCCCTCTATTGGGCCGGAGCTAAAGAGTACGGCCTCCGCAATCTAGGCAATTCCCTGCTCCTGTTGCTCGGCTACCTCTTGATTGCCACCAATATCTGGTTTTACAACCAGCCCGCCATTTCCCCGCTCCCCGAAAAATTCGCCGTCTGGCTCACCGCGTTCTGGCTCATCACCGGTCTCTTGTGGGCCGGCGTCGCCTTCTACCTGCTCTCCTTCCAAATGGAGATGGTCGCACCGCGATTCTGGCTCTCCCTGCGCAACAGCCTCTACCTCACCCTCTTGCACCCTCTCTCCACGCTTTTCTGGCTCCTCCTGCTGGGCCTCTACGGAATACTCTGTATACTGCTCCCTCCGCTCATCGTGTTCTACCCTGGCTTCATCGCCATTCTCAGCCAACACGCCACCCGTACCCTCATCCAGCAAACACTAGCGCAGCACGAACCTCCGGAGGAGATGGAGGTAGATCAAGAAGTCGTCACCAAAATTAACCGCTAATTAACGCGAAAAAGAAAGGAACTAAAAGAAAATGAGTTAATTTTTCTTAGTGTCTTTGCGCCTTCGCGGCAAACTGTCCTTTTCCGAACAGCCCTGGCTAAATGTTTTTACCCAAAATTTTTCTCACTGTCCTCTGTGGCGAAATGCCTAGCTTTTCTCAAACGCCGCGTCAAGGGACTAAAATCAGGTATAATGTCTGCTTGATTTTACGCTAGCTGCAAGGAGACCACAATACATGGAATTAGGAATTATCGGATTAGCCACCAGTGGCAAAACCACCATCTTCAACGCTCTCACCGGCAGCAACCTGCCCACTCTCGCTGCGTCGTTAGGTAAGCTGGAATTACACCGCGCCACAGTCGCAGTGCCGGATCACCGCCTAGCACAACTTAGCGAGCTCTATCATCCCCAGAAAACTATTCATGCGCAAGTCACCTACATTGACATCGCCGGCTTAGAAAAAGATATTGGCAAAGAGGGCTTGAGCGGGCCGTTACGCAATCAAATAGCCACCATGGACGCCTTCGTCCATGTAGTGCGCGCCTTCGAAAGCAACTGCGTCCCGCACCCACTGGGCAACGTTGACCCCCAACGCGACCTAACTCTCCTGCACAACGAAATGCTTTTAGCGGACCTCCTCACCGTAGAGAAGCGGCTCACCAACATCGCCGCCCAACTGCAAAAAGGCGCCCAGCGCAGCGCCCGCCCAGCATTGCTGGCCGAGCAGGAACTTTTCCAACAGTTACGCACCACCCTGGAAGAAGAACGTCCCCTCCGTTCCCTGGAACTCGGGGCGCACGAACGCGAAACTATCGCGGGTTATGGATTGCTCTCTCTCAAGCCGGTACTGGTCTTGCTCAACACCGGCGATGATGTTATCCCGCCCGCCGAGCTGGTAACATATAATTACCCTCAAACCAGATTAATGTCCCTCCGGGGGCAACTGGAGCTGGAAATCAGCCAACTCCCAGAGGATGAGGTGGAACTTTTCATGGAGGAGTTCGAGATTTCCGAACCGGTACGCCAGCGCGTCATCCGCCGCTCCTACGAGTTGATTGGACTAATTTCCTTCTTCACCGTGGGTGCGGATGAGGTGCGCGCCTGGAACTTGAAGCGCGGAGAGAGCGCCCTGGACGCGGCGGCGACCATCCATACCGATTTGGCGCGCGGCTTCATCCGCGCCGAGGTGCTCCCTTATCAAGAGCTCTTGGCAATTGGCAACCTCAACGCCGCCCGTCAAGAAGGCCTTCTTCAGCTGGAAGGCAAAGATTATATCGTGCAAGATGGCGAAATTGTACACATTCGCTTTTCTATCTAACGCCCCCGCTCTAACGGTTGAGAACTGCCAACCAAGAAAATCTCACCACTCACCACACCGCTACAGTGTGGTCTTTCAACGCAGTCCCCCGGTGTCTTTGGTCCGCCCACAATGACGAAAATACCTTGGTTTTGCAGCCAACTTTAGCCCTTTGACTGGCGACTTTAGACTTATTTTCAGAGGAGCAACCATGCACGAATCAGAATTCAAAATCGAATGGCTCTACAGCAACCTTCGCTGGTTATATCTAGTTGCCGTAACCGCAATTCTCAGCCTCCAAATTATCACCTCCGATCCACGAGTAGTCTTTGCCCCCCCCGTGATCGCCCTACTGATTACCGGCATCGTGGGGAACCTGCTGGTCATGTTGTTATTGATGTTGCACGCTTTTCACAAACCCCTGATCACCTTCACCTTAATTTTGGATGTCTCCCTGACTCTGGGGCTTATTGGTACTACCGGGGGCGTCGAAAGTCCCCTCTTATTCTTCTCTTCTATTCCTATCATCACCACCTCCTTACGCCATCCCTGGTGGGTTAGCCTGAGTGCCGCGCTGGGTACCGTAGCCGTTTACGGTTGGAGCGCTAGCCAACAGATAGAACCCCTGCCCGGCGCCAGCTTCGGTACTCTATGGAATGATTACAGTATGCTACTGAGTAGAGGCGCAGTGTTGCTATTCTCCGGATTGACCATCAGTTACATCGGCTCGAAAATTAAAACGGAGCTCTGGGAAGAACGTCACACACATGATAAACAAGCTCACTCTCAAATAGAAGCCGCCCATCAACGCATCCGCCTGATCTTCGAACTGGCCAGTACCCTCAGCGCGACCCTTAACCACGAACGCGTTTTGCAGGCCGCTCTGGATATAAGTCAAACTGGGCTACGCGAGCTTTTAGATCGCGACATCTCTCAAGTGCAGCTGGTACTGCTCTTCAGAACCGATCAAGCCCTTCATATAGCCAACTCGCGCGGTATATCTAGGTATGATAAACAAAAACGCTTTCAAGCTAAAGAGGGCATCCTGGCAACCGTGCTCGAAAACGCAGAAATCACTATCACCGCCGAACCGGGCAGTGATCCGGAGTTGAATCAAATCGTCGCTATGCACCATTGCCGTGAAGTGATCGTCGCCCCGTTGCGTGCCGGTTTTGAGAGCTATGGCCTATTGGTGATGGGCAGTCCCGAATCTAATACCTATACTCCTGATTACCAAGACTTGCTAGAAGCCATCTGTAGCCAAGCCGTCATGGCTTTACAAAACTCACAACTCTACCAAAATCTCATGGAAGAAAAGGAGCGGCTGGTGATTGTTGAGGAAGAAGCTCGCAAGAAATTGGCTCGCGACTTGCATGACGGCCCCACGCAGACCATCTCCGCCATCGCCATGCGCCTTAACTACGTCCAAATGCTCCTCACCAGAGGCGATTTTGAGCAAATCGAGGTTGAATTACAAGAGCTAGAAACCCAAGCGCGTACCACTACGAAGGTCATCCGGCAGATGCTCTTTACCCTCCGTCCGCTGATCTTAGAGAGCCAGGGGTTAGTTCCGGCTCTTAAACAGTACATCAAAAAGCTCGCGGAAACCAATCCGCTCCCCATCCACCTGGAAGCAGAAAAGGAGATTGATCAATACCTGACCGAGCAAGCTCAAGGCTCGTTATTCTACATCATTGACGAGGCCATCACCAACGCCCGCAAACACGCCCAAGCCAACGATTTGTGGGTGCGCCTCTATAGACAGGGCACCATGAATGTGATCGTTGAGATAGAAGATAATGGCCGGGGCTTTGATGTCATCGCTACCGAGGATAGCTACGATGAGCGCGGCAGCTTGGGGATGCTTAACTTGCGAGAACGCGCTAAATTATCCGGGGGCAAAACGGTAATTCAATCAGAACTGGGCAAAGGAACCTTGATCCAGATAACGGTACCAACGAAAAATGACCTGGCTTTCTAATCCCACCGCGCTTCAAGAACGCTGGCTCTGGCTAGGCGGCTCGGTCGTGCTCGCCATTCTGGCGGCCGGGGTCAACTGGTTGCTCCATTCTCCCCCGGGTAAGCTGGTTGTCTGGCAGCAGCGTTGGCAACGCTGGCCGGGGCGTCCGTGGGTGCAAGAGCTAGTCAGGCTAGTGTACTATCTGGGATTACCGGCTTCAGCGTTGCTCTGGCGTGGAGCTCTGACGGAACGCGGGTTAGGATTGCAACCCTTCCCCTGGTCGCCGACCATCATCTCGGCCGCCCACACCGTGATCAATTGGACAGATTGGGTGCGTGATCTTGGTTGGACCGGCGGTATCGCTCTGGCTGCTGCGCTGATCGTGTTTTTAAGCCAACGGCAGGTCATTCGCTTACGGCACACCAGTCCAGCGCGCCACCGCGATATAGGAGTAGCCTTCCGCGCAGCTGCTTACCAAGAGAGTCACTGGGCCTTCTACCGCGCGCCTTTTGTGCTGCTCTGGGGAACCGCGCTCGGCAGCTGGGCCGGCATCCTCCCGCTCTTGGTCGAAAATATCCTTAATCCCTTGTTTTGGGAAGAGCTATCCTCAGCCAAACGGGGGTACAATCTCTGGCTAAATGGGATCCTCTTTATAGCCAGCACCCTGATTTACCTGCAAACTCAGAACATCTGGTGTGCGTTGCTCGCTGATATCGCTTTGCGCTGGCTCTGGGGCTATAAGAGCACAGCCCCGGAATAAAATTCCGGGGCTGTTAAACTACTAGGAGTTTCGCTCGCTAGGCAGCTAAACTGCAAAAATTTTAGTAGTTTTTGGCGTTCATCCGCGTGAATTAGCGGTTAAAAAATGTCGTTAGTGAAAGTGCTAGCTATTAAACTAATATCAACGCCAGCACTATCAGCAGCACTAGCATCACCAAAGCTATCACCCCGATATATTTCAAATCTTTGAGTACATAGCTGTACTCAGCCGCCAATTCTTCCTGCAGGGCTATTTCTTGGCTCTTAGCTGCCCCTAGCTGAACTTGCTCCTGGTCTATTCTCCGGCTCACACCGGGACGATAAAGTTGCGTTGCGGAAAGTTTCGGTGTGCGTTTCTTCTTGGCCATTTTCTCCTCCAATAAATCTACAAAATAACGACTACTGCTTAATTGACTAACGACTACTGACTTAGTGAAGCAATCACTACGATACGGTGTGTATCCACTCCATAGGGATAACAAGAGATTAAGGTTAATGCCGGACTACTGGTGGGCGCCATAACCTCCACTTCAGTCGGCTCGATAATGCGGGTTTGTTGTACCGTGTACCGATAAATCCGCGTCTGCGTATGTAACAATATCTCATCCCCCACCTTCAGATCAGGCAAGCGGCGAAAAATCTCACCATAGATATCGTTATGCGCCGAGAGCACACAGTTCCCCCGCTCGCCGGGATTAGCGCTGCCGATATGATGCCCCACCCCTTTTTTGAGAACTTCCCAAGTATCTCCCTCCACCACCGGCGCGTCCACTCCAATGCTGGCTATCACAATGCGTTGCGCCTGTTCGGGACCTGGCGTGGGAGCCGGCAGCGGCGTGATCTCCGCTACCAGATGCTGGAGATGTGCCGGAATGGACGCCGGTTGAGGGTCGCCCACTCCATCCGGGGCTGTATGCCCACCAGGCAACAGAGCCACATCAATCAGCGGCGTTGCCAGCGGCGGGGGCGCCATTTGCAAAACCCGGCTTTCCTCGTTGAGCTCATGCACAGTAAGGAAGAGCTCGGCCACCACCATTACCAGCCCCAGCACAGCTAGAAGTTCCACCAACAAGAGGAGCCGGTCCCAAATCCAACGCCATTGGATACGCCGCCGGGGGGGGGCGGAAGCCGCGTCAGTGATCGCTGCGCTGTAACGCGCGCCCCCCCGCACGACACGCGGCGGCCGGACTGGAGAGGCGTCTGGGCGTAGTAAAGCGTTATCATTATCCAAAAGCTCCCGCCCCGCCGGCTTTCCCTCCTGCTGGCGCACCCGCGCAAAGCGCGCCGCGCGTTTGCGCAAGCGTAGTAACTCTTCCAGCTCCACTATGGAA
>DUEJ01000096.1 GCA_011192175.1 Thermoflexia bacterium
ACTTTTTGACCTGGTCCGAGCGGGAGATGGGAGGGGGCTTTGCCGATCTGTATCTAGAGCCGTTCCTGGCCCGCTATCCTGATATGCAATTTGGTTATCTGATCGAGTTGAAATACATCCCGCGCGGCGCGTTTAGCGCGGAAAAGCTGCAAGCGCAGGTCACCGCGGCTGAAGCGCAATTGGCCCGCTACGCGGACGACGCGCGTATCCAGGGCGCGTTCCAGAAGGTGGCCTTGAAGAAGTTAGTGTTGGTTTACAAAGGCTGGGAGCTGGTCTATCGTGAGGAAGTTGTATAACCGAGGTCGAGGTGCCAATGGAAACTCGGTTTTTATTTTAATGTTCTGTGATCTAGCTAGTTTTGGAGAAATAATGAAACTTGGAAAGCATAACGTATGGCTGTTGATGGTAATTTTATCAGTCGCGCTAGGGTTGGGTGGCTGTGGCGGGAAGGCGGCTGACACTACTAAGGTCTATCAGGTGGGACTCCTTTCGGGGGTAGAGGTATTTGATTCTACCTTTGCGGGCTTTAAAGCGGAAATGGTTAAGTTGGGTTATACAGAGGACGTGGATGCTGGCGCTACCCAGCCTTCAGGCCAGGGGATGGCCATTAGTTACGATCTTCAATCCGCCGGGGGGGACAGTGAGAAGGGGCGGCAAATCGCGGAGCAATTCGTAGCGGATAAGGTAGACGTGATCTTGAGCACGACTAACCACGCGGCTTTGTCAGCCCGCGCGGCTGGCGCGGGTACTGATGTGCCCGCCGTTTTTACCTTTGTCATTGCGCCGGTGCAGGCGGGTGTGGTGGACGACCTGCGTCAGCCGGGTGGTAATATTACCGGCGTGCGCAACCCGCTGGATGTGTTTGTGGGTAAACGGATCGAGTTTGCGCTACAGATGGTGCCGAATATGAAGCGCTTGTGGGTGCCCTATAACCCGAATTACTCGACGGTGACCGCCGTTCTCACCCAACTACGTCGGGACGGGGCGGCTCTGGGTGTAGAATTGGTTGAGACGCCTGTAGATACGCCCGCTGACGTGATTGCTGCGCTGGATGAGTACACTCAAGCGGAGATTGATTTTGACGCCATCATCATCTTTCCTGATATGACTGTGCAAATCCCCGATAGTTGGAATGCGATTTTGTCTTTTGCAGGTGAACACAATTTGCCCATTTTGGCTAATACGCCCGGTCAAGTTGAACAGGGCGCGCTCTTTAGCTATCTTTCTGATAATGTGGCTACGGGTGAGCAAGCGGCTCGCTTGGTTCACCAAATTTTGCAAGGCACAGTCCCTGCTGACCTGCCGGTGGAGACAGCCGAACAATTTTTGACCATCAATTTACAAACTGCCCAGGCCCTGGGTTTGGATGTCCCGGACGCTGTTTTACGCCAGGCGGATACCGTTATTCGTGAGTCGGTCATCAAGTTGGTAGAGAACCCTTGGGAAGCGGCTCAGTTGAATACGACTATAGCTAGAATTCTGCTCGAAGAAGAGTTGGGCCTCCCGGTAGAGGTAGTGCTTTTTGACAGTGTTGCCCAGTGGGAAAGCATAGCCAATGGGGAGGCGCATGTCAGCCTTGAAGTGTGGCCTTCGGGACATATCGAGCGGGCGCACGAGTACATAGGCGACTCACTTACAGAACAAAAAAGGATTGAGCATGGTGGGCCTCTGGGTCCGATGGGCAGAATAGGATGGTATATCCCGGCCTACCTGCACCGCGCACATCCCGAGCTGGCTACCTGGGAAGGTTTGCAGGATCCGGCAAATGTGGCCCTGTTCACAACGGTGGAGACGGGTAACAAGCGCCGCTTTCTTAGCGGTGACCCGGCCTGGGTGACGATCCACGAGGATATCATAAAGAACTTGGATCTGGATTTTGAGGTGGTTTATGCTGGTTCAGAAACAGCCGAGATAGCGATTTTGGAAGAGGCTTTCGACAAGCAGGAGGCGATCTTGTATTATTTTTGGACCCCGCACTGGGCCTTTGTCCCGTATGACATGGTGCGAGTCACCTTGCCGCCGTACAGTGAAGAGTGTTACGCTAAAGCGGACACGGGCGGCACCGACTGCGACTACCCAGAGGAACCATTGTACAAGATATTTTGGTCAGGTTTCTCGGACTATGCCCCCAGAGCCTATCAGTTTCTCAAAAATTTCAATTATAGCAATCTGGACCAGATTATGATGATGGCTATGATGAAACTGGAGAATAAAAGCATCGAGGAAGCGGCGCGCTTATGGATTGCGGAAAACGAATCTGTGTGGCGCGAGTGGATCCCTTAGCGTTAAGTATAAGGTGAATGGGCGAATTGGTGAATTAGCGAAAGGGTAAAAAAGAAAGGTACGGTATGCAAAGTAACATTCGGCGGAATAGTATTCGAGCACGAATAACAATAGCCTTTATTGTCTCGGCCATCTTTCCCATGGTGCTGGTGGGGGCGATTCTGGGGTGGCAGAGCTATCGAGTGCAAAGCCAGCAGGCCCTTGATTTTGAAAGCCAGGTCGCCCAGCGCGTTGCAACAGAGGTAGACGCTTTTTTTCAAGAACTGGTAAGCGAGTTGCGTAGCGTAATTGAGGTACAGGGATTGCTAGGGCTAGATGCTGATCAGCAAGAGGCGGCTTTGTTCGAGTTGCTTTCCTACACCGATCTCTTTGGCGAACTGATTTTGCTCGATGAGCGTGGACAAGAGCAAAGTCGTCTTTCACGTGTGGCGGTTTTTACTCCTGATGACTTGGACGACCGTTCCCAGGCAGACGAGTTTGTGATCCCCAAAGCGAGCGGCGAAACCTATTACAGCCCGGTACGATTTGATGCGGGGACTGGCGAACCTTTGATGATTATCGCCGTGCCGCTCGTAGACCTGCGCAGTGGGCAAGTGCGTGGCGTTTTGGTCGCTGACGCACGTCTTCGAAAGATATGGGATCTGATCAGAGATGTTCACTTGAATCTGGGCGAGAATGTCTACATCGTAGAGGAACAAGGTCGCGTGATCGCGCATCATAACTTTTCCGTTGTGTTGCGAGGTACCCGTTTTGATCTGCCGGACCAGGATGGCGTGCATATCGGCTTGGAAGGGGCACGCGTAGTTCTGGCTACCGACAGTGTCAAATATGGCGAGCAGTCGTTTATCGTTGTTGCTGAGAGGGCTATATCTGAAGCTTATGCTTTGGTCAACAATACCATGATCATCCTCGCGCTCCTCGTCGTGGGCGCGCTGGTATTGGCTACCGGTCAGGGCTTTCTGACTATCCGCCAAATTGTCCGGCCCGTCGAGGCATTGGCGACTGCGGCCCAAGCGATTAGCGCCGGTGACCTATCGCAACGAGTACTGGTGACCAGTCGCGACGAGTTTGGTGATCTGGCGCAGGCTTTTAATACAATGTCCACACAGCTTGATGACCTGATTACTGGCCTGGAGCAGCGTGTGGCCGAGCGCACCCTGGCCCTGGAGCAGCGTTCGGCCTACTTGGAAGGCTCTGCCGAGGTTGGACGTGCAGCCGCCTCTATCCTGGACGTCGATATC
>DUEJ01000097.1 GCA_011192175.1 Thermoflexia bacterium
ACGGGATGGTCTTAGCCACGACGCAAAACGAATTCAGTGCCCCCACAACCCTCCGCACAGAGCTCGCTGCGGCTGGCGCAGTATTGCGCGCCGCCCGTCCTACCGCCGTGAATTTATCCTACGCCATTGACCGCGTCCTCAATGCAGCTACCCCCGCTTTGAAGACAGTCAATGCACTGCGCGAGGCGGTGTTGCTAGAAGCCCAAGCCATCGACGCTCACGAACGCGAGGCTAATTTCCAAATCGGGCAAAATGCGCTGCCGCTAGTTCCGGAAAAAGCGACATTTATTCACCACTGCAACACCGGCCCCCTGGCAACTGGATACTACGGCACGGCGCTGGGGGTGATTATCGCAGCGCACCAGGCCGGCAAAGAAGTGTTCGTCTATGTAGATGAGACCCGCCCGCGTTTACAGGGAGCACGTCTCACTACATGGGAACTACAACAGCTAGACGTGCCGCACACCTTAATCGTTGATGGCGCAGCCGCGCACATCATGCGCACGCGGGGCGTGGATCTCTGCGTAGTCGGCTGTGATCGCGTGGCGGCCAACGGCGACACCGCCAACAAGATCGGCACCTACGGGCTAGCGTTGGCCGCGCACGCCCACGGCATCCCCTTCTACGTGGTCGGGCCGACCACCACCATTGATATGACGCTCGCTAACGGCGACGAGATTGAGATCGAGGAACGCGCCGCATCTGAGGTCACGCACATGCTAGGGCAACCCGTGGCGCCAACCGGGACTGCGGCAACCAACATCGCGTTCGACGTAACGCCAGCGCAGTACATCACCGCCATCATCACTGAGCGAGGCGTAGCTTATCCACCATTTGAGGAAAGCCTGGCAAATAAATTCGCGGCTACCGTTGCGAAGTCCCCCTACAGGGACTAGCCCGTGTCTGGCCGTGAACAACTAGGCTACGAAACTAAAGCCCCCTCCGGAGAGCTAACCCCTAGTCGGCGCAGGCCGACTTCGCAGCCGTAGGCGCGGTTTTAACCGCCAGCCACTCATGTCCGGGCCAGTGCGCAGCGAGGAATCTCCCAGTTTCGTTATGCAACCCTCAGCAGCTGTAGTAGATTCCTCGCGGCCCGGCAGTTGACAGAACACTAGACAGATTTGCCATTCGCTATGCGGCCCATTTTTTCGCTCTCTCGCCTTCTCGCTTTACTGAAGTATACTTGCTGAAAATTAACTACCATTTATGGAGGTAAGATGAACTCGAACAAAGGTTGGCTCTGGGGCGTGGTGATCTTCACGGTGTTGGCATCAATTATTTGTCTCTGTATCTGTTGCGGACTAAGTGCCGGACTAATGGTCTACTTTATCGCAGAAGACAGCGGTCAAGTTTCTCAGCTAAACTCCTTTTTGGAACCGGAATCCACTCCGTTACCGCCTATCACCGCAGAGATGCCCTCTGAGGCTCTGGAGACCTTGCAAGCCCTGGTTCAGGCAGAGACTCCTGACGCAGACCTCCACGAATTAGGTATCCGTTTCCGAGACGTGGCTCCTGATACGCCGCGAGTGGCCGCGACTACCAACCCCGACTATGCAGAAGGTACCATCCGCACCTTCATTGTCTCTGACGTGGATAAAGAGGAGCAGTTCGAGATAGAGGCAGAACTGGTTTATAAGACTGCGCATGTCTACATGTGGGTTGAAGAAGGGGCCTCTTTTGATGAGGAGAATCTACAGAAAGCCGCTGACCTTTTCGAGGAACACACCTACCCCACTGACCGCGAATTTTTCGGGAGTGAATGGTTCCCCGGAGTGGATGGCGATCCGCACGTGAGTGTTTTGCATGCACGTAACTTGGGTAACAGCGTCGCCGGTTATTTTTCCAGCCCCGATGAGTACGTGCGGGCCGTCCGCGCGGATTCCAACGAGATGGAGATGTTCTACATCAACTTAGATAACATCACTATCGGCGACAGCTTCTACAATGGCGTGTTGGCCCACGAATTCCAACACATGATTCACTGGCGCGGCGACCGTAACGAGACCACTTGGCTAAATGAAGGCTGCTCCGAACTAGCTATGGCGCTTAACGAGCGTTCTCACGAAGATGGAAATTACGAGGTCGGGGGTAGTGATATCTCCTACAGCTATGCCACGGATACCCAACTTAACTCCTGGCCCGAGGGTACAGCAGGAGACGCTTCAGCCAACTATGGCGGGGCCTACCTCTTCATGGAATACTTCCTGGATCAATTCGGAGAAGACGCCACGCAAGCCCTGGTTTCACGTCCAGAAAACGGCATGGAGAGCGTGGATGCGGTGTTAGCAAGTTTGGAGGGCGACTTTGATCATAAAACATTCTTCGCCAATTGGACCATAGCTAACTTATTAGATGATCCCACCCTCTCTAACGGCGAATATGGCTATCGTGAGATCAATCCGCACGACCCAACGCTGGATATCCGCTATGATAAATCCGACTACCCTCTGCGCCGGATCAGCACCGTACATCAATATGGGGTAGATTACATCGAAATTGAAGGACGCGACCCACTAACTTTTACTTTTACCGGTGGCACCCAAGTAAAGATATTGGATACCAATGCCTTTAGTGGAAAACATCTCTGGTGGTCTGGCCGCAATGACGAATCGGATAGCACCCTAACCCGCATTGTGAACTTGGAGAATGTTACCACGGTCACCTTGCGCTTCCAGAGTTGGTATCATATCGAAGAAAATTGGGATTACGGTTACGTGGTAGTGGGAACTACCGCCAGCGGGCAGATTCCGAGCGACCTCACCTCGCCACAAATCAGCTGGGAAATCCTAGCTGACTCCCGTTTAGGTTGCACCACCGACGATCCTAACGGTAATAGCTTCGGTTGCGGGCTGACCGGGCAGAGCACCGGCTGGCAAGAGCTCACGGCCGATCTAAGCAACTACGCTGGCAAAGAAATCGTGCTGCGTTTTGAGTACATCACCGATGCGGCCGTCAATCAACCCAGTTGGGCGTTGGATGATATTAAGATTGTAGCCGATGGCGAGCTGCTTTTCCAAGACGATGGTGAAACAGAGGTCCTGGGTTGGATTCCAGCCGGTTTTGTGCGCCATGCCAACGTCCTGCCCCAGGAATGGATTGTCCAGCTGGTGACTTACGGAGCCCCCCACCCTCAAATCAGCAAACTCTTGTTAGCCGATGAGACTGAGGGCGCATGGCTTATTCCGTTCCGCAGTGAGACCCAGCGAGCAGTGATCACAGTTTCCGCTATCGCTCCCGTTACTACCGAGACGGCCACCTACGAGTTTGAGCTACAGCCAGCTGAGTGACGGTTACGAATCAAGAATTACGATCAACAAACTAGAAGGTACAAAGTGATTGTTAGGCCACGAGATTTAGTTGAGGCTCATCTCTACGAAAATGAGGAGGCCGTTATCTTGGATGCCTTACGCCATTTACTACGTACACGTGCGGATTTGCGCATTCAACTAGCAATTCATCGTTACCAAACTACAAATATCTCGCTCTCTCGAGCGGCCAGTATGGCCGGCTTTAGCTGGGCGCAAATGAAAGACGTTCTGGTCGAGAATGGCATCCAGCCACGTTTGGGGACAGAAAGCATCGAAACTGCCCAAGAAGAGGTTGCGGCTCTGCATAATTATTTCAAGGAGCAATGATAACGATGAGCATCATTGCAGACACCACGGTAATTTCAAACTTCGCCGCCATCGGACAGCTGAATACACTACACCAATTATTTGGCACATTATACATCCCCACTGAAGTATACAAAGAAATACAGACCGGATTACAGGAAGGCTACCTATTCTACACTGGTATAGAACAGTATATTTATCCATTTGCCACGGAAGGATGACTCCGGCTGATCAACGTGACCAAGAAACAAGAGTGGCAATTATGGAAAGAATTGCCCACACATTTGCACTTAGGCGAAGCCTCATGCCTGGTTATTGCACAACATCGCGGCTGGACGTTGCTTACTGATGACCTAGCTGCGCGCAAGGAAGCTACTCGCCGTGGAATTAATAAATCGGGTTCACTTGGTTGCTTGGTACTGGCTGTTCAACGCGGGCATTGCAATCTAGAGGAAGCCAATCGCTGGTTACAAGCTATGATAAAAAAACAATTATCGCTCACCAATATTCAATCTGTCAGTGCTCTTGAGTGAGAGGAAATTCTAGCCCGGATGGCCTCAAGTTCTAACGCGCCTATTGGCATCTTCGATTCTGGCGTAGGCGGGCTCTCCGTCTGGCGTGCCCTCGTGCAGCGACTGCCGCACGAGGGCACGCTTTATCTAGCTGATCAAGCACACGTTCCTTATGGCCCGCGTCCGCTGGCCGAAGTGACTAATTATGCAAAAGGCATTACGCGCTTTCTCTTGGCGCATGGGGCCAAGCTGATTGTGGTGGCTTGCAATACCGCCTCCGGAGCGGCGCTACACACGCTCCGCGAGACTTTCCCAGCGATGCCGTTCGTGGGAATGGAACCGGCCGTCAAGCCGGCGGCGGAAGCGACACGGAGCGGCGTGGTAGGTATCATCGCCACCCCGGCCACTTTCCAAGGGAAACTGTTCCAACAATTGGTGCAACGCTTCACCTCCGAGGTGCAGTTGGAGACGCAAACGTGCCCCGGTCTGGTGGAGTTAATCGAAACTGGGACACAAGACGCTCCTGAAACCGAGATTCTGCTACGCCAGTACCTCCAACCGCTGGTGGAGCGCGGCATTGACCAGCTGGTGTTAGGCTGCACGCACTATCCGTTTCTCCGCCAGGCCATGCAGCGCGTCGTGGGAGAGAGGGTAACGTTAATTGACCCGGCTCCGGCGGTAGCGCGTCAAATTGAGCGGCGCTTGCGCCGCCGAAGAATTCAAGCCCTGCCAGGAACCGGCCAGCATACTTTTTTTACCACAGGTGATCCGCTAACATTCGCGGAGATGGCCCAACAGTTGGTCGGTTACACCGGAGCGGTAAACGGCGTGCATTGGGGAAAAGACTGTGAGATTGAAAGGCGGTAATAGAAGCAGCAGAGACTTCTGCCCCCCCCACTAACGCAACCCCAAACCACTCTCAATCCTTGCCCCTC
>DUEJ01000098.1 GCA_011192175.1 Thermoflexia bacterium
ATGCGAAGGATACAACAATGGTCCGTAAATCTGACAAGGTTGGTGTCGATGCCTATGTTGCCGGGGAATGGGATACCTATGCACAAGATACATTTAGTTATTTAGGATCACATACAGGTCCTTCCCCAACTGCCATCACGCTCTCCGCGTTCTCTGCGCGGGGCGCATCCACTCCGCTGTTGCTGGCCGGCGCGGTGCTCGCGTTGGGCGGCGTATTCTTCTGGCGGCGCAAGCGCGCGTAGATATTACTGAGGCTTAGACCTCCCTTAGACCTCCGATTTCTTCAAGAAATCGGAGGTCTTTGTTTGTCAGCCCCTCTGAATCAAGTACAATTATGCTCTGCGGGGATCACAATCCCCGCGCGCAGTAATCCACCTCAAGCAGTTAGTCGTTCACGGCCAGACTATGCACATGGCAAATCGCTAACAGCTAACCGGCTAACAGCTAATAACTAACCGCTAACAGGCTAACCGGCTAACAGCTAATAACTAACCGCTAACAGGCTAATCGCTAACAACTAACCGCTAATCACTAATACTAGGAGGGATTAAAATGAAACGGATCGCTATTTTGACCAGTGGTGGAGATGGGCCAGGATTGAACGCTTGCATTCGCGCCGTGACGCGCACGGCTCTCAAGCAGGGCGCGGAAGTTTTCGGTGTGCGGCGGGGATATACCGGCCTAGTCCAAAATGCCATCTTCCAGCTGGAAAGCCGCGACGTGGGCGGTATTCTGGGGAAGGGCGGCACGATTTTAGGGACGGCGCGCTGTCCCGAGTTTAAGGACATCAAAGTACGCCGGACTGCTCTCCGGCACTTGAACCAACAGGGTATTGAGGGATTGGTGGTGGTGGGCGGCAATGGCTCGCTGACCGGCGCAGTGGTATTACATGAGATGGATTTCCCGACGATTGGGATCCCGGCTTCCATTGATAATGATATTGATAAAACTGATATCGCGGTGGGCGTGGATACGACGCTCAACACTATCTTGGAGGCCGTGGACCGGATCAAGGATACGGCCTCCTCGCACCAACGGGCTTTTCTCGTCGAGGTGATGGGCCGTAATTGCGGCTATCTGGCATTGCAGAGTGGTCTGGCCGGCGGCGCGGAATTGATTCTAGTCCCAGAGATACCAGGTCCCTCGTTGGAGGAGATTGCGCAAGAGGTAGTTGATACTTACGTGCGCGGCAAAGGGCATTGTATCATGCTCATCGCGGAAGGGTGGCAGCCCGGCACGCGGGCGGTGGAGGAGTACCTGCTCTCTCGTCAAGGGGAATTGGGCTTTGATGTGCGGGTGACGGTACTAGGGTATTTGCAGCGCGGGGGGCGGCCCTCGGTATTTGATCGTACTCTGGGCACGCGCATGGGAGCCGCCGCCGCTGAGGCGCTGTTGAGCGGCCAGAGCGGCCAGATGACAGCCTTGAAGGCTGGCCAAATCATCTTTGTCCCGCTGGCAGAGGCGGTCCAGCAACTCAAACCGCTCTCTCGGAACCTGTTGAAGTTGGTCGAGCTGATGGATTAGCGGAAGATAGGGATAAGTTAATGGGGGATTAGCGATAAGTAAGCAGGATTGGTGAACACTTTTAATCCAGTCGTATTTTGAATGTCTTGGCGGCCACGACGATGACTATGACGCCATAGATTACCAGGGCCGCCACATCCGGCCAGAGGAAGCTCAAGCCGACCCCTTTGGTCATAATCCCTCTGGCGATGCGGATGAAGTAGGTCGTCGGGATCAGGTTGCCCAGCAGCTGCACCACTCTAGGCATAGGGGCGCGGGAATAGAAGAGTCCGGTCAGCAGCATAGTTAACAACATGATCATGGACGTCATCTGTTGCGCTTGTTTCTGGTTCTGGGCGACGGTGGAGAGGAGCAGTCCTAATCCCAATCCGGAGACGATGAAGAGGAGCGCGAGCCAGCCGAAGAGCCAGAGCGAACCCTGGAAAGGTACTTTGAACCAGTAAACGCCCAACCAGATAATAATGGCTAGATTCACGGTAACTAGCAGCACTGACGGAATCATCTTGCCGATGATCAACTCTAATGGGCGCGCGGGCGTGACCAACAGTTGCTCCAGTGTGCCCAACTCGCGCTCGCGCACTACGGACATTACCGTGACGTTGACGCTGATCAGTTGGAGGAGCATCGCGGCCAGACCCGGGACAAGAAAGATAACTTGGTCGATGTTGGGGTTGTAGAGAATACGCAACGAAGTGTCGATGGGTAAATCGTCCAACTGATGTAGGCCCCGGCGCGCTGCCTGTTCTAGCAATAAATCCATGCCGTACTGTTGGGCGATGGCCCCGGCAGCGCTATAGGCAGATTGCACCACGTAGGAATCCGAGCCATCAATGATGATGAGAACTTGTGCCGTACCTTCTTCCAAGCGAGTTCCAAAATTGGGCGGAATTACCACCCCCACTTGAGCCTGCCCATCATCAAGCGCGCTCAATACCTCGGCCTCTCCAGATACGTAGAGCTCCATATCAAAGAAGCCAGAGGTTTCCAACGCGGCGATGAAGGCCCGGCTATGGGAACCTCTCTCCAGATCGGCGACCACCGTAGTTAGATGCTCCAGGGTCGCCTCTCCGACGTAGGCGAAGAGAAAGAGCTCGATCACCGGCATGGAGATAATCATCAATAGCGTGGGCCACGCGCGCAACAGCTGCAAGCTCTCTTTGCGGGTGATGGCAGCTAAGCGATTTATGCTGGCTGCGAATGTTTCCCAGCTCATAGCGCGGACCTCATTCCAATCCCCGGCGGAAGAGGCGGGTGGCGATAAGCATAATCAAGATGCTGTAGATGACTAACCCGCCTACCGGTTCCCAGAGCGAGCCGATCCCGACACCTTTGCTGATGATGCCACGCGAGATAGGGATAAAATAGCTAAGCGGGAAGAGGTACCCTAATGCGTAGAGAAAAGGGGGCATGGAGGAGCGGGGAAACATAAAGCCGCCGAGCACTACACCCAAGAGCATCATCATCATCACAATCTCTTGGGTCTGTTTTAGATCGGTGGCGATGGTGGAGATCAACAAGCCTAGCCCCAATCCAGAAAAAACATAGATGAGCGCCAGACCGAAGAAGAGCCAAAAACTACCCTGGAAAGGCACCCCAAAGAGGAATGTGCCCAGAGCAATCACGGTGAGGACGTTGACGCCGGCAATGACTATATTGGGGACGATTTTCCCCAACAATAATTCATGGGGCCGAATTGGCGTCACCAATAACTGCTCCATGGTACCGGCTTCGCGCTCCCGTACCACGGCGGCGGCCGTCATGACAATGCTCTGTGTCTGGATCACCATGGCGGCGATGTTGGGCACCACGAACCAGATCTGCTTCATATCGGGATTGTAGAGGATCCGTAACCGGGCTTCCAGCGGGGAGGTACTACTGATGGGCCATCCGGATTGGGTTATCTTTTGCAACAACACCTCGGCGGAGTGGTTTTGAGCGATAGCGGTGGCCGCGTTGTAGCCCGATTGGACGGTGAAGAGATCAGAACCATCGATCAGGAACAATACCTGCGCGTTGCCGCGCTCCACGCGTGCGGCGAAATGGGAGGGGATCACAATCCCGGCGCTGGCTTGGCCGGCGTCAATGGCTTCGATGACCGCATCCTCACCGGCGACGTACTCCACCACATCGAAGTAAGCGGAGTTCACCATCGCGTTGACGTAAGCCCGGCTGGCGGCGTCCATGCTCTGATCAGCGACCACCAGCGGGATATGTTTGACATTTATATCCACCGCGTAGCCGAAGAGGAAGAGCTGCAACATCGGTATGGCGATGAGCATGATCACCGTCCCCTTATCGCGGAAGGTCTGGATGAACTCCTTTTGAATGACGGCCCAGATTCGTTGCCACATGTTTTGGTCTCGATGTAAGTTACGAGTTGAAAGTCAAATTAGGACGCTGATAAACGCTGATTTTGGATTTTATCTGCGAAAATCTGCGTCCGCTCGTGAATTTTGCAGAGTGGCCGGGTAGTAACTCCTGAAGGTTGATTCCCAAATCTCTGCGCCTTAGCTGTACGCCGAATATCGGTGTGGCGGAATCAGAGTAATGTTCGGGGATCAGGTAACTGGTTTGGTTTCAAACGCTGAACCGCCTCGGCGTACCCGGCGGCTTCCAGGGCGTGCGGTTGGAGGTCGCGGACCTGACGAATAGCCGCCTCTGGGGTCCAGCCTCGGTAGAGCACCAGGTAGCCGGCTAGAATGGCCCCGGTGCGGTCATTGCCGGCGTAACAGTGTACTAGCGTGGGATTCCCGGCAGCCAGTTGAGCGTCAATAAATTTCCATATTGACAATGCTTCATATAGGAACGCCTTTTGCAGGCCGGCGGAGTTCAGAAACAGGGGCGGGAATTGGGCGCGGTGATGGTTCAACCGGTAAACCGTCAGATCACACACCTTGACCTCCGTGGCTAGAGAAATTACGGTACGGATGCCTCCCCGGTAGAGTTCCCCGGGATCCCATGGGGCGCGCGTGGGGCCCGGACGTCCGGCCAGTTCTTCTTTGATAATCCAGTAAATATGTCTCATGTGGCTAATTGTACTTGATATGTACCAAAACAGCAAAAGAGCCGCCCCGCAGCCATTACAGATAGGAATTTCGCTCGCTAGGCAGCTAAACCGCCAATTGACGTTCATTCGTGTGCATTAGCGGTTAGAAAGTGTCGTTAGCGAAAGTCCTAACAGAGTTCACCCGGTAACTCAAGTGGCGAGGCAATGACAGTTTCTCCTTGTTAGAGATAGAGACGGGGATAGCAGATTTCCCAATCGCCTGATTAACTTATTGACTAATTAACCGCTTTAAGTATAATGAATCGCGTAGTTGCCACCCTAGCTCAGCAGGTAGAGCAGTCGCTTCGTAAGCGACGGGTCGTCGGTTCGAATCCGACGGGTGGCTCTGAGGCCCCGCGTCCACGGGGTCTTTTTGATGATACCCAAGAGGAGCATACACGCATGCAAGAGGCGGTAGAGCGAATTTGGCAGTGGCTGGGCAAGGGGACTTTCCTGCTAGGGCTACTAACTGGATTGCTCTTGTTATTACTCCTCACGTTGCTCTTGCCGCAAGCCCCGCTTTCCCCCAGAGAAACGGTTGATTTTACTCGCTGGCTAGCTGAAGTGCGTTCCACTAGGGGCGCATGGACCACCCCTCTGGCTACGTTGGGATTACTGACCATTCGGAGCTCTTGGCCTCAACGACTACTCCTGGCGCTGTTAGCGTTGGCCTTAACGGTGCGTTTAGCGACCCTGATCGAGCAATGGCCCGAGTTGCCACGCTGGTCACGGGTGCGCCAGGGAGTAATCTGCGGCGGTGGCGCGCTGCTAATTGCCGGTTGGCTCCTACAACTAAGCGCGGGTTGGATTGAGCCAGAGGTCAACGCTTGGCCGGACGAAATTCTCGCCGTGCCAGCGCATAATTTGCAACTGCCGGCCCCCGGTGCGGATGTGCCATTTACGCGGTGCGGCTACGGCCTTTATCTGCTCCGCGAACGCGAGGGGATCGGGCTGGAGGTGCAGGCGACGAACGACGATGACGTTTCTCTCGCGCTCTTGGCCTCGGCGCATGGTACGCCCCAGGAGAAATTAGAGCTAGTCCTCACCGA
>DUEJ01000099.1 GCA_011192175.1 Thermoflexia bacterium
CCGACCGCTTGCAACGCCTCTAAATCTATCAACAGCGGATTACCGGCAAAGGCCGAAAAACATTGATACGGTGAATCGCCATAGCCAGTGGGTCCGAGGGGGAGGATCTGCCAGAGCGCTTGCCCACTTTCAACTAGAAAATCGACAAAACGATAAGCCGTTTCTCCCAGGTCGCCAATCCCAAAGCGACCGGGTAATGAGGTCGGGTGCAATAAAATCCCTGCTGAGCGTGGATAGCGCATAAATCATCTCCTTGCGGGTAAGCATACGTGTATGGAGCAAATTATACCTGTGGATTTGAAGATTACCATTTACGGTAGACGGTAGGGGGCGGGAAGTTGCAGGTCGAATGACAAAAGTCAAAAGTCAAAGGTCAAAGGTCGAAGGTCAAAAATTTAACGGCTTAGTGTTGACTGGTGACGACTACCTGACTAATGACGATCTGACTACCAGCTTTTCTATGTAATTGACTTTTAGTGTGCTGCGACTATAATGGCTTCAGCTATGTCGATTGGAGGAAGGGTTCATTGTAGAAGCGCTGAGAAGTACGGGAATACCTCAGGCGCTTCTTTTTGTATGTAAGGAAACTCGGCTAGGGGGGATAAATGGAACAAGAGGGACATATTCTGGAAGCACGGACGTTTAAGGCGCTGCGTATTAATCTTGCTTCTCCGGAAGTCATTGAATCTTGGTCGTATGGTGAAGTAACTAAACCCGAAACTATCAACTACCGCCGGTTGCGTCCGGAAAAAGATGGCCTTTTCTGCGAGGCAATTTTTGGACCAACCCACGATTACCAATGTTACTGCGGTAAATATAAAGGGATCCGTTACCGGGGGATCATCTGCGATAAATGTGGCGTGGAAGTTACCCGTTCTGCGGTGCGGCGCAAGCGGATGGGACATATTACCCTGGCGGCGCCGGTGGCGCATGTCTGGTACACGCGCCGGGTGCCCAGTCACTTGAGCATTCTGCTCGACGTTAGGAAACGAAGTCTGGATCGAGTGCTCTATTTTGCACAGTACATCATCACCAATATTGATGAAGGAGCGCGGGAACGCGCGTTAATCCGGTTGGAGGAACAGGAGCGCGGACGCACCGAGTTGTTGGAGCAGGCAGCGCAACAACGTATCGCAGAAATAGAGGCGCAGTTGGCGGCTGTGCAAAAGGGACGCCAAACTGTGCAGGAGAAGGTACATCTTGACTTCAGAAATGAGTTAGATACGCGCACCGATCAGATTGCCGGGGCTGCGCAACGACTCCAAGATCGGATGGAGGGCATGATGGGGCGCGTAGTCTCGGAACCGATCATCTTTACTCCCACAGATAATGTGATTGTGGAGAGTGGGGAACAAGTGCTTCAAGAGCATTATACTACGCTCAGTACCGTAGCTCAGAACGCGTTGGAGATGTTGGAACGTGAGATGCAGGAGCGGGAACAAGAAAAACTGGCTAGTCAGGATACCCGCATAGGGAATAATAATCTCAGAGTGCTCGTGGAGGCTCAAACCGGCCGCATCCGTGAGGAGTTACAGGGGAAGCTGCAATCCATCGAGAACCGTTACGAGGCGGAACGGGAGGAGCTACTGGGTTTACAGACCATGCAACTCTTTAATGAGGTGCGCTACCGTGAACTGCGTCAGAAATGGGGACAGGTATTCAGCGCGGGGATGGGGGCGGAGGCTATTTATCGTATTCTGCGCCATCTGGATTTAGCAGAGCTGGCGGATTCTCTGTGGAACGAGGTACGTTACGGGACTTCAAAGACACGGCGTAAACGGGCTACCCGCCGTCTGCGAGTGGTGGAAGCGCTGCGCCGGAGTGGTAATTCACCAGAGTGGTTGATCCTGACAATTTTACCGGTGCTGCCGCCAGAATTACGCCCGATGGTGCAGTTAGAAGGCGGCCGTTTCGCTGCTTCTGATTTGAACGATCTTTACCGCCGAGTTATCAATCGCAATAATCGGCTCAAGCGGCTCCTGGATCTGGGAGCTCCGGAGGTGATTATCCATAACGAGAAACGAATGCTGCAAGAGGCAGTGGATAGTCTCATTGATAACAGCCAGCGCGGTAAAGCGATGAGTCGCCGTGGCCGCCGGCCTCTTAAATCTTTGAGTGATATGCTCAAGGGGAAGAAAGGACGTTTCCGGCGAAATCTGTTGGGTAAACGGGTGGACTATTCAGGACGCTCGGTGATCGTGGTCGGGGCGAAGCTTAAAATGCACCAATGTGGTCTCCCGAAGACTATGGCGTTGGAACTCTATCGCCCATTTGTGATCCAACGGTTGGTCGAATATAACTACGCGGCCAATGTCAAGGCGGCCAAACGGCTGATTGAACAGCATCGCCCAGAAGTTTGGGAGGTGGTGGAAGAAGTGATCGAGGATCGCCCAGTGTTGCTTAACCGGGCGCCGACCTTGCACCGGCTGGGCATCCAGGCCTTTGAACCGGTATTGGTAGAAGGCAAAGCCATTCATCTCCATCCGTTGGTTTGCGCGGCCTTTAACGCCGATTTTGATGGCGATCAGATGGCAGTGCATCTGCCGCTTTCCCGGAAGGCGGTGGAAGAGGCGCGTGCGTTGATGCTTGCCTCCAAGAATGTCCTTAAACCGGCTGATGGTCATCCGGTCATTGGACCTTCAAAAGATATGTGCTTGGGTATTTATTACATGACGATGGAGGGCCGGCCGAACGCCGAAAGACCGCTACGGGCCTTTATTGATATGGATGAAGTGCAAGTTGCTTATGCATTGGAACAGGTACAGATTCATGATCCCATTCTACTCTCTAAAACCACTGATGTTACTAGTTCCGAATGGGGGCTAGAGGAAGATGCAGAAGCTCCGTCTATAGAGTCAACGGCGCCGGGGGAATTAATGCGGACGACCGTGGGGCGTGCGCTCTTCAATCGCATTGTGCCTAATAAGCTCCGTTTCATCAATCGCGCCTTGGATAAAGGCGATTTGAACGATCTGATTGCGCTCTGTTACCGGCAGTTGGGACGTGAAACGACAGTGGAATTCGCGGAGCAGATTGAACTGATCGGTTTCGAATACGCTACTCTCTCTGGCATCACGATTTCAATTTATGATTTGACGGTGCCTAAGAAGCGTCAGAGAATTATAGATGCGGCGACACAGAAAGTCACGGAGATTGAGCGGCAGTATCGACGCGGGTTGCTGACTGAAGAAGAGCAATATAACCGAGTCATTGAGATTTGGTCAGGCGTGCGCGAGGCGGTTTCACAGGCAGTAGCAGAGGGATTAGATCCCTTTGGATCGATTGCCGTGATGGCAAAATCCGGGGCCTCTAAAGGTGGGTATGGGCCCATCTCCCAGATTGCAGGGATGCGGGGCTTGATGGCAGACCCTTCTGGTCGTATTATTCCGTTGCCAATTCTCTCCAACTTGCGGGAAGGGCTAACCGGGTTGGAATACTTTATTTCTACCCACGGTTCGCGCAAAGGCTTGGCCGACACGGCGTTACGCACTGCGGATGCAGGCTATTTAACCCGGCGGTTGGTGGATACCGCTCAGGACATCATCATCAACGCCGTGGACTGCGGCACGCGCAAAGGGTTTTGGATTAGCCGCGAAGATGAGATCGCTGGCGAGGAGTTGGAAGAACGGATACTAGCGCGCATCGCGGCCGCGCCGGTAGTGCATCCAGAGACAGGAGAGATTCTGGTTGAGCGGAACATGGAGATTGATGAAGACAAGCTCGTTTTGATCAAAGAGGCAGGAGTGAATGCAATCTATGTGCGCTCGCCGTTGACTTGTGAATTAGAGCATGGTATCTGTGCTCTCTGCTATGGCCGCGATTTGGGGCGTGGTAAACCAGTAGAAGTTGGTTTGCCCGTAGGGGTGATCGCCGCTCAATCCATTGGTGAGCCTGGCACGCAGTTGACCCTGCGTACTTTTCACACTGGTGGTACGGCGAGTTCTGTGGGTGATATCACCAGTGGTTTGCCCCGCGTCGAAGAGCTGCTAGAGGCCCGCAAATCCCCAAAAGGTGAATCCGAGATTACTGATATCGGGGGCATTGTCTATATCACCCGCGAAGGCGATATGACGTTGGTGCGGATTGTTGATACTCAAACCCAAGAAACGACGCATATAATCCCCCCGGGGTGGGAGATTTACGCTGAAGATGGCGATAGGGTCAAGGAATACGCTATTTTGGCTCGCAATGATGAGACCAACGAGGAAATTCGCGCACCGGACAAGGGCTATGTGCGTCGTGAGGGCCGCGAAATTACCTGCCGCTATGATGTGACAGAAGAACGGGAGTACGAAGTTTTGCCTTCCGCGCGGTTGCTGGTCTCTGAGGGCGAGCAGGTGAGTGCGGGGATACAGCTTTATGAGGGCGTGCCTAACCCGCATCGTGTCTTGGAAGTTCAAGGGCGCGAGGCGGTACAGCGGCACTTATTGAATGAGATACAGCAAGTATATCGTTCTCAAGGGGTTAACATCAACGATAAACACTTTGAGGTTATCATTCGGAAGATGTTAAGCATGGTGTTGATCACAGAGACCGGCGATACGGAATTCCTGCCGGGTGATTTGGTGGACCGCTTAGTAGTGGAGAAGGCTAATCGCGGAATTGTGCAGCAGGGCGGGAAACCGGCACGCGCCCGGCAGGTATTACTAGGACTCACGAAGGTGTCACTAAATACGGATTCATTCCTTTCTGCCGCCTCATTCCAACATACCATTAAGATCCTCTCTAACGCGGCGGTAGAAGGTTGCGAGGATCCTCTCTATGGCCTTAAAGAGAACGTGATCATTGGCAAGCTGATTCCGGCCGGCACTGGGTATCGTGGTGATATTGAGTGTGCTGATGGCCCGCTAGAGGAATTTGAAGGTGTGCATATCGAAAAAGAACTACCCAAGGGCACACTCTGGGAAGATGAGGAGCGCGAAGAGCGCGTAGAGAGCGAAGAGCACGAGGAGCGCGAATTCGTGTCGATTGCCGATCTTCCATAGGGGCTAGAGATAGTTAGTCCGAATTGTAAAAGGACGACAGCTAAGCTGTCGTCCTTTTCGGTTTTCAGCCCTAGCTACCTGTTTGCAACTTTGAACTAGGCACTGCGTACATGTGATAGGATGGAAATGGAGCAAAAGCGAATAAGAGCGGCCCAGGATGGCAATCAGGCGGCTATCCGCTGGCTAATAGAGGAATATCAAGCGCCGGTGTATGCTCTCTGTTATCGCATGTTAGGGACGCCCCAAGATGCCGAGGATGCAGCCCAAGAGGCTTTGGTCAGAGGGATCAATAATCTGGATTCTTTTGATCTAGAGCGGCCCCTGCGCCCCTGGCTCTTGCGAGTGACCTCGAATCTCTGCATTGACCGGTTGCGCCGGCGTAAATTCACTGTTTCGCTAGACGACATGGGAGAAGATGGGGCATGGGAATGGAAAGCTGGCTCAGCTATCAGTCCGGAGCGGCACCTGCTGCGCAAAGAACAAGCGGAACAGGTGCGCGATCTGTTGGCGATACTCAGCCCCCAAGACCGCTCGCTGGTAACGCTCTTCTATTGGGAAGAGTTGTCTTATGCAGAAATCTCAGCGGTGACCACGCTGACAGAATCGGCAATCAAATCACGGCTCTACCGAGCGCGGCGCGCATTGGCGAGAGAGTTGTTGAAGGAGAGGCAAGATGGGCACACAAGTTAGAGATAAATCTCTGTTGAAAATGCACTCTACCGGCTGGTGGGAGCTGGCATTAGCGGAGCGGTTGACCCCCGCAGAGAAACACGCTTGGCAGCAACACCTGGCTACCTGTCCACGTTGCCAGGCGGAGTGGAGCGCCTGGCTGGAAGTGGAAGCGCTCTTCAAATCCACACCCGTTCCCGCGCCGCCGGAGGGCTTCGCTGACCGCACGCTAGCCAGACTGGAACATGCTCGCCGGCGGCGCTATGCAGTCGGCTTGCTCAGCGCCTTCTTCTTGATATTGCTGGTCTGGCTATTAATCTTGACGACGGGGAGCAATTATCTGCGCGACATCCTGAACGTTGGCGATGTGTTGTTGACCTCGCGAGAGCTGTTACTCCAGACGCTGATGCGGGTCTGGGTGAGTGCCAGCGCCTTGAAGAACACCTTGTTGCGCCTGTTATTGGGCATAAGTGCACTCTTGTACTTCTCCTTGATATTTAATGGGACGTTAGCTGCAACCGCCACCCTAGTCCTCGTCAATAAACGGCGTTCAGCGGTCTACCTGGAATGACTGCCAACTTCAGACTTCAGACTTCAGACTTTAGACTTTAGACTAATTTAGGAGGAATTTATGATCAAGCGATGGAGTTTAGTATTATTGCTGGTAACTCTTTTGAGTTTGGGGGCCATACCGGTGCTGGCGGCTCAAGGAGGAGGAGGGGTGCATTTCGGCCCTTACACCCTTTCCGCAGAAGATAGCGTTACCGGTGATCTGGTTGTTTTTGGGCCAGTGCGGCTAAAGGAACACTCGGAATTTCAAGGGGATTTAGTGGCGTTCGGCACAGCGATAGTTGATGAAGCCGCCCTGGTGGACGGCGATCTGACGGTCTTTGGAGCAGCCGAGATAAACGGACGGGTTGAAGGAGATTTATTCTGTGCCGGTGCGGTAGATTTGCGGGAGCTGGCCGAGGTGCTCGGAGATGTTTCTGCGATTGGCGGCATCTCTCAAGCTGAGACGGCAACTGTTAGTGGTGAGATAGTGCCAGTGGACGAAAGCGATTTTCATTGGGAGCTGCCGATCGGGAGAGGGGAAACCGGTGAGCTCTCGCCTCAGAAACCCCCGTGGTTGACGCTGCTCTGGCATTGGACGCGCGCTCTATTGACCATTCTGGCCCTGATCTTGTTTGCGTTGCTGATGGCCACGGTTTGGCCCCCGCAATTGCAGCAGGTGGGGCAAGCTCTGGTGGAGGTCCCGCTACTCTCATTTGGGGTGGGGGCGCTGGCCCTCCTAGGTGCAGGAGTAGTCATAGCGATCTTAATGCTGACTATCTGTCTTAGCCCCATCGCGTTGTTGGCTGCCGTGGTAGTGGGCATAGGCGTCGCCCTGGGTTGGGTGGCGCTAGGGGCCATGTTGGGGGAGCGTATCTTGCACGGTCTCTTCAAAGTTACCGAGAATACCCTGGTCCCGGCGACTTTGCTGGGCACGGCCCTCATCACTCTGTTAGCGGTGTTGGTCAATTTGATCTCCGATTGTCTGTATGCGGCTTTGATCTTCCCCCTCTTCGCTCTAGCCGCCGGCGCAGTGATTTTAACCCGTGGGGGCACGCAAGCCTATACGATGCCAGGAGTGGTTGCGGAACATGCCGCGGCCTGGAACCAGGCGCCCGATCTGCCGGTGGAGTTGCAGCTGCCGGCACGGGGGGAGGAGGGCGAGGGCTAGTCTGCTGAAAACGGCGTAAAATAGCCAGCGTAATTTCCAGTGAATTAGTTTCGTGACCATGAGGGCTACTAATAATAGCCCTCATGGTTTATTTTTTAAGGGAAGGGAGCGTTACTTTACTTCACTTCTCTGACGGACGTGTTACAATGATGCCATGTCTATGAATAACAATCCCTTATTAAAAAAACTGAACGCGCGGCAACGTGAAGCAGTTACGGTTACTCAAGGCCCACATTTGATTCTGGCCGGGCCTGGTTCGGGAAAGACCCGGGTGCTAACTCGCC